>SVSZ01000117.1 GCA_015064025.1 Oscillospiraceae bacterium | reverse complement strand
AACGGGCCGGTGGTAGCGGGAATTGGATTTGAACCCATGACCTACCGGGTATGAACCGGTTGCTCTAGCCAACTGAGCTATCCCGCCAACGCTTGAATATTATATCACAAATTGAAATCCTTGTCAAGACTTTTTTTGAAAAAAATAAAAAAAACAGGATGTTTGTAATAAGTGACAAAACTTGTTCTGTTTTGTCTTTTTTTTGAATGTTTTCGTGCATTTTGAAAAAGCTCTTGAAATAAGAAGGGAAATGCTGTATAATGAGAACAGTTATCATTCATGATGCAGCAGAAAGGAAAAAACTATGCTTTACACGTTAAAAAACAGTGAACTGACCGTTGTTGTTTCCGACGTTGGTGCGGAGCTTCATTCCGTAAAGAGGGGGGACTGCGAGTACATCTGGGTGGGAGATCCTGCCGTATGGCCCTTTAAGGCACCGCTGGTGTTTCCTGTGTGCGGAAGATTTTTTGAAGGAAAGTATACCTACAGAGGCAAAACCTATGATATTAACTGCCACGGTTTCATCCGTCCCTCTGTGTTCTCGGTTGCCGAGCAGAGCGAGACCTCGATCTGCTTAAGGCTTGGTGCCAACGAGGAGACTCGCGGTGTGTATCCCTTTGATTTTGAATTGGACGTATGGTATATCCTTGAAGGGGAGCGTCTTGTGAATCGCTTTGTAATGAAGAATCCCGGCAACGGTATTCTTCCCATTACGATCGGCGCACATCCCGGCTTTAACGTTCCTTTTGATGGAAAGGGCGAGTTTACCGATTACTATCTGGAGTTCGGCAATGCCTGCAGCCCCGATAAGATCAATTGCACGGAGCGTTGCTTGCGTGACGGTACGAGAACAGCGTTCCCGTTGGAGGGCGGCAAGAGATTGCATCTGCGCCATGATCTGTTCGACAATGACGCGATCTTCCTTTCCCGTGCTGACAGCAAGGTGACCTTGAAATCCGACAAGAGCGAGAGATTTGTAACGCTTGAGTATCCCGATATGCCTTACGTCGGTGTTTGGCATAAGCCGAAGATGGAAGCTCCCTACGTATGCGTAGAGCCTTGGTGCGGTCTTCCCGGTGTTGACGGTGTGATCGAGGATATGGAAACAAGATCCGATATGTTCCGCATCCAGCCGTCTGACTCCAAGAGCGTTGAATTTTCGATGATCTTTGGATAAAAATAATGAGCAAAACGTCTCAAATGCGTATTTTTGCATTTGAGACGTTTTGCCGTATAAAGAAAACGCTTGCTTCGTCGGTGGTGATGACTTTAGAATTCTTCTATCTCTTTTGCACGTTCTCCAAGCACACGGATGCCGTTTTCCTTCAAAAGAGCCGCGGTCACACCGTCGCCGTTGACCAAGCTCCCATCAAAACGACCGCTGTATATGTTTCCGCATCCGCAGGAGGGACTGCGCTCCTTCAAAATAGCCGTGTCGCACCCGTTGATGCGTGCAAGCTCCAAGGCTTTCGTAGCGCCCGCGCGGTAGTTTTCCGTGACGTCGCGCCCGTCCCGCGACATCACCCGCTCCCCCACGATCTCACAGGGAATGCGCGGCGTGGGAAGACCCCCCAGAACCTCGGGGCAGACGGGGATCAGATGATATTTTTGAGAAAGCGCGCAGACTTCCTTGCATGGCTTGCTTTGTGCGTCATAGCGACAGGGAACACCCAAGAGACAAGCACTGACCAGAATGGATTTCATAAGCACCTCCGTGAGAGTTAAGCTGAGGCATTTATAAAAAATTCGACAAGCTTTAGCTTGTCGAATTTTTTGGAGCAGATGACGGGAATCGAACCCGCGTATTCGGCTTGGGAAGCGGACACTCTGCCATTGAGTTACATCTGCGTATTCGGTTGATTTCGGAACATATAGATTGTAACACAAAATGCGCCCGATGTCAAGTGCTCGGGCGCATTTTGTGAAAAATAAATTTTACCCCTCGGATGTGATCGCGGTAGTTCTTTTTTCAAACAATTGAGGAAGCTGTGCCAGAATGATGGCAAGGAAGACGAGTGCGCAACCGCCAAACTCGCGCAGAGTCAGCGTGTTTCCCGAGATAAGCCAGCCGCCAAGCGCCGCAAACACACTTTCCAGACTCATGGTGATCGATGCGATCGCAGGCTCAGCATACTGCTGACCGTAGATCTGCAACGTATAGGCAATGCCGCTGGAAACGATTCCGAGATAAAGGATCTGCGGTGCGGCGGCGAGCACGTTTTCCCATATAACGGTTTCGAAGCAAAGGGAGAGAACGAGGGAGAGAATGCCGCACACCAAAAACTGAAGCATGGAAAGAAGCGTACCGCCCACAGGAGCCCCGAACCGATCCACCGTGAGAATATGCATCGTGAAGCTGATGGCGCAGAAGAATACCAGAATATCACCCAGATAAATGTTGTCGATCCCGCCTGAAAGACTCAAAAGATAGATGCCGCCCATGGCGACCGCAACGGCGATCCAGACGGGAAGCTTGATGCGCTTACCGAAGAACACGGAGGCAACAGGCACCAGAACCACGTACAGCGCGGTCAAAAAGCCTGCACGTGCTTCGCTGGCGGCGCCCTCGGGATAATAGGTGAGTCCGAATTGCTGGAAGTTGACGCTGACCGTCAAAAGGATACCGCAAAGGATCCCGCCCGTCAATGCCTGCTTTGTTCCGTTTTTCGTGGTGGGGAAGAGCGGGCGGTGACGCATTTTTGATGTAATCAGCAAAAAAAGAAAAAGAAAAAGGGAGCCGATAAAGGAGCGCAATGCATTGAACATGAACGGTGGCACCTTGTCTGCTGCCTGTGCCTGTGCGACAAAGGCAAGTCCCCAAAGGAGCGCTGCCAGCGTGAGGATGGCGCTTCCTTTCAGATTGTTTGTGATCTTCATGTGTGATTTCCTCTTGATTCGTTTGAAATGCTGCACCATTGTACCACATTTTTGCGATAAAATCAAGAGATTTGGCGCACGGACGTATAATAAAGATGATAATTCACAAAGTTTTCATTGAATGTATTGGGAAAAAGTGGTATAATCAATGTATATTTGTGAAACGGAAAGGAGGTATTTCTATGTCACAGCTGACGAAAAAGGCAATCGTGGAAGCCACGCTCAATTTGGCACAGTCGCGCTCACTGAACAAGATCACCGTGCGTGATATTGTGGAAGCGTGCGGCATCACAAGAAATACCTTCTACTACCATTTCCATGATATTTACGAAGTGCTTGAGGATGTGATCGATGCAAAATTTGAAGCATTGGAGGGAAGCTGGGGAAGTGACCCCAAGGCTGCTGCATATGAGCTTCGGGATTTTTGCGTTGCGCATAAAAAGATCCTTTCCAATCTTTACAAGACGATCGGGCATGATGCGATGGAGGGATATTTATATCGGCGCCTCCACGCGATCCTCATGGAGCTTTTGCGTGGTGAAAACGTTCATTACGGCGTGAGGGCAGAGGACCTTGAGCTGATCGCGAATTTCTATGCTCGCGGATTGACGGGAGAGCTCCTGTGCCGATTGAAAACGGAGGATTCGGATCTTATTTCGGATACGGAGCGCTGGGAGCGTCTCTTCGACGGGACGTTGCGATTCTGCCTTGAAAACGCCAAAAAGCTTTCGTAGAGCTTGCTTTTGACTGTAAAAAAATGTAAAATGATAGGACAAATCGCGCCGTTTGCCCAAAAAACGGACACGGGCTTTTGTTTGTCCATGGTATTTTTTCTTTGTTTTTGATAAAATTACGCTGATGATTTACGGTCAGCAGAAAGGAGAGCGCATATGAACGAGCATTTCGATGTGAAACCGAACAGTGCTGTTGTGAGAAGCGCCAAGATCATGCATCTTTGCTCCTCGGTCATTTTTTTGATCGCGGGTCTTTTGATCATGCTTGTCCCCACCTTCGAGGAATTTGATTTCTTCGGGATGATTGTCGTCGGTATTGCGAGCATCGTTATCGGCATAACGGGAATCTATGGCTATTTTTCAAACGACATGTACCGTTTGGCATTTCAGTCGGACTTTGCTTTGGGAATTTTCAACGTCATTTTAGGTATTCTGCTGATCATCAAACCGATACAGCTTCCCGTCCTTTTGCCAACGGCAATTTCCATTCTGACCTTGCTTGACGGCGGAAACAAATCTCAGATCGCAATCGAGGGACAGCGCTTTGGAATCCACAAGTGGTATCTTGTGGCTCTTTCCGCGCTTATCGAGATCGCGGCAGGAGTTGTTCTGATCGTTTTGGCATATTATGATATGGACGTTCGCGTTTGGATGGGCGTTGCTATGGGCGTTGTCGGCGTGGTCAATTTCTGGACGACCATGTATACTGTCCGTGTTCGGGAAAATCATCAAATTTTAACGAATAAAAAACGAGGACAATGACATGAGAAGAATTCAAGTGCTTACCGACTCCTGCTCCGATCTTTCCGCGTCTCTTCTTGAAACGTACGGAATCGATTACTGCCGTATGTGCACCGTACGGGGCGAAACGGAGACCCCTGCCTCTCTTTTGTGGGAGTATTATACGCCCCATGAATTGTATGAGGTCATGCGCGCGGGCGAGCGTGTGAAAACAACTCAGGTTCCCGCAGCTGAATTTGATCGCGTGTTTACCAAATATCTCGACGAGGGCTGTGATATCATCTATATCGGCTGCTCCTCCAAGCAGTCGGGATCTGTCAATACGGCAGGTGTTGTCGCAAAGAAGCTCTTGACAAGCTACCCCGACGCATCCATCTATTGCATCGATTCCCTCAATGCAAGCATGGGAGAGGGACTTCTTGCCATTCGCGCGGCAGAGCTCGTCGCCGAAGGCCTTGGCGCAGAAGAAGTATACAATACCGTCATGGGGCTGAGAAAGAAGGTCAACCAGTACGTGACCGTTCACTCTCTTGATGCGCTTAAGCGTGCGGGACGCGTGACGGGCAGTGCTGCCTTTTTCGGCAATCTGATGGGGGTCAAGCCCATTCTTATTTCCGATGCCGACGGTGTCCAGACGCCGATCAAAAAGGCGAAGGGGCGTATGAATTCCTTCAAGGAAATGGTGGGCATGCTTGCATCGGCGATCGAGTCGCCCGAAACGCAAACGGTATACGTTGCGCATGCGGATTGCTCCGAGGAGGAGCTTGCGGTGATGAAGGATCTGATCAGACAGTCGATTCCTTGCCGTGATATCGTATGCGTTTACATCGGTCCCATCATTGGGGCAAGCATCGGTCCC
>SVSZ01000116.1 GCA_015064025.1 Oscillospiraceae bacterium | reverse complement strand
CTCGCTTTCTTGTGGGTTATTTTGTGGTGATTTAATTATACAACAAAGCAAGCGGATGCTCAATACCTTTCGGTAAAGAACATCCGCTTTTTCTTTTTTTTAGGTTAGCTTAATGAGCTAGCCCCTTTTCTGGTGGACCATCAAGGACTCGAACCTTGGACCGACCGGTTATGAGCCGGTGGCTCTAACCAACTGAGCTAATGGTCCGTTGGCAGTATGTAATATTATAACGGAAAGAATACGAAAAGTCAAGTGCTTTTTTTATTTTTTATTGATTCGGCGTCAATTTATCCGTGTCGAAATGTTTTCTTCTCCATTATTTACGGGCGCGCGCATTTCACTTGGTTTCGACAGTGGGCTTGTGCTATGATGATAGCAGTCAGGGAGGACATGCCCTTGGCGCGCGTGTCGACCGACGCGCACAAAAAGAAAGGAGTGAAAGCATGAAAAAAACACTGATTCCATGTCTGATTCTTTGCCTTGCACTGACAGGATGCGTCACAACGGGCGGGGACGGCTACGGAACGGACGCAGCCCCCGACAACAACGCCTCGAACACACAGATCTCACTGGATGCCGCAGAGCAAAGGGCAACCTATTATCAGAATCTGGCGGCACAGCTTGAGGAGGAGATCCTCACGGTCAAAAGCGAGCTTTTTACAAGCCGCATGGAGTATGAGGCGCAGATCAGCGAGCTGCAAACAAAGCTGAATGCCGCACTTGCGGAGAAGGAAGAGGCAGAAAAGGGAACCAATGCCGACAAGGATGAAACGGCGGATTTCCGTTTCACCGTCTCAGAGGGGCGCGCAACGCTCGTCTCCTACACGGGAAACGACAAGGAGGTCACGGTTCCCTCGCATTTCGAGGGCTCTCCCGTGGTGGCGATCTCAGACCGTGCGTTTGAAAACAATACAAGGATCACCCGCGTGATTCTCCCCGCAGGTGTTGAGACGGTCGGTTGGTTTGCCTTCTCGGGGTGCATCGGGCTCTCCGAGATCGTCATCCCCGACAGCGTCAAGTCCATCAGCTACGGTGCATTCCTCAACTGCAATTCCTCCTTGCTCGTCTGCTGTACCGCAGATTCCTATGCGGCAAGGTACGCGCAAAGCTACGGCATCAAGCTCAAGCAATGAAAAAATACATAACGGGCGTGAGTCAAATGCGTTTTCGTATTTGACTCACGCCCGTTTTTTGTATCAAAAATATCGCGCAAGCAGCTCCCGATACGCCGCAAGCAACGCGTCTGAGGACTCATAGCATGCGGCAAGCTCAGGGTGCCACATCAATTCCCATTCAAGGGACAAATATCCGTCATAAGAGACCGTCGAGAGCGCATTCGCGATCTCCGCAAAGGAAACAGCCCCCTCCCCCAGTGCACACAGAACGTAATGTACGTCCTCCGTCCCTGCGGGCGGCACACCGTCCTTGAGATGGACGTGCACGATCTGATCCCCAAGGAGGGAGACCGTACGTGCGGGCGCTTCCCCGAACTCTATGGAATGCATGATGTCCCAAATAACGCGGATGTTTTCCCTGTTCGCAGCCTCAAGAAGTGGAACAAGACGCTCTCCCGTCGAATAAGCACTGTGCGTTTCCACCCAAAGTGCTACCCCGTGGCAAGCAGCAAGATCAGCGCACTCGGAAAGCGCGGCAGCGTTTCGGAAAACAAAATCCTTTGGGATCTCGCTTCCTGCCCTCACCGGTGCATCGGCAAATACACGCAACGCGGGTACGCCAAGCGCCGCGGCAAGTCGCGAACAATACGCAACCGCCTCCAAGGGTACTTTTTCCCCGTGAAAATGAATACCCGTAGCAAGGTCGGAAATCGCGATCCCGCGCTCTGCGATCAAGCGTTTGACCGCCTCAGCCTCCTCAAGCGTGTATCCGCAAAGGCGATTTTCACGGTCCAATCGAATTTCAACGGCGTCCATTCCGTTTCTTGCGGCAAGCGATAAAACCTCCCTAAGCTCAAGATCCGGGCACGCCAACGTGCTGAATGCGGTTTTCATTCCACGATCCTCCTTCAGTTATGCTTGGTCATGCGCGCGGCAACGCTTTGCACGATCTCGTGTTCAAGCACCTCTGCTCCCGCAAGATAGCGTTCAATTTCCTCAACCACCGTCATACCGACCGTCGCACGGTAGTCCACCGTAGGACCTCCCCTGTGCGGCATCAGGTAAACGTTCTTCAATTTGCGAAATGGCGAATCAGTGCAAAGAGGCTCAGCTTCAAACACGTCGAGCATCGCATGCAGATCCTGCCGCTCCTCCAGAAGAGCCGCGATCTCCGCCTCGCGAAGAATTGCGCCGCGCGAGGTGTTGATAAAAATACCGCCTCGGGGCATCATTTCAAGCTCACGTCTTCCGATCATCCCACGACTTTTTTCCGTGAGGGATGCGTGAAGGGTGACAATGGGGCAGGAGGACACAACCTCCTCAAGGCTCGTCTGCCGCGCATGAACACTCGCAAGATACGCGGGATCGACCGTGTAATTGTCATCCCAGACAAGGAAGGAGCAACGGAAGGGCTGTAGCATCTCCATCAGATAGCGTGCGATCGTTCCAACCCCCAATATACCGATCTGCTTGCCGAGAAGCCCACGGTCATGCGCATACGCAGGATCTCTCCAGCCGCCGTTTTTCAACCCGTACACCTGATCGGGGATATAGCGAAGCACCGACAGCATATACGCAATCGTTCCCTCGGCAACCGATTCGGCAAAGAGTCGATTTCCGCAGATCACACGGATCCCCTTCTCATAAGTGGTAGCATCCACGTAGTCGGCAACACTGCCCGCTGTATGTACGATCAGCTTCAAGCGGTCGTTGTCCTTGATCACGTCCCCCGTGATTGCGGACACCCCCCAACCGATCACAACGATATCACAGTCTCTGAGCGCTTTCTTCAATTCATCCCTCGTATATTGACGCGTCATTTCATTGTAGGTAACGGTTCCGAGAGATTCGAGTTTTGCAAGCACTGTGGGTGTGAGAAAGGAATCTCTGACCTCTCCCTTTGGCATCGCAACCAGAATATTCATTCGACGATCCTCCGTTGTTTGAAGAATGATAGCTTTATTATAATGCAAAAAGCCGTACCTGTCAATCGAAGTGCAAAAAAAAGCACGTTTTACAAAAAGAGGAACAGAAATCACAAAATGCTACGAAAAAGATACTTTTTGCATTTTACTATTAGAATTTGAACTCACGTATAAATGAAGCATCGCTTTTGTCTGGACAAATGCAGTATGGGCTAAGCCCAGACCCTTATTATAAGCATAGCGAATAACAAGGTTCTGCGTAGCAGGTCCTTATAACGACAGAAAGAGAGAACAAATCGGTTTGTAGCCGAAATGTTCTCTCTTTTCCGTTTGTAGAATGAAATCGTTGCAAGCAACGATGAAATCTTCGCTTCGCTCAGATGAAATCCAAGGTGGGTCCCTTGGATGAAATCAAATCCGTCTAAATACAACCCCGCGAAGCAGGATTTCATCGCGAAAGCGATTTCATCCACCATAGGTGGATTTCACCCGTCGAAGACGGATTTGACTGCGTGTTCTCCGTTAAGGATAACACGCTAAACAGGATCATCAAAGCTCTACGGGAAGTCCGCTTTCTGCCGAGCGGAATGCCGCCAGAATGACCTTAAGGTCTGTGCGCATCTGCTCGTAGGTAACGTCCTGTGCGTCGCCCTCGCGGATCGCTTTGATGAAATGGCGGTAATAATCATGTACGTCGGACGCGGGACGCTCCACCGTATAGGTTTCCGTCGTCACGTCGTCACGCGGAGCCATGGTCTTGGTAAGACCTGCCGCCGTCTTAACGGGAAGAACGTCATTCTCATGCCAATACTTGCACTTGACGACCTTTGCTTCCTCTCTCCAGTCGGTGATCAGAGCCGTTCCCTTCTCCGCACGCATATAGAAGCGAGGCATTGCAATGAAGTTGTAGGTGCCCACCTCGATCAAGGCACGCTCTCCGCTCGCAAACACAAGATCGAGCCGGAAGCCGTCGTCCACCTCTTTGTTTGTGATGTTGTCGCAAATGCACTGAACGCGCCTCACGTCCCAACCGAAGATCGTCAGGATCTGGTCGATCAGATGGATTCCCCAGTCATAAAGCATACCGCCGCCATGCGCGCGCTCTCCTCTCCAATCGGAGGGGATGCCGCGGCTTCCGTGAATACGGGACTCAATATTGATGACCTTACCAAGCTCGCCCGAATCGTGCAGCTTCTTCATAGCAAGGTAGTCCACGTCCCAACGGCGATTCTGGTGTGTTGAAAAGCGCACGCCGTTCTTCTCCGCCGCATCGATCATGCGGTCAAGAGATTCGAGCGAGAGCGTTACGGGCTTTTCGCAGATAACGTTCTTACCTGCGTTCAGCGCCGCCACAACGACCTCCTCGTGCACGTCGTTCGGGATCGCAACCGTGATCAATTCCACGCTTTTATCCGAAAGGAGACTTTCAAAAGAGGGATATGCGTAAATACCGCGACTTCTCGCCAGCTCACACCGTTCCGCCTTGATATCGTAAATTCCCGCAAGCGTTGCAACGTCGCTCTTCAAAAGGTGCTCCGCATGCCAACCGCCCATACCGCCGTATCCGACAACGGCAACCTTCATTTTTTCCATAGTCCTTCACAAGTCCTTTCCGTGAATGAAGTTCTTTTCCGACAAGTACAGTATAAAGCAAAACAAGTCCTTTGTCAAGATACCTTTTGCTTTTTGTCAGACAAATCTTGCGACGCGATCGCTCCATGCCATTCGCGTAAGTCACCCGTGGGAGATGCATGAAGACGTCTTTGCCGTCGGGGATGCCAACGTTATATCGGCGGGCTTTGCCCGGTGAGCATGAATTGGCTGACGACATGAATGAATCGCCTTCGGCATTGAGGTGACAGGGCAACTCAAATCATGGAGCAAGGTTGCGCAGCAACGCGCGAGAAATCATGAAACGGATCTTCCATTCATCAAAATTCTTATATAGCATCAGCCTTGCTGACAGTATAAAAGAATCTTTTTACGATCGGGGCGACCTTTACGTTTGATAACGCCTCATCCACCGCTATCGCGGTCCCCCTTCCCCCACCGGGGAAGGCTTTAATTAACACACATACAGTAGGGGCGTTCTACGAACGCCCGCATAGCCTCCCTCTTTGAGGCAAGTTTGCGAAGTACCCTCTCAGTCTCGCATTCGCTCGAACAGCTCAACGTTCGGCTTTCGCCTCACTACCGCAGTTTGCTTTGCAAACTCGCCCCAAAGGGGGAGCCTCTTGCGAAAGTGACCGAAAGCCGAACGTTGAGGACCGCATTAGCGGTGGAAGGATTTCTACACCGTAGGGGCGACCTGCGGTCGCCCGCATAGCCTCCCTCTCTGAGGGAGGTGACTTTTTGCACAGCAAAAAGTCGGAAGGAGTAATAGCCTCCCTCTCTGAGGGAGGTGTCTTTTTGCGCAGCAAAAAGACGGAAGGAGTAATAGCCTCCCTCTCTGAGGGAGGTGTCTTTTTGCGCAGCAAAAAGACGGAAG
>SVSZ01000007.1 GCA_015064025.1 Oscillospiraceae bacterium | reverse complement strand
TTGAATATGTCAATCGCCTGATGACTCACAGTTGGGGACAAAAGGTGGTCAGATTCTATGATTTAGACGGCAACCTAATTGAAGTTGGAACACCAATATAATTAACAAATTCCAATTTATCGAGCAGACAACAGCGTGAAATCGCACACCTTTTCGCTGTTCTTACCTACATTTACACACCTTTTTACTGCTCTTTCGCAACAGAAGAACCGAGGCAAGCGCCTCGGTTTTTTTGTTCCGCAAATGGGGATGCTTGTGAATTTTTTATTTATGTAACAAATTTTACAAAAGCTCTTTACAAAATCTACCTTTGTATGCTATAATACCGTGTATACAAAACAAAAAGCGAAAGGATCCTATTTCATGACTCCCGAATCTATTCAGTTTTTGGTCGCGATGGTCGTCTATATGGCGGCGGTTATTGTGATCGGTATCGTGTACGCAAAGAGAGCGAATAAGAGCTCCGAGAGCTATTTCCTCGGCGGGCGCTCCTTGGGCCCTTGGGTGACCGCGATGAGTGCCGAGGCATCCGACATGAGCGGATGGCTTCTGATGGGACTTCCCGGTGTGGCTTACTGGTGCGGTCTGGCGGATGCGGCATGGACCGCGATCGGTCTGGCTGTGGGAACGTATTTCAACTGGCTCATCGTTTCCAAGAGATTGCGCCGATACAGCATCAGAGCGAACAACTCCATCACGCTCCCCGAATTCTTCTCCAACCGTTTCCGCGAGAAGAATAAGCTGATCCTGACGATCGCCGCGGCGTTCATTCTGATCTTCTTTACCGTTTATGCGGCAAGCTGTCTCGTTACCTGCGGTAAGCTTTTCTCCACGCTGTTCGGTCTTCCTTACATCCCGATGATGATCATCGGTGCAGTGTTCGTTCTTGTTTATACCATTCTCGGCGGCTTCCTTGCCGAGAGCGCATCCGACTTTATGCAGAGTATCGTGATGATCGTAGCGCTCGGCGTCGTCGTGACCCTCGGTGTTGCCAGTGCGGGCGGCTTGGGCGCCGTGTTTGAAAACGCGGGAAAGATCGACGGCTTCCTTGATTTCTTCGGTCTTGCGAATCCCGTGGTGGATGAGAGCGGAACACAGCTTGTAATTGCGGGTGTTCCCCAGTTCGGTGAGGCGAAGCCCTACGGGATTCTTTCCATCTGCTCAATGCTTGCGTGGGGGCTTGGTTACTTCGGTATGCCTCAGGTTCTCCTTCGCTTCATGGCGATCAGACGCGAGGACGAGCTTAAGAGATCCAGACGCATTGCGATGGTTTGGGTCGTTGTGTCTTTGGCAGTTGCCGTATTCATCGGTATCGTCGGAAGACAGCTCTTCCCGACAGTGCATCTGACAGCGTCTGCGTCCGAGAATATCTTCATCACCATGGCGACCTCCTCGCTGCCTCCCATCGTCGCAGGTCTTGTGATGGCCGGAATTCTGGCGGCGACGATCAGCTCCTCCGACTCTTATCTTCTCATTGCAGCGTCTGCGTTTGCGAAGAATATTTTCCATGGGCTTGTCAAAAAGAATGCGACCGACAAGCAGGTCATGCTTATCACCCGTATTACACTGATCGCGATCACCGCCATTGCAATGATCATTGCGTTGGATGAAAACAGTGTCATCTTCAGCATCGTTTCCTTCGCTTGGGCGGGCTTTGGCGCGACCTTCGGTCCCTTGATGCTCTTCTCGCTCTTCTGGAAGCGCACGACACAGGCGGGCGCGATTGCAGGTATGGTCGGCGGTGCGGGCATGGTCTTCCTTTGGAAGCTTGTTATCAGCACGCTGGGCGGTGCGTTTGCGATCTATGAGCTGCTGCCTGCGTTCATCTTCTCGTCCATCTGCATCGTCGTTGTTTCTCTCCTTACCCCCGCACCCTCGCGCGAGGTGGAAGAGGACTTTGAGGCGGTCAAGGCAGGCGAATAATTATTTTATCATTTCAGGGAAAGGAGAATCACAAAAAGATTCTTCTTTCCCTTCATTTTTAATATCGAAGGAGAAGCGTTATGAAGCTTGGGATGACTGCGGGACATGCCGCGAAGGATTTTGAGTTTGTATGCGGATACGACGGAGACCTTTCCATCGAGCCGCATTCCGCAACATGGAAGGGACGTCTTGGTGAAGCGGGTGTGCTCTTTCCCCGTGATTTTGTCTGCGGCTATATGCCGGGGGATCGGCAATGAACGCGGGGGCATATCTTGAACGTCTGGGGCTGGATGCATCGGACGTTGCTTTTGACGTCGCTTTTCTCAACAAGCTCCAATATGCGCACGTGACGCGCATCCCGTATGAAAACCTTGATATTGTGGACGGGATCCCTCTCTCCTTGGAGCCGGAGGCACTTTTTGATAAGCTTGTTACCCGTCACAGAGGCGGATATTGCTTTGAGGTGAACGGGGCACTCGCGGCACTGCTATCGGAGCTCGGCTTCAAGGTGCGCAGCTATCTTGCGCGGTTCTGGCGTGGGGAGACCTCACTTCCGATGCGTCGCCATCGCGTGCTGGTGGTATCTCTTCCCGACGGGGATTATCTGTGTGACGTCGGTATCGGGCAAAGCGCACCCCGTCATCCCTTGCGGATGGAGGAGGGGAAGGAGCAAGCGCAGTTTGGTGAGCTCTGGCGTATCGACCGCCACACAGACGGCGGATGGATGGTGTCCGACCTTCATAATGGCGCGTGGCGTCCCTTCTATTCCTTTACCGAGGAGGAACAGGCAGAGATCGATTTTATCATGCCATCCTTTTGGTGTGAGCGCCATCCCGACTCGCCCTTTCACAAGGCTTTGATGCTTGCCATCAAGACGGAAACGGGACGGTATGCGATCAACGGTCGCGACTACAAGGAGTTTGAGGGAGACACGCTTACCTACATCGAGGAAGGAGTGGACGACGCGCGCCTTGAGGTCCTTCTTTGGGAGAAATTCGGGATCAAACGCTCATAAATTGCACAATCCTGTCACGAAAAAACGTATTGTGACAGAAAAAGAGCAGATTTTGTATTGATTTTTATAAGCATTTGATGTAATATAAAGATGGAACCGTGCTGTGTAAGGCGCGGAAATATCAAATTTATGATAAGGAGATTGCACATGGAAAAGAAGATGTGTGTGGGTGTGATCGGTCTTGTGATGGGCCGTCATCACCTCAAGGGTCTTGTTGACAGAAATATCGAGGTCGCGGCGATCTGCGACATCAATCCCGAAACCCTCAAAAAAGAGGGTGATCTTTACAACATTCCCGAGGAGAAGAGATTCACCGACTGGAAGGAGCTTCTGAAGATCGAGGAGATGAACGCAGTGCTCATCATCACTCCCGACCAGCTCCACCGCGAGATGTCCGAGGCATTCCTTGCAGCAGGCAAGCACGTGATGTGCGAAAAGCCTCTGGCGATCGTTCGCGAGGACCTCGACGCGATCGTTAAGGCTGCCGAAAAGTCGGACAAGGTATTTATGGTTGGACAGATCTGCCGTTTCACCCCCGCGTTCGTCAAGGCAAAGCAGCTGGTTGACGACGGTGTGATCGGTGACCTTTACTACATGGAGTCCGAGTACGCTCACGACTACTTCAAGATCATGCACGAGTGGCGCGCAGACCCCAACCGTCACGGTGTGATCGGCGGCGGTTGCCATGCGGTAGACCTGCTCCGTTGGTTCGGCGGAGACGTCGAGGAGGTCTTTGCGTACGGTACGCACACCCTGCTTCCCAACGCTCCCTACAACGACGCGACCGTTGCCGTTATGAAGTGGAACAAGGATCTGATGGGTAAGGTATTCGTATCCACGGGCTGCAAGCGTCCCTACACCATGCGCACCCAGCTGTGGGGCAGCAAGGGAACCATCCTTTGCGACAACACCTCCGATACCATGCAGCTTTGGACACTTGGCGAGGACGGCATTGACGTAAAGAAGGAGCCCGAGATCATTCCCGTGGACATCAACAATCACAACGTATGCCACGAGTTCGACGTATTTGCCGATCACGTGCTCAACGGAACTCCCGTACAGATGACTGCTTTTGAGGGCGCTAAGACCGTTGCGACCTGCATGGCGATCGTTGAGTCCTCTATGACGGGCAAGCCTGTTGCTCCCAACTATAAGTTTGACTGATTTTCCAAAATCGGTGTATATTTGCGACGTCCGCCTTGCGCGGACGTCGCTTTTGTTCCAAAATGAGAAGAATGATTGACGAATAACTTTCCTTGATTCTGCTCGGTCAAAAAATAAATTCCATTTTCGGAAAAATATATTCAAAAAACCTCTTGACAAAGGGAGAGGCTTGTATTATAATATAGGCATGAAACGACGGCGCATGCGCCGAGGAGGAAAGGAAACATTCATTATGGCAGCTTCGAAAAAGACAAAGGCACCCGTTCCGCAGAATCTTGACGGTACGGGACGTGCGGAGGCACTTAAAACCGCCCTTTCACAGATCGAGCGCAACTTTGGTGCGGGCTCTGTGATGCGGCTTGGAGAGAACACACATATGGAGATCCAGGCGATCCGCACGGGCTCTCTTTCTCTTGACCTTGCGCTTGGCATCGGCGGTGTACCGCGCGGACGCATCGTGGAGATCTTCGGTCCCGAATCCTCGGGTAAGACGACCGTGGCACTGCATATTCTGGCAGAGGTGCAGAAGACGGGTGGAACCGCCGCATTCATCGATGCGGAGCATGCGCTGGATCCCGTGTATGCCAAGGGGCTTGGTGTGGATATCAACGAGCTTCTTGTTTCACAGCCCGACTGCGGCGAGGATGCACTTGAAATTTGTGAGGCGTTGGCACGTTCGGGTGCTGTGGATGCCATTGTCATCGACTCCGTAGCGGCTCTGGTGCCGAGACAGGAGATTGAGGGAGACATGGGACAGTCCATGGTCGGCGTCCAGGCAAGAATGATGTCGCAGGCAATGCGCAAGCTGTCGGGCGTCATCTCCAAGAGCAATTGTGTGGTGATCTTCATCAACCAGATCAGAGAAAAGGTCGGTGTCATCTACGGAAATCCCGAAACGACCACGGGAGGACGCGCTTTGAAGTTCTTTGCGTCGGTGCGCATTGACGTGAGAAAGACAGAGCAGCTGAAGGACGGCAACGATATTTACGGCAACCACGTAAAATGCAAGATCGTCAAGAACAAGGTAGCTCCCCCCTTCCGTGTGGCGGAGTTTGATATTCTTTACGGAAAGGGCATCTCCCTCTCGGGCGAAATTTTGGATTTTGCCATTGCGCTTGACGTGATCAAGAAGAGTGGCTCGTGGTTCTCCTATGAGGGCGAGCGTATCGGACAGGGAAAGGAAAACGTACGCAAGCTGCTTGAAAACAGCCCTGAGCTGATGGCTGAGATCGAGGCAAAGGTGCGCGCGCTGAGCGCCGACGCAAAGCTTGGTGCGGACGAGGAATTTGAGGTGGATGACGAGGATGAGGACGATTTCGACCTACGCCTCTCCAATGACGGAGAATAATACACAGGCGACGGATGCTCTGCGGATCACCGTGCGAGCCCTTCGTGCACAGCATGACGGCGCCGAGGTACAGGTGCAATTGCTTCTGGAGAGCGGTGCGCACTGTGAACAAAAAAGTCTTCTTCTTACTATGGAGCAGTATACCGCTCTCAAGCCGCGCCGCGGTGTGATCTCGCAGGAGGAATACGAGCGGATCGAAGCGGCGGGAGAGCTCTGCCGAGCTATCCGCAGTGGCGAGAGCTTATTGTCCTTCGGTGCCAATTCCTTTCGGACGCTTGCCATGAAGCTTACCAAAAAAGGATATTCACGCGAGGTGGCAACTGCTGCGGCAGAGCAGCTTCTCTCCCGTGGGCTGATCGATGAGGAAAAGGATGCACAGCGCGAGGTGGAGCGCTCTCTTCGTAAGCTCTGGGGCGAGAAGCGGATCCGTGCGCACCTGTGGAGTCGAGGCTTTGGCGCTGAGGCGGTGGAGAGTGCGTTGAGCCTTCTTGGCGAGGTGGATTTTGCAGGGCAGTGCAGGGCGTTGATCGAAAAGCACTACGGCGACGTCCCGCGTGATGCGGATGAATACAGGCGCATGATGGGCTTCCTTTCCCGTTACGGATATTCTGTGAGCGAGATCCGAGCGGCGATCGGAGCATTGCGACGCGCCGATGAATAAAAAGTGTGCGACGGAAAAGGGACTGCTTCAAATCGGTGATTTTGAGGCAGTTCTTTTTTTACTTGCAATTTTTACAAAAGTGTGGTATACTGAAGTTGAACGGTTGCAGGATCAAAGAAGAAAACCGACACGTCGGAGGGAGAGACGACCATGAAAAAAGAAAGACTGTACGTGTGCATCGCGCTTTTGTTGGCGGTGTGTTGTGCTTTTTCGGCATGTACGGTGCCGGGGGAAACGGATGCATCGATGGACGAGGGGCGGGAAAGTACAAAGACCGAAGAGGGCACTGCGGATGAGAGCGAAGAGGACGTTGTGGTAGAAAAGGAAACCACTTCCCCGGAGGAGGGGAGCGGAGAGCCCACGGTTGAAAAGATAGAGCTGTCCTACCGCTTGAGCGATGACAAGAGCTATTACATCGTCGATGGCCCCGGTAATTATATGGAGGATGAGCTGATCATTCCCTCCGTATATGCCGGGCTTCCCGTAAAGGAGGTCGAGGCGTATGCGTTTAGCTTTTGTCCGTATTTTACGGGCATCACGATCCCTTCCAGCATTGAGCGGATCGGGGAGCTTGCTTTTTCCATCGGTTCACCGCTGGAGCGCATTTCCGTAGAAGAGGGAAATGACGTGTACAAGGCAGTGGGGAACTGTCTGATCGAGATCAAAAGCAAAACGTTGCTTTTCGGATGTAACGGCTCTGTGATCCCCACGGACGGCAGCGTTACAAAAATCGGTGCCGACGCATTTTTTGGATGCACGGAGCTGACAGAGCTCGTTCTTCCCGAAACGGTGACGGACATCGGGAGCTGTGCGTTTCTCGGCTGTGACAGCCTTGAGAGCGTGGTGTTTCCGTCGACGCTTGTCAGTATCGGAGAGGAAGCCTTCCAAGGGTGCAATCGGCTTACAAGTCTGACTCTTCCCGCTTCTCTTGCAAGCATCGGTGTCGATGCATTTATGGGCTGTACGGGACTTGAACGCATTACGGTAGAGAACAATGCCGTATACATGGCGGTGGGAAACTGCCTGATCGAGACGGAGAGTAAGACCTTGGTGTTTGGATGTAAGACCTCGCTGATCCCCGACGACGGAAGTGTTTTGCACATTGGAGATGGTGCGTTTGAGAACTGTGAGGATCTGACGTGCATCACGCTTCCAAAGGATCTGCGGAGCATCGGAACGGAGGCGTTTTGGGGATGTATGGAGCTTAATGACGTCGTTTTACCTGCACACCTTGAGAGCATTGGAGAGAGCGCATTCTTTGATTGCGTCTCCCTTGAAGCGCTTTCTCTCCCTGCGAGTGTAAAGACCGTCGGGACAGATGCGTTCTATGGCTGCTCCTCGCTTTCAAGCATTGCGGTGGCAGAAGAAAATCCCGTGTACATGGCACGCAAAACTGTCTGATCGAGCGTGAGAGCGCGACCTTGATCTTAGGCTGTCGGGCGTCTGTCATCCCCGACGACGGTAGTGTTTTGCACATTGGTGCGGGGGCGTTTAGGGGCTGTATCGGTCTTGTGACCGTTACGATCCCTTCCTGCATCGAGAGCATTGGAGATTGGGCATTTGAGGGTTGCAGTAAGCTTATCGAGGTCTACGAGCTTTCCGAGCACGTGAAGGTCTCTCCCGGTTCCATCTTTGATACGACAGGGCTTGGAGGCTATGCGTTTGATATTCACACCGACGCGGAGGCGACAAGCCGTTTGTGGACGGACCCCGACGGCTTCGTCTTTTATGAGGACGGGGAGCTTGCCTATTTGTTGGATTATGCGGGGAGCTCGGCGGAGGTGACCCTGCCTGTAAGCTGTCACGGAAAGAGCTATGAAATTTACGGCTATGCATTTTATGCGAATCGGACCTTGACTCGCGTTGTGATCCCTACGGGCGTGGTGCACATCAGCGAAAGTGCGTTTGAACGGTGTACGGCACTTGAAAGTGTTACCCTTCCTTCAAGCATTGAAGGGATCCTTTCATGGACCTTTTACAAATGCAGCTCCTTGACCCACGTTGAGATCCCAGAGGGAGTTAGCTATATTGACTGGGGGGCTTTTTCCGATTGTAAGGCGTTGACCGACGTGACAATTCCTTCTACGGTGACCTTGATCACAGCCGATGCATTTTACAACTGTGACGCTCTTGCTCGTGTCACCTTTGCAAAGACGGAGGGATGGTCTATTACGGATTTCTGGGAGGAGATGTCCGAGATCGAGCTTTCTGCGCAGGAGCTTGCCGATCCCGTCACTGCGGCGGAGTATCTGCGGGATACGTACGGCAGCTGTGACTGGGAGAGAGCGGCAGAGGAGTGAGCGCTTGAACGCAAAAAAATAAATAAAAGTCGAACGGACCGAGTGTGCACCACTCGGTCCGTTCGACTTTTATTTGCAGATGAGCTTTGCGCTCGTCAGATAGGCATTGTTCGCGCCGATCTGTATCGTTTCCCAGTCCGCGCGCGTTCCCGCATAGGTTACGGTGGAGAGGAGGGAGCAACGCTGGAAAGCGGAGCCTCCTATTTTTTTGACGGTTTTGGGCAGAGAAAGCGATCTGAGAGAAACGCTGTCGTAGAATGCCATGCTCGGAATGCTCTCTCCCGATGTGAGCGTGACCTCGGTAAGGGCGGCGGTGGGAAGGTATTCGATCATTTCCGCGGGGATCTCTGCACGGGTCACCTTACTGCCCGCAAAGGCACCTGCTCCCGCGACGGTGGATGTTCCCTTGACCGAAAGCACGGATAGCCCCGTGCAGCCCGAAAAGGCGGCGGCACCGATGGATTGCAAGGAGGCGGGAAGCGTCAGTTCGCGCATGCCGCGGCATCCCAAAAACGCATTGGATTCTATGCGAAGGAGCGTTTCGGGGAAGACGGTCGAGGTAAGATCGGTACAGCCCTCAAAGGCAGAGGAACCGATATATTTCAGCCCCTCGGGAAGCGTCAGATACTTAAGTGTCGCTTTCAAGGAGGAGAATGCCGCATCGGCAATGCCGCGTGTACCGTCACGCAGAGAAATGCTTGAGGGGGATCCTCGGTGACCGATTGCCCAGGTGTCGACGTACAGCACGCCGTTTTCATATTCGGTAAGGGACGAGGCACCGAGAAACGCATTTTCTCCAACCGAGGTCAAGGACGGCGGAAGCGATAGAGCGGAGAGCGCGGTGCACCCGTGAAAGGCGTTTGACGGAAGGTGAGAAAGGGTGCTTGGAAGTGTGACCTTTTCAAGAGCGCGACACCCCGCAAAGCAACCCTCTCCAAGAGCTGTAACGGTTTTCGGGAGAGTCACGGAGGTAACGGGAGACGCAAAGAATGTATATTGGTAAATGGCGTATGGTTGTTCCTTGGCAGCCGACGGAAGTGTCAGCGCTGTCTTCTGACCGACGTAGGCAATGAGCAGGGGCTCGGTGGGAATATCGAAGAAGACGAAGCCGTCGCTTTCCCAAAGTGCGCTCTTTCCGAGCGTGGGAGTGTATACGTTTTTTGCATAGAGGGCTACAGAGCCGTTCCCACTCCCTCCAAGGCTTAAGGCAAGAGAGGAGGCGTTGCAGACCTCGATCAGCTTTGAACATCCCGCGAAGGCATCCTCTCCGATGCGTTCAAGCCCTTTTCCAAGCGTTACGGAGTAAAGAGAACGGCAATTTGCGAATGCCTTCTCTTCAACCGTTGTGACTTGGCTTCCGAGCACGAGGGTGAGAAGTCTTTCACAGCCTGCAAAGGCGCGGTTAGCGATTGCCGTAAGGGAGGAGGGAAGCGAGAGGGAGGAAAGCCCCGTGCATCCGTAAAAGGCGCCCTCCTCAATATAAAGGATCCCTTCGGGAAGCTTGATAGAGGAAAGCTTGGTGTGCCCCGCAAAGGCGTAGGTACCGATCGTGCGTACAGAGCCGTCGGCAGGGACGGTCGATGTGGCGCATCCCGCAATCAAGCGGTGTGAGGCTGTGTGGATCAAGCTGTTCGATACACTCCTGTAGACGCTGTTTCCGTTTGCCACTGTGATTTTTTGAAGGGTTGCACAGTGACGCAGAAGTCCGTCTCCGATGCTTGTGACGCTTTCGGGGATGGACACCTCCTCTATGCTGTTACAGCCGAGGAATGCAGCGCCGTCCACCGCATACACTCCTTGGGGGATACGGTAGACCTTTTTGGTACGGTCGCGCACACCGAGCACGGTGAGCCGGTCTCCTTCTTTGCGCGTGATGAAATCCGCAAGGCTATCGGCGGGATCGTCGGGAGAAGAGATGGGGGGCGGTGCGGCACAGGCAATTGCCGAAAGGGTGAGAAGAAGAGCGAGAAGAAGCGCCGCACTTCTTAAAACGGAGGATGCTTTTTTCTTCATATGCGTCTCCTTTGGGGAGTTTCTTTGAAAGGATTCCTTATTATTATACAACCGCTTCGCTTGTTTGTCAAGTGGGGCACGACCCACGTGCCGTGTTCTGCAACATAACGTTTGACGGTCGGAACGATACATTTGAAGGCAACGACTCCTTCCGTCACGGCTTCGCCGTGCCACCTCCCTCGGAGAGGGAGACTGAAATATGGAACGTGCATTTGCATACCTCTGCCTAACCGTTCATGCACGCCCACTCCTCCCCGCACCGCAGGGCGGTGTCCCCCCTCCTCTCGGAGCAATGTCGTCAACTTAAAGTTGCCGCCATTGCGTGAGGCACGACGCTTTGCGTCGCATGATGCGTGCCGTTTTACGGCACAGTGATATCGCCGCTGTGCGGCTGTGAGGCGTGTTGCTTCGCAACACATTGAGGAAGAAAATTTCCGCGTTTTACAACGCTGAAATTTTCAAATAATTCTTAAGTTGACGACATTGCCTCTCGGAGGAGGGATGAAAGCGCTCTTTGGACTTGCATGTATTTTTCGCGACGTGTGAGGGTGCCCTCCGCCACAGCCGTGTCGGCGATGCGGATTCTACACTTTTTTGAATTTCGCAAACAAGAAATATTTGCAGAATGCACAGAAATCCGTGTCAAAAAACGGCGTACTTTTATCACAGCCTACAAAATTTCGTAAATACGCAAAATATGCATATATTTTTCTTGACATTTACGTAAAAATGTGGTATAATTGGGACAAGATAAACGTAAAAACGTAATTCGACTGAGCGTGAGAGAAAAGGCAAGAGAATTGGAAATGCGCAGCTCAAAGGAGTGCCTTTTCTCGGTATGCTCAATTTTAATACGTATGATTACGTAAAAAAGAAATGGAAGGAGTGATGTGTATGTGCGAGGTTTGCGGTAAGATCCGATGCCCCGACCTGTGTCCCGAAAATATGCACGGGAGCGAGGCACCGTATTACTGTCTTGTTTGCGGACGTCCCATTTACGTGGGAGAGACTGCGTATGAGCTGGAGGAAGGTGTTCTTTGCGAGGATTGCATGCAGGAGGCGGCGTTTGAGGTGTCGGCGTGAGGGAGGTGTGCGCTATAGGAGGAATATACTTTGAAAAAACGAAAAGCTTCGGGAACGGAGAGCACTGACGGAAGCTCGCGCAAGCGGCTGTTACGCGCGGTCAGTCTTTCGCAAAGATTGCTTGTAAAAAGGCTTGAGCGGGCGCTTTTGCACGAGGATGAGATCGATGCGCTTCTTTCTCTTGCGCAGGATTGCGCTGTGGCGGAAGGAATGAGCGAAAAGGGGCGGCGGGAGCTATTGTCACGCATCGAGGGGGTTCGTTGCGAGGATCTTTCAAAACTCGTTTCGATCATAGGTCTACTTTGCGAAAAGGAAGCCTTTTTGCGTGGGGAGGGTATGGAGACGGGTGCCGGGGAGGGATCCCCTGTATGTAGGTTTGAGGAGCTGTAGAGAAATGGGGAAGTGTCTTGACGGTTGCACAGATGATTGAAAAAAGGCGGGTGCGGTGGGAGGAGAGGCACGATCTTTCATACGATCGCCGCCTTTGTGCGGCGGCGGTGGAATGCATCATGTCGGACGCCGGGATGCGGCGGGAGATTCTGGAGCGCCCCTATCTGCTCATTGAGGCGGTATTTCTGATCGTGGACAAGAAAAAAGCCACCGTGCCCTTCTTTTTCAACGAGGTGCAAAGAGATTTCATTTCCCGTTTTGAGCGCCTTGGCACGGGACGCCCCTACTATATTCTCAAGGGGCGTCAGCAGGGATTTACCTCTCTGATCACGGCAATGCAGCTTTCCTTCGCGATCGTGCGAAAAAACTTTTCGGGGATGACGCTTGCGGATACATCGGACAATGCGCTCGCCATTTTCAACGATCGTGCACGCGCGGTGTACGATCGGCTTCCCAAAGCGCTTCTTCCTACGGAGCGCTTTAGCTCCAAAAAGGAATTTTACTTTGATGTCCTCAATTCCTCATGGCGTGTTTCCACCGCCACGGGAAACGCGGGACGTTCACGCACGTTGAATTTCGTGCATTTTTCGGAGGTCGCCTTTTACGACTGCCCCTTGGCGGAATTGCAAAAGGGAATCGGAGAGGCGCTGACAGAGGATGCGATCTGCATCTATGAAACGACGGCTAACGGGCTTGGGGAGTCGGAGGAGCTTTGGAGAAGCGGTGCCTGCCACAATCTTTTTTACGAATGGTGGCGGACGTCGGAATACCGATGCCGTGATCTTTCCTATCTTGAAACGCGGGATCCGTGGCTCCTTTCTCGCATTGCGCTTTTGCGCTCGCGTGGGCTTGAGGAGGAGCAGATCGCCTGGTATTGCCGTAAGTACGCCTCTTATCTTGATAAGAGCACCATTCGTCAGGAATATCCCTGCACGCCCGAGGAGGCGTTTGTTTCGGGCGGTGAGTGCGTCTTTGACAAGGAGCGCCTGACTGCGGCGCTGATGCAACGGGACCGCACTCCCGTTCCGCGCCGCGGCTACTTTACCTACCGACGCCGATGCAAGGATCTCCTCGGCACCGACGGCGAGGTGATCGATACGGAGCTTTCCATTGAGGACATCGCCTTTTGCGAGTCGCCCGCGGGTTACATTCTTCTTTACGAGGAGCCGCGTGTGCGACGAAACGGCGCGGGAGCGATCACGGAACGGGCGCCCTACTCACTGGGCGGTGACACGGCGGGTGAGGGAAGCGACTGCTTTACGGGAAAGGTCATTTGCGATCTTGACGGACGGAGCGTTGCGACGCTTCACATTCGGCACATCGACGAGGATCTTTATGCGGAGCAGATGTATTGCCTCGGCAAGTATTATAATGATGCCATGATCGGTATCGAGATCAACTATTCGGCATATCCCATGCGTCTTTTGGAACGCACCTACCGCTATCCGCGCCTTTATTACCGTGAAAGGAACGACCGCGAGGGCGGCGGCGTAAAAAGAAGCGCAGGTTTTGAGACGACCCAGCGGACAAAGCCGCTTATCATTGCCAATCTTGTTTCCGTGATGCGAGAGGGAGAGATCCCCGAGTGCGATGCCGAGACCTTGCGCGAGATGCTGACCTTTACCCGTCTTTCCTCGGGGGGGATGGGAGCGGTGACGGGGAAGCACGACGACCTTGTCATGGCTCTGGCGATCGCGCATTATATTGCCGCCTCGTCGCACCGAACGTGGGAGCGGGAGACGGAGGAGGGAGATGATTTCATACAAACGTATTTTCACAGAGAGACGGCGAGTGAGAACGCGTCGTACATGAATTGGGAGGGAGACGAATGAAAAAACGAAAAGGACTTTTTTTCGCGACACGGGCGCGCATTGAGCGTCTGGAAGAGGAGGTGGAGGCGCTGAAGGCTTCTATCGAGCGACGTGGGCAGACGCTTTCGGAGCTGCTCACAGAAGGCACGCAGGTGCCGCTGTCGCAGGTGATCAGTGAATATCTGTACGGGGAGGAGGGCGCGCGGAATGAATGAACGAGAGAGGGAGCTTGAGCGCGTGACAGAGCTTTGGCGGATGTTTCGGCGCGGCAGAGAATATCAGTCGTCGAAGGGGCTTTCAAGGATCCTTCCCCTGTGTGTCCGCTTCTATGAGGGGGATCAGTGGGCACCGCCCACCAAAAATACGAGGAATCTTCCGCGTCCCGTGGTGAATTTCACAAAGATGATCTGCCGTTCCAAAAAGAGCGCGATCCTTTCCACGCCGCAACGCATCCTTTATCGCTCCTATGACAGCGCTGTGGATACCGCGCGCCTGAACAGCTTTGCCGAATATATTCAGAAGGAGCTCGGGCAGGATGAGCTTGACCGCCGCGGCATCGACTGCGCCGTCAAGAAGGGAACCTACATCTATCACTATTATTGGGACAAGGATGCCCGTGGGCTCAAGGGACGGGCAGGCGGTGCTTTGCGCGGGGAGCTTCTGGAGCCCTTGAACGTATTCTTCTCGGATCCTACCGAGACGGACGAGCAAAAGCAGGCATGGATCCTTATTGCCACACGTGAGAGTGTGGAAACGGTGAGATCGATGTGTCGACAGCAGTCCGAACGCGACGCCGTCACAGCGGACAGCTTTTCCGATCCCTACGGTCACACGGAGGCAGAAGGGGAAGGGCTTGTGACAGTGCTTACCCGTTATTTCAGACGAAACGGCGAGGTGTTTGCCGAGCGTGCCACCAAGAGCGTGTGTCTTGGGGAGCCGTTTCCCATCACGCCCGACCCCGTACGCTTTCGCCGCAGTCTCGATAAGGAGGATCCCGCACGCGCGGCTCTGCCCGAGGAAGCGGAAGGAAAAAAGGAGGAAGCGAAGGCGAGGCGCACGCGCGCAACGCTTTACCCTGTGGTGGTTGGAAGCTATGAGAGCCGAGAGGGGTGCATATACGGTCTTGGTGAGGTGGAGGGCATCATCCCGAATCAGCGAGCCGTCAACTTCAATCTTGCCATGATGCTTCTCTCCGCGCAGGAAAACGGCTGGGGGAAATACGTGGTGCAGAAGGATGCGCTCAGAGGTCAGGTCATCACAAACGAGCCCGGACAGGTACTCACCGATCACACACCGGGAGGGGGAGGGATTCGTCGACTTTCCGATCATTCTCTTCCCGCAGCCCCCATGCAGATCGTGGAGGCACTGACACAGCTGACGCGTACCGTCACGGGCGCCTCTGAGGTCATGACGGGCGAGGTGTTAAGCTCAGGTATGTCGGGGGCAGCGATCGCACAGCTGCAAAGTCAGGCGCTCCAACCTGTGGAGGAGCTTCGACGCGCTTTTTGTAAGGTCAAGGAGAAGCAGGGGGAGGTGCTGGCGCAGTTTTTCAGACTTTATTATACCGACACCCCCTATCCCGCGGGAGAGGGCGGCGATACGTACCGCTATGACGTCTTTGATTCTGCGCCCTTCCGTGAGGCAGAGCTGGAGGTGACGGTCGAGGCGGTGGGCGGCACCAATTCCTCGGCGGCGGGAGACATCAGTGCTCTTGACGTGGCACTGAAGAGCGGCGCGATCTCGCTTACCACCTATTTTGAGCTGTATCCGAAGGATGCTCTTTCCAACCGTCGTGAGATCATCGCCGCGATCGAGCGCGAGAAGGCGGTACAAAAAAACGTTGAGATCCCCTATGGCGGGCTTTCATAAAAATACGCAGGTAACGCGGAAAAATCCGAAAAAGAAAGGAATTGGCAATGGAAGAAAACAATGCGAAAACAACCGAGGCAGAGGCGATCGGTCTGCCGGGGGACGGTGCGGACGCGGGCACTGTCGCTTCCGAGACGGTCGGAGAGAATCTCGACGGTCTGAACGACGGTGCGCCCGAGAATGCGGGGGCACAGGACGAGGATGTCGCACGCATCAACCGTGAAAACGCGCGGCGCAGAAGAGAGGTAGAGCGCGAGAAGGCGTTGGGAGAGGCGCGCGAGCGTGCGATCATCGAGACCCTCGACGGAAAAAATCCTTACGACGGCTCCGAGCTGCGCGACGGCGCAGACGTGGCACGTTTCCTTGAGATGAAGCGTGCATATCTTGAACGTGAGGCAGAGGAGGAAAAGGAAACGGCTGCGCGTGAGGAGTGGTTTCGCGGTGACCGTGACGCCTTCCGTGCGGCATATCCCGACGTTGATCTTGATGCTCTGATTGAGGACGAACGCTTCCGCACCTTCTCGGAGGGTAAGGTGGGCAATCTTCCCATGAAAACGATCTACGAGGGGTATCGTGAATTTCTCGGCGCCTTTGACGAGAAGGCGAAAAGCCTTGCTGCGCAGGCGCTTGCAAACCGTGCCGCAGGTCCCGGGGCACTGGGGGGAGCAAAGCACGCCGAGGGGGATTCCTACACGGCGGAGGAGGTGCGCCGCATGAGTCCTGCCGAGGTCAGGGCGAACTACGAAAAAATCAGAAACAGTATGACAAAATGGTAAAAAGAAAAGGAGAAATAATCTATGGCATATGAAAATTTTATTCCCACCGTTTGGAACGAGGCGATCCAGAGAGAATTGGAGGGCTCCTACGTCTTTGTGGAGGACTGTAATCGCCAGTTTGAGGGAGACGTGAAGAAGAAGGGGGACAGCGTGCGCATCCTCGGCGTGGGCAAGCCTACCATCAAGAAGCTGGAAAGAAGTGGCGCGTCGGGAGACATCGACGGTCCCGAGGAGCTGGAGGATTCCTCTGTCACCATGTACATCAAGCAGATCAGCTATTTCAACTACATGGTAGGCGACGTGGACCGTGCGCAGGCGGTTGGAGGACTGATGGACACGCTTTCCAAGGAGACGAGCGAGGCGCTGGCAGACGAGGTGGACACCTACGTCGCGGGCTTTGCCACCGATGCGGCGGTGGAGGCGCTTTACACCTCTCCCGTCAAGGTGATTGCGGGAGAGAGTGGAGCCGACGGAAAGAACGTGCTCGACGTGCTTGACGAGGCGATCCAGAAGCTTTACGAGCACGACGTCAAGAATTCCACCGAGGTGATCGTGACCGTATCTCCCCGCTTCTATACGCTGTTCAAGCGTGCTTATATCGCACGTGACACCGACAATACGGAATTCCTTAAGAACGGACGTGTTGCCAAGTACGGAAACGTCACGGTCAAGATGTCCAACAACGTGGCAAAGACCGACGAGGGTGCCACCGACAACATCATGATCCGCACCAAGCGCGCCATCGCGTTTGCACAGCCTCTGACCCACACCGAGGCATACAGACCCGAAAAGAAGTTCGCGGATGCGGTCAAGGGCTTTATTCTGTATGATGCACAGATCGTTCGCCCCCGCGAGATCTGTAACATCAACGTCAAGTACGCGTAAATCCATTGGGGGCTGCTTCATTCAATGAAGCAGCCCCGTTTCAGAAAGGGGAAAACTATGAAGATCGGAGAGATCAAGATCGAAGCGCTTCGACTGATGTTCGCCTCTGTCGGAGATCTTGACGCGACAGAGGTCGCGGATATGGAGGGGGATCGGGAGGTCGGCGCATATCTTCGTGCCATGCCCGGCTCGATCAACCGTGCACTGAGCGACCTTGAGATGCGCCGTGCGCTTCCTCTTTCGCGTCACGTCATTGCTTTTGGAGACTGGGAAAGAAAGGGAGAGATCTTTCGCATGGAGCTCTCAAAAATTCCGCAGATCTACGAGGCAGTGCGTCTCTCCCATGAGGACGGAGAGACGTATGGGGGAGAGCTTCCCTTCACGGTCGAGGGAGATGTACTGACCGTGCGGGGGCTTGGCGAGGGGGAAGAGGTGATCCTTCTTTACCGCCCACGCATCTCCCGCATTGCCGCGTGGGAGAACGAGGGTGAGCTTGCGGGTGTTCCCGAGGAGATCGCGGCACTGATCCCTTATTTTATCAAGGGAGAGCTTTTCCGCGAGGACGAGCCGAACGAGGCGGGTGAGGCGCGGAACTGGTATGAGGCGGCATTGGAGCGCCTTGTCAAAAACACCGAGGAAAGGATGACGGACGCAGACGTCCGCGTGCATACGGTCTATTCGCAGGTGATGATGTGAGGGCGAGGACCAATTTGTCTGTCAAGGAAAAAAGGCGGGTGGAGCTATCGGATTTCTCCGGTATGGATTTCGCTTCCTCGCCGATCCATGCATCCCTCAAGCGCGCAACGGAGGGCGTTAACTGGGAGCCTCGGCACGGTGTCAACCGAAAAAGACGTGGCTGGGAGCAGCTCGTTGATGCACTTCCGGCGCGCATCAACGGCATGTTCCCATACACGAGGGAAAGCGGAGAGCGTGAACTCATCGTTTATGCGGGAACGGATTTTTACCGCATCTCACTCGATACCTTCGAGCGGGAACCGATCACCACGCGCAACACCGTTGGAGTGCTTCTCGGAGGTATTGAGGATCGCCGCTGCCAGGGATTTTATTCGAATGGATATCTGTATTTTGTCGGATGCGGTGTTTTTCTCCGCTATGGAAGCTTTGGCGGTGTTTATGAGGTACGCACGGTCGATCCGTATATTCCGACCACCACAGTGGGGATCGGGTGTACGGACACTGCCGACAGTGCGCGAGAGCTGCGCGATCTTGTCAATCTTCTGACACCGAAACGCAAAAATACGCTTTACGGACATGCCTCGGCGGCTACGTGGCTACTCGACGGTGCGATCTCACAGGGCACTGCCGTCACCGTGGAGGCGGACGTTGCCTCGGATACCGGAGTAGATCACGTCGTATATGAAAACAGCGGAACGGACAAAACAAAGCTTTATAATGAGAAGGGAACTCTCTCGGGAAGCATTTCCTTCTTCGAGGGAAAAATCTCGCTGCTCAATGCGACTGCGGGGGTGGGGGATGCACCGAACGTCACGGTCAGCTTTACCGCTGCCGAGGATCTTTTCGGCGGCGTCGGGTACGGCGGCATGTCCATGATCTATGGGTGCGGCTTCGGTACGTTGTTTGGTGTCGGCGGTGCTCAGGACCGTTTGTTCCTTGGTGGAAATCCGGAATATCCAAACACGGTGTTTTTCTCCGAGCGGCAGGATTTTTCCTATTTTCCAGACCAATTTACCGCAATCCTCGGAACAGATGAACGGGCGATCACGGGATTTTTACCGCTGTCGGACAGCACGCTTGCCGTCTTCAAGGAGCCGCACACACGGGAATCCTCGGTTTACTATATGAGCGGAGAATACCGCTCCTTTTACAGTGAGGAGGGAGACTTGAAAAAAACGATCCCCGTATTTTCCGTCTGTGCTGCGGGGGCGGGTGAGAGTCTTGTCTCTCCCTATGCTGCCGTCAGCCTTGCCGGGGACCCCTTGATCCTTTCCAAAAACGGGGTCTTTGGGATCGAATATACCGACAACGTTGTTTCCAATGCACGCGTCACGCGTGCGAGAAGCCATACCGTGGCACCGCGCCTTTGCGCGGAGGAGGGGCTTTCGGAGGCGGTTGCCGTCACACAGGGAGATCGCTTATATCTTGCGGTGGGGGATCACTGCTACGTGGCGGACAGAAGGTACAGATACCGCGACGGAGAATCGGGGGATGCGGAATATGAGTGGTGGTATTGGGACCATATTCCCGCGCGCGTTTTTTCACACGTGGGGGAGGAGATCTGGTTTGGAACCGGGGCGGGAGAGATCTGTCGCTTTTACGAGGGTTGCATTGACCGCTCATTTCTTACGAGCGCGGCGGGGGAATTCGGATTTCATTACACGATCGGCGCACTTTCCTATGCGGATTCGCTTCTTTTCTTTCTTCAGGAAGGACGGCGCATGACACCGCTGACTGCGGGGATCATGGGAGAGATCATGAAGGGATGCCATTCGATCGCTCACAACAAGATCTATGCCGAGGAGGCAGTGCTTGCGCGTATATATGAAGGGCTCCCCGTATATGCCGCCTTTTTTGGAGGTACGCAGCTTTCTGAAGGGCGGATCTATTACATTTGCGAAATTGACCGTACAAAGGGGTGCTTTTCTCTGGCGACAAGCAGCGGTGGGCGCCCGATCGCTCTTGGAAACACGAAAACGTCGCTCTGTCTTTATACAGAGCTTTCCGGACGGGACATTTACATAGGAAAACAGGATTTTTTGGAAAAGGTCGTATATGTGCGCCTTACAAAGGAGGGGGTGGATGTGCCGCTTGCCAATTATTTTCGTCCCGTTGAGGTGGGGAACGCAAATCGCATATATCCTACCACCCCCATTTTTCGCATTCACACCGATCAAAACGTCACGGCAACGTGGAAGACTCCTTTTCTGGATCTTGGCAGCGACCTTTATACGAAGGATCTGTTTTCCATGATCTTCTCGGCAAAGCGACTGGCAGGGGAAAAGGTCGTTTTCGGATATGAAACGGAGTCGCATCGGGAAGAGATCACGATGGACCTTTCCGGCGGTCTTTCCCTGAACCTTGCGGATCTGGAGGGGTTGAGCCTTGAAAGAGGGTACCACAAAAGCCTTTGTCTTACCGCCAAGGCAAAGGGCTTTCACAGCATTCGCTTCTTTTTCTCCTCGGAGAGTGCCGCGCCTACCGAGGTCTACAGTATAGGTGCGGTCTACAAGATCAATAAACTCAAGAAAGGAGTGGTATTGTGAATAAAATACAAAAAACCTCCGAGGCTTTGCGCCACGCTCTTTTGCGTGGTTCGGCACAGGCGCTTCCGGACAGTCCGAGCGCCGCAGGAATGAGCGCCGATGAGATCAGACGATCGCTTTGGAGCCCGATGCTCGCCTCGGAAAATTCTTTGCTTTCCGAGCAGGGGCGCATCGTGGATGAGGCAAATGCCGCGCTCGAAGAGCTGGACAGCCGCGTGAGCGAGAACGAAAAAATGGTAGGAAGTCTTAAGGAGGCGATCAGTGCTGCCGAGGCTTCGGCAGGTGCCGCTGCGGCTTCGGCAAAGGAAGCCGAGAATTCGGCCAAGGAGGCGTCGCACGCATCGGATGCGGCAATTGCGGCACGTGACGGATCTTTTGCGTATTGTAAGGATGCACAGGCTGCCGCAAGGGAGGCAGTGGACGCCCAAAGCAAAAGCATCAAAAAGGAAAATGAATTGGTCTACGCGATCGCGGACTGTCTCGGTATTGAAACGACAAAGGAGGAGGAGCGGGAGAGCATGGTGAGCATCGTGACGCTTCCCACAAACCCCTTGCTTGAAGCACGCCTTCTTCGCCTTTACGGAAAATGCAGCCTTCTCACGGACGATTCCGGGTACTTGAGTGTGAAGCTTGAATACCCTACGAAGATCGTGCGAAGCGAGGAGGACGGAAGCGTGCGCACACTGGTCACAATCGATCCCGCACTTTTTGATGGGCTTGCGCATTTCGGGCTTTATCCGTTTGAAAACACCGACAGCGAGTACGAAAATTACCTTTTCTGGGAGGCGGGAAAGATGTACTACCATCAAGGGTGCAGATATCACGTAGGGTGGCTTGATCTGTCTCTGTCGGAAGGCGAAAAGGTGATCGAGCAGGTTTATGATGAGGGCTATATCGTTGCATTGAAGGAGCCTGTGGTCACCGAGGTGATCACCGATATCGAGTCTCCTCTCAAAAACGCCGACGGCACGTCCTTTGATGGGATATTGAACGCGCACGGTGCAAGCTCCTTGAAGGTTGAGCACGGAGATATACGAGTAAAGCTTACAGTCTACGAGATCGATACTAACGGGAAAAGCCTTGAGAAGCTTGTCACGGAAGAGGTCGAACAAAGGCTTCTGAACGATGCGCGCTTATCTCTTCTTCAAACGCGAGTTGGTATTCATGATTGGGACATTACCGACATGAAACAGCAATTGGGTATTTCTACGTCCGACTTTGGTGTGATGGAGGGGGCGAATGAAAGGGTGGTCGTGCCTTACGGGTCGCAGAGATATGCGAAGATCGCAGAGCTTCGCGGAGCGGCTGCGCTATATTCCGCTTGGGAATACTATTCAACCTATTTACCGAACTATCCCGCGCGCATCGTATCGGACACGGGAAGGGTGCTGTTTGAGCTTCCGGGTGATGTGATGTCAAGGCTTGCCGAATTTGGACTTGACGGTAACTACGTTTACTTTGAGGACGGAAAAGCCTATTACAAGCAGACAAGCAAGGCGGTCAATGAGTATGAATATGAGATCGCCGAGGGTGAGAGCCTTGGTGAGTATTTAAGCAATGAGGGTATGAGACTTGTTTATCTCGCGGAAGCTGTCGTTTCCGATATTTCGGACTACATCATATCTGACGGTCTTATTGACGTCGAGGGGTGTCAGTATATCACCGTGGAGCCGCGGTACACGGAGGAATACGTTTATGCTCTCGATGAACAAAACAACGGTCAGAGCGGCGTTGCGTGGACAATGCCTTCTACAAAATTCATCTTTGAAATATAAGAGGTGACGGTATGGAAAGCTATAAAATCGAGCTTGCAAAGAAAAACGGTACACAGTCAAGATTATATCCCGACTTGGTGTCGGAGTATATCCGAAAGAAGTATTCCATCAACGCAGAGCTTGCGCTCCTTCGTCAGAGGGAGGAAAAGCCCGAGGAGTTTGCGGCGTACAACGCCTACGCGGAGCAGTGCAAGCGTGAGGCGCGTCGGGTGCTTGGAATGGAGGAAGGAGACGAAAGCAATGAGAGTTGACAACCGAAGAAAGATTCTTGCCGTCGTGGCGACATTCCTTTTGGTTCTGCTTTTCTGCATTCCTGTAGGAGCGCAGGAAAGCACTTCCGAGGCGGTAACTGTCGAGGAGGTAAGTGAATACGTGAGCGAGGCGCCCACCGCCGAAGGCGTGACACCGAAGAACTCTGCGGAGGTACCGATCGGTGACGTGGAGACACCTACGCAGGACATGGAGAGCTTTTACGATCTTGACGCCATGAAGGTATGGTTTGAGGAGCGGGTGCTCCCGAACCTTACCTCCACGCTCCTCATCATCGGTGTGGGGCTTTTGGAGCTGATCCCCGCAATACGCTCGCTTCTCAAGGCGCGCGGGGCGTTTACAAAGGCGGCGGAGAATGCGGATGCGTATACAGAGGCGAAGATCGCATACGACGCAAGAGCCGAGGAGAGAGAAAAGCTCTTCCTTGAACGGCTTGAAAAATACGATGCGGAGATCGCGCGCACAAGAGAGGAGACGCGGCTTGCGACGGAAAAATTCGAGGAGATCGCAAAAAGCTACGCAGGACTTCTCAAGGAGAGTGAAGAGCGCCTTGGTGCGACGCTTCACCACGTAGAGGTGTCGGCGCAGAAGACCGAGGAAATGGTGTACCTTGGGATGAGTAACTCCTGCGAGCTTGTGCAGAACGGAGCGGCGCGAAGGATCGCGGAGGTGGAGGAGAGATGCGATGACGAAGACGAAGAATGAAAAAGGGACAAGCCTGAAAAAAGAGCGGGCAAAGCTCTTCTTTCTCACCGTGGGCGGCTTTCTTGCGTCGGTCCTGCCGCTTTGCGTGCTCTTTTGCGTGAAGTGGGAGACCTACGTCACCTCCGTCCCCGGGGGTGCTGTGCGACTTTCCTTGGGAGGCGGGCTGATCGCCGTTTTGATGCTTTTGAAGGTGCTTGGGAAAATCAAGCTTCCCTCGCGCCTTTGCGTGATGGCGATCTCTCTTGTGTTCGTGTATCTTCTGGAGGCAGTGCTTTCTGATCTTTCCCTTATTCTCTGGGTGGCGATCGCGGGGGAAGCGGTGGACGCGTTCCTGTTCTCCCCCTTTGCGAGCCGCGTGCGTGAGAGGATCAAGCTTGCCAAGCAAGCAGACGCAACTGCCGACAGGGTGGAGGAAATGCTGAAGAGCTACATCGGAGGGAGGAATGCCGTATGAAGGATCATTTACAGTTGGCTCTTAGCGAAAAGATCAAGGAGGTTTTGCGCAATTACATCGGATATCTTTCGGTGGGGCTTGTTTGCCTCTCTTATATTGCAACCTCCTTTGTTACGATCGGAGAGACGGGTAAGGGCATCGGTGAGATCCTTGCGGACGGTGTGGTAGCTTTTCTGCTTGGTATTATGATCAATCGCATGTTTGATGCGCAGGGACTTCGCAACGGCGACAGGGACGCGCGTGTTTGCATCGCGTCCGAACGGCATGCGCGCATTGCGGAGCGTGTCGCACCTTGTCTTGACGAGCTTGACGAGTGGTGTGAGATCAAAAACCGAGAGGCATTGGCGCGCGCAAGACGTCAGTATCTCTCCCGTCACGGTATGCGTTATACGGATTACTTTATGGAGGACGGAACGCCTTATGCTTACCTGCCGCGACGAGGTGGCGGACTGCGTGCCCGTCGCGAGGAGCTTTTGCGTCACATCCGCTTCCGCCGCGCGGCGGCGATTCGTCTGACAAGGCTCTCTGCGGGGCTTCTTATCAGCGACACGGGAAATCCCGATGACCCGTATTATCTCGGAAGGAGCAAGACCGAATATACCCGTGAGAGCAGCCGTCGGGATTTTCTGACAAAGCTTTTCACGGCAATCCTCTTCGGATATTACGGAGTTTCACTTTTGGGAAGCTTTTCTCCCGCAGATCTGATCTGGACGCTATTTCAGGTCGGAATCTTTCTCTTGATGGGCGGGGTGAAGATGGAGCAATCCTATCTTTACGTGACGGACGAATACCGTGCACGCATGACGAAAAAGGCGGACATTTTACGGATGTTTGAAAACAGCAGAAGGAAAGGAGAGAATGTAAATGATTCAGAAATACAAGGCGAGTACGAAGACCGAGGAGAGAACGCCGAGCTCTACGGCGGCACACAAGAACAGCGGAGGGATGCTTCTGCGCAAGAAATCGAATTTGGGTAACCCCAAAAAAGAGAGCACGGATCCCATAGACTATTACCGCACGGCGAACGAGGCGGCGAAAGCAGAGCACCGTGCGGCGAGCAAGCTGCTTTCACAGCAGACCGAGGAAAAGCTGCGCCGTGCGGCGGTGAACTACGAGCTTCTCAAAAAATATCTTCCGATCGAGAACGAGCAGGCGGGGCTGTCGGGGCTTGGTGTGAGTGAGAGCGCGGATATCGAGGCGCGCAACGGCTATGCAAGACGCGTTGGAGAGATCGAAAGTGAGAAGAAAAAATCGCAATCCGAGCTTGATCGAGCTTACCGTGCCGAGCAGACGGCGCTTGCAGAGGCGTATATGGAGGAAAAGGCAGAGGAGGCGTCCTTTGCCCGTGAGGAGGAGAGAGCGGAAAAAGCGAACAAGAGGGCGTCGCAGGATTCCGTTTACGAGGGGGCGCTCAAGGCGCTGACCGAGGAGAAATTCACGACCTTCTCAGAGCTCGACGAGCTTCTTGCCACTGTCAAGCCGAACGTGAGAGATGAGCAGTATGCACAGCTTCTTTATTACGTCAACTACTACAAGAAGCACCCCGATTTCATTGCAAGGGATGAATTGATGCGCAAGGAAAAAGAAGCGTAAGATCACGCGTGCTGCGGTTCTTGAATTTTTCGCCTTTTTTCGCTTTTTGACTTGCAAAGAGACGCGGGATGTGTTACAATGGAAAAAGAATCCTTTGTTTGGGAGTTGACTATGGAATCCTTTATGTTTGCCGTGAATGCGGTGCTTCCCATCATTTTGATGGTGGCTTTGGGGTACACCCTCAAAAAAACGGGCTTTGTGAACGAAAGCTTTGCCAAGATGGCGAACCGCATTGTGTTCCGCGTGCTCCTGCCCGCGATGCTGTTCCTCAACATCTATAAGATCGAGGACATGGGAAGCATCGATCTCTTCTACATTTTTTACGTGATGGCGGCACTGCTGATCATTTTTCTTGTGGCGCTTCCGCTCTGCCTTCTTCTTACCAAAAAGGCGGAACGCCGCGGCGTGCTTTTGCAGGCAGCTTACCGCTCCAACTACGCATTGATCGGGCTTCCTCTCGCACAGTCGCTTTACGGTGAGGAGGGTGTGATGATCGCAACGCTTCTTTCCGCTGTGATCATTCCGATTCTCAATATTCTCGCGGTGATCAGTCTGTCTCTTTTTCGCGAGGATCACGGTAAGGTCAGTGTGAAGAAGATCCTTCTTGAGATCGTCAAAAATCCCCTGATCCTCGGTGTGGTGGCAGGTCTTGCAGTGCTTGGTATTCGCGCACTTTTCACGCAGTGGGGGATCTCCTTCCGTCTTTCAAGCGTTACTCCGTTGTATACGGTGCTGGGATATCTTTCAAGCACCGCGACGCCGCTCTCCCTTTTGGTACTCGGCGCACAGTTTGAATTTTCAGCCGTTGCCGCGCTCAAGCGCGAGATCATCGCAGGCGTGCTTTTGCGCACGGTGATCGTGCCTGCGATCGGTCTTGGCATCGCTTATTTCTTTTTCTTCCCCTCGCATTTTTACGGTGCGCACTTTGCCGCCTTTGTCGCGATGTTTGCAACCCCCGTTGCCGTTTCCAGCGTGCCCATGGCGCAGGAGATGAACAGCGATGCGATCTTAGCGGGGCAATTGGTCGTTTGGACGACAATTGCCTCTGCCTTCTCGGTGTTCCTTGCCGCCCTCCTTTTGAAGAGCGGTGGGGTGTTTGTTTAAATTACTTACAATGCGTTCGGTCAAAGGAGATTTATGAAAAGCAAGACTTTGAGAAAATGGACCCGTACTTTGCGCATGATGGCGCTGTTGCTGCTTCTTTCCATGGCACTGCTCTCCTGCAGTGCGACTGCCGTGCGCGGCGGGGATGGTGAGAATGAGGATTCCGATAAGGGAGACATCCCCGTATCGGGCGATGGAAAAATGCGCGTTGCGCTTACCTTTGACGACGGCCCTCACAACGTGCGTACCAAATTGATCGTGGATGAGCTGGACAAGTACGGCTTTCACGCCACCTTTTTCGTGGTGGGAAACCGCGTGGACGGTACCGAATACAACGGCGGAGATGCCATGCTTTATGCGCTGGAGGCGGGAAACGAGGTTGGTATTCACGGATACACGCACCGTGTGTACTATGACGATTGCCCAAACAATGAATATGCCAAGGAGATGACCGGCACCAAAACGGCGATCCGAGGGGAGCAACCGGGATATCAGATCAAATTGATGCGTCCCGTCGGCGGTGCGATCTCAGAGGAGCGGATCCGTGAATGCCCTTATTCCGTGGTGCTCTGGGACGTGGATTCCGAGGACTGGAGGTATAAGTATTCAAGTGGTGACAGTGACGCAGAGTGTGAGGAAAAGCTGGATACGATCGTCAACAACGTTCTTGAAAACGTGAAGGACGGCAGCATCATTCTGATGCACGATATCTATGAAAGCACGTACGATGCCGTCGTGATCATCCTTGAACGGTTGAATGAAATGGGATACGAGGTCGTGACCGTATCCGAGCTTCTGGGCGAAGAACGCGAAGCGGGACGCGTCTATGAAAGCGGAAGAGACTGAACAGAATATTTTTTCGGGGCTGAGTCACTTGACGAAGCCCCACCCGAAAAAAGCCGACGCGAGTCCTTGTTGGGTAGGCAGAGCAAAAATGGCGGGGTGAGTATCAAATGCGTTTTCGCATTTGGCTCACCCCCCTTTTTTTTATGCGATTCACCTCTTTTGCGCCTTTTGCATAGGCTGTGAGGGAAGAACGATGAGGAGGTACGCCCATGAATTCCTACAGTGAGATCAAGTATGAAAGAGTTCCACGCTTCCGTCCGCCGCTGATGGGCTGTGTTGCGAAGGATCTGACGCTGTGCCGTATGCTGACGGGGGTTTGGGCGGATACGCTTTCCTCACTCAAATACTCGCTTGACGGAAGTCTTCTGTCTCTTGCTGCCGATCACGCGGTGAGCGACCTGCTTTACAGGGACGCCGCAGAGGAGCTGGAGCAATTGCGCGTGCTGGGAGAGTTGATCATGGCGCTGGGTGGTGAGGGGCTTCCCGAGATAAGAGGAGGCGGTCGGCGCAGAAGTCGAGACAGCGCGGAGCTTCTTCTGCGAGCCGTCTCGGAGAAGCGGCGCAGGATCGACCTTTACGAAACGCTTATGTCGCGGACGGGAGACAGAGTGGTTCGCTCGGTGCTCTCCGGGCTGATCACCGCGGAGCGACGGATGTGCGCACGGCTCGACATGTCGCGAAGCGATGTAAACGGGGCAGAAATATCGGAAAATAAATGCGACTGAAATAGAATTTTGTCATCTGTTCGTGACGCATACGACAAAAATGCGGAAAAGAACGACAAAAAACAACATCTTGCGGTTTATGTCGTACAAAAATCACTAAATCATGGGAAAAATATTAAAATACCTATTGACAAAATATTGCGGTTTTGATACAATGAAAGAAGTAAACGTAAAAGGAGGGATTTGCGCTTTGCAGAGAAGCTATTACGGGCGTCGGCGGCAATGGCGCCTCGGGACCTTGGTGGTTATCATCTTGCTGATCACCGTTTTTTTGGTGTCCTGTATGGCGGGCAGTAACGTGCTTTGGGTCAAGGGCCTTTTCGGTTGGGACAGTGCAGATCTCGCCGCGGAGGAAACGATCCGTACCTTGGACGCGAAGGGAACGCTTGCCGAGCGCCTTTCAGCCACCGTTATGCGTGTGACGGGAGAGAGTATACATCTTTATGCCTTCGCAACCGAAGGGGAGGCTGCAACGCTTTACCGTTCGGCAGTCCTTAACACAATGCTCCTTGAGGGATACAGCAAGTACACGGGCAACGGAACGCTGATCAAGCAAGCGGCACAGTCCTATCCGCGCACCTCCTTTGTCACTCTGATTCCCAAGGAGGCACTTGAGGAGCAGCTGCATGCGCTCTTCGGCGGAAGCGGCACGGGACACGGTGACGCAGGTGCATTTGAGTATCTTGACCGTGTCGGTATGTACACCACTGCCGCACAGGCAAGAGAGACATCCGTCAAGCTGCACGTGACCTCACTTGAGGAGACCGAAAACGCATACCGCTTGCGTTTCAGACTCTCCCTGAGGGGTGAAACGTCGGACGTATATAGCGCGCACTTCCAAAAGAAGGACGGCGGCGCTTTCGTATGGAAGATGTTGCAGGTGGGTGTCTGATAACCAAGCTTGCCCATTCCGACAAGTGAAGTAAGAGACAATAAAAAATAAAGAAAAGTCGGTCAAATGCGGGATGCATTTGACCGACTTTTCTTTGATTCAATTATGAAAGCTGTTCTTATTCTCGTTCTTTATTTTGTCATTTTCTCTTGCTTGACCTTGTGATCCACCACGTGACGGGATGCCAGCTCGTTGTGGATGTCCTCAAGGCTGATGCCTGCCTCGATCATGAGGACCATCACGTGATAGGCAAGGTCTGCGATCTCGTAGACAGTCTCGCGCTTGTCCTCTGCCTTTGCGGCGATGATGACCTCGGTGGATTCCTCACCGACCTTCTTGAGGATCTTGTCAAGTCCTTTTTCAAAAAGGTACGTGGTATAGGAGCCCTCCTTCTTGTCGGTCTTTCTGCCCTCGATCAGCTTCATCAGTCCCTCAAGAGAGAATGCGTGGCGCTCCTCACTTTCATACACAGTGTCATTGAAGCAGGATTCTGTGCCCGTATGGCACGCGGGACCGTCCTTTTCCACCATGACGACAAGCGCGTCACGGTCGCAGTCGGCAGTGATGGAAACGATGTGCTGGTAGTTGCCGCTGGTCTCACCCTTGAGCCAAAGCTCCCCTCTGGATCTGCTCCAGAAACAGGTGAGTCCCCGCTCCATGGAGATCTTAAGGCTTTCGCGGTTCATATAGGCAAGCGTGAGCACTTCCTTCGTTTTTGCGTCGGTCACGATGGCGGGAATGAGCCCGTTTGCGTCAAATTTCAATTCGTCAATGTTCAGCATAAAATGTATCCTTCCTTATCTGCGAGCGAAGATGTTCGCCTCTGCCATTTTTTCCTTCAGATCCGAAATGCGCACCTCACCAAAATGGAAGATGGAGGCTGCAAGTCCTGCGTCCACCCCGGGAAGCGAGTGGAAGAGGGTGATAAAGTCCTCAATGCATCCCGCACCGCCCGAGGCAATGACGGGAACGTTTACAGCATCGCAAACGGCGGCAAGCATTTCAAGGTCAAAGCCTCCTTTGACCCCGTCCGTATCGATGGAGTTGACCACGATCTCGCCCGCTCCCATGGAGACACAGCGCCGTATCCATTCGATCGCTTCCATACCCGTGTTTTCTCTGCCGCCTTTTGCAAAAACGCGAAAAACACCGTCCACGCGCTTGACATCTGCGGAGAGTACCACGCACTGATCGCCGTAGCGCTTTGCCGCCTCGTAAATAAGGCTTGGGTTCTTGATCGCGCCCGAGTTGACGCTGACCTTGTCCGCGCCGGAGGAAAGAACGCGCTCGAAGTCGGAAAGTGTGTTGATGCCTCCTCCAACGGTCAGGGGAATGAAGACGTTTTGTGCGGTCTTCGTGAGAATGTCGGTGAAGAGACGCCGCCCCTCTGCGCTTGCGGTGATGTCGTAAAAGACCAGCTCGTCAGCGCCCGCGGCGCTGTAGTATTTTGCAAGCTCAATGGGGGAGGAGACGTCGTGAAGACCTTCGAAGTTGACTCCCTTGACAACGCGACCGTCGCGCACGTCAAGGCAGGGAATAATTCTTTTTGTAATCATTTTTGTGCCACCTCGATTGCCTTTCTAAGATCGATGTCTCCCGTGTAATATGCTTTTCCGATGATCGCACCGTAAAGCTTCATCTCGGCAAGCGCTTCAACGTCGGAGATGCTTGAGACACCGCCCGAGGCGATGATGTTCATACTGTATTTTTCTCCAAGTGCACGGTAAAGGGCTCGATTGGTTCCCATCATTGCACCGTCACGTGAGATGTCGGTGCAGATGATTGTGCCGACACCGATGCTTTGCATCCTGGAAAAGAAGGTGTCCGCCGTGATCTCGGTCTTCTCGGTCCATCCCTTGATGGCAACGCAGCCGTCCGAGAGGTCGATGCCGACAGCGATCCGCTCCCCGTACTTTCTGACAGCCTCCACAAGGAACTCTTCATTCGTCACTGCGGCTGTCCCGAGGATGACGCGATCGATTCCGGAGGAGAGGTAACGATCGATGACCTCCATGCTTCGCACGCCGCCGCCAACCTCGCAGAAAAGCCCTGATGCACGCTTGATGGCAAGCACCGTGTCAAGGTTCGGCGTGGTGCCGTCCTTGGCTCCCTCAAGATCGACGATGTGAACAAACGAAGCACCCGCATCGGCAAACGCCTTGCCAAGGCTTGCGGGATCGTCGCTGTAGACGGTCATCCGAGCGTAGTCGCCCTTGTAAAGGCGAACTGCCTTTTTCTCATACAGATCAATGGCAGGGAAGATGTTCATGCGATCACCTCCGGGTCACAAAAGGCACGCAGGATATTAAGCCCCACGTCGCCGCTCTTTTCGGGATGGAACTGACAGCCCATCACGTTGCCCGACGCCACAGCGGCGGTCAGGGGAGCACCGTATTCGGCGGTTGCGATGACGGCGTCCTCGCAATCTGTCGCGAAATAGGAATGTACAAAGTAAACGAAGTCTCCCTCCTTGATATGAGAGAAGAGCGGTGCGGGCTTGGTAAGGTGGAGCGCATTCCAGCCGATGTGCGGGATCTTGAGTCCCTTCGGGATCACGTCTGCGATCGGACGCACGCTTCCCTTGATCAGTCCAAGTCCTTCGTGCTCACCGTACTCATAGCCGCGCTCAAAGAGAAGCTGCATGCCAAGGCAAATGCCCATGAGCGGCTTTCCCTTGTTTGCTTCCTCGCAAACGACGCGGTCGAGTCGCGATTCGCGCAGCTTCTTGGCGGCATCTCCAAAAGCACCGACGCCGGGGAGAATGATGCGGTCTGCCGCACGGATCACCTCGGGGTCACTTGTCGCAGCTGCCTCTGCGCCGATGGCACGGAAGGAGGAGGCAAGGGAAAAAAGGTTTCCCACGCCGTAATCAACGATCGCGATCATCAAAGCACCCCCTTGGAGGAGGGGATCTCGTCACGAAGCGCGGGATCGATCGTCACTGCCTCGCGAAGCGCGCGGGCGCATGCCTTGAACATGCCCTCGATGATGTGGTGCGCGTTCTTGCCCGCAAGCTGTCGGATGTGGAGGGTACAGGCGGCGCACCGTGTGAAGGCAAGCCAAAATTCCTCGGAAAGCTCGGTGTCAAAGGTTCCCACCTTCTCGGAGGGGATCTCGGCGGAATATCCGAGATAGCCTCTGCCGGAGAGATCGACTGCCGCCAAAATCAGCGCCTCATCCATGGGGAGCACGATGTCTCCGTAACGGCGAATGCCGCGCTTCTCTCCAAGGGCTGCGGCGAAGGCGGTGCCGAGTGCAATGCCGATGTCCTCTACCGTGTGGTGATCGTCCACCTCAGTGTCTCCCTTGCAGGTGAGCGTCAGATCGAATCTGCCGTGCTTAGAGAAGAGTGTCAGCATGTGGTCAAGAAAGCCACAGCCGCTGTTGATCTTGCACATGCCTGTACCGTCGAGGTTGAGGGTCAGTGCAATGTCAGTTTCCGCTGTCTTGCGGTTGATTTCAAAGGTTCTCATATAGTTCCTTTCAGTTGGGATTTTTCAGGATTTCCTCAAGCGCTGAGATGAGCGCTTCCATTTCCTCGCGGGAGCCGACGGTGATACGATTATAGTTCGCGATCTCCGACTTTGAGAAGTGGCGGACAAGGATGCCGCGCTTGCGTAGCTCCGTATAGACCGTCTCACCCGACAGGAGCGGATGCGCGGCAAAGAGGAAGTTGGCGCGGGAATTTGTCATGGTAAAGCCGAGGCGCGCAAGCTCGCGCGCGGTATATTCGCGGTTTTCTATGACTGCTTGACAACGCTCCATCGCAAGCGCGTTTTCCTTCAGGGTGGCAACACCGGCCGCCTGCGTCATCGCGTTCACGTTGTAGGGGTTGGTGGAATACTTGACGGTGGAAAGGTCACGGATGAGCGCGGGATGCGCGATGCCGAACCCAAGCCTTGCTCCCGCCATGGAGCGGGACTTCGAAAAGGTACCCGTGACGAGAAGATTGTCATATTTGCGGATCAGAGGGATGGCGCTCTCTCCGCCGAAATCCACGTATGCCTCATCGATGACGACCACGTGATCGGGATTGGAGGCAACGATACGCTCGATATCGCAAAGCGGGAGCGCGATGCCCGTGGGGGCATTGGGATTGGCGAGGATGACCGTTTTTTTGACGCCGATGTAATCCTCAACGTTTACGGAAAAATCCTTTGCGAGCGGTATTTCCTCATAGGGGATGCCGTTGAGCATGGCGAAAACGGGATAAAAGCCATAAGAAATATTCGGGAAGACCGCCGGATGCTCGGCATCGCAAAATGCCATGAAGGCAAAGTTGAGGATCTCATCCGAGCCGTTGGTGAAAAGCACCTCGTCGGGGGCGGTGCCCATCGTGTCACACCACGTGCTGACCAGCTCACGGCATTCGGGATCGGAATAAAGATTGACGTGTGCCGCCGCATTCTTTACCGCCTCGCACACCGCAGGCGTGGGAGGGAAGGGGGATTCGTTCGTGTTGAGCTTGATATATTTCTGATCTTTGGGCTGTTCTCCCGGGGTATAGGGGGTCAGTGCATTGTATTTTTTACTGAAAAAACGACTCATTTCGGTTCCTCCAGTCGCACGGTAGCGCTTCTGGCATGGGCGCTGAGCCCTTCCTTTTCGGCAAAGAAGGCAACGTCTGCGGCAACGCGGGAGAGTGCTTCCCGCGTGTAGTAGGTGTACTGTGTTTTCTTCACGAAATCGTCAACGGAGAGAGGACTTGAAAAACGTGCCGTGCCACTGGTGGGAAGCGTGTGATTGGGACCTGCAAAGTAGTCTCCGAGTGCCTCGGGACAATTGCGTCCCATGAAGATCGAGCCCGCGTGACGGATGCTGTCAAGATAATCGAAGGGGTTGTCCACGCAAAGCTCCAGATGCTCGGGGGCGATCTCATTGGCGATATCGATCGCGGACGAAAGGGTGGGGGCGACGATGATCTTTCCGTTGTTGTCGATGGATGCGCGCGCGATCTCCTCACGGGGAAGGAGCGGGATCTGACGTTCAAGCTCCTCCTGCACCGCGAGCGCCAGCTCAGCGGAGTCGGTGACAAGGACTGCTGAGGCGAGCTTGTCATGCTCTGCCTGGGAGAGAAGGTCTGCCGCGAGATGCCGCGGGTTCGACGCGCCGTCGGCAATGATGAGGATCTCACTCGGACCCGCGATCATGTCGATGGAAACGGTGCCGTAGACCTGCTTCTTCGCCTCGGCGACGAATGCGTTCCCTGGACCTACGATCTTATCCACGCGCGGCACACTCTCCGTGCCGTAGGCAAGCGCGGCGATCGCCTGTGCGCCGCCCAGCTTGAAGATGCGGTCAACGCCCGCGATGCCGGCGGCGGCAAGGATGACGGGATTGATCTTTCCGTCGCGCCCGGGAGGGGTGACCATCACGACCTCACGGCATCCCGCGATCTTGGCGGGGATGGAATCCATCAGCACCGTGGAGGGGTATGCCGCTGTTCCTCCGGGAACGTAAAGACCCGCGCGGTCCACGGGGATGATCTTCTGTCCGATCACCACGCCGTTTTGTTCGTTGAGAATAAAGCTGTTGCGCACCTGGCGTTCATGGAAGGCGCGAATGTTTTTTGCGGCGTCACGGAGGATCTCAAGGAATCTCGGTTCCACAAGGGAAATTGCCTCGTCGATCTCCTCCTTGGTGACGGCAAGGGAGGAAAGACTTGCATGATCGAATTTCTCACAGTACTCAAGGAGCGCCGCGTCACCGCGTGCGCGGACGTTTGCGATGATGTCCGCAACGATCTCTTCTACATTGACCGTGGGAGTGACGCGCGCAAAGATATCCTCGCGGCTTACCTCACCGTATTTGTATATGCGAATCATTTTGTTTGTTCCTCCGTTTGAAGCTGCATGGCGATGTGATCGCAAAGGGTCTGTATCTGTTCGGTCTTGAATTTCCAAGCGGCGCGGTTTGCGATCAGACGCGCGCTGATGGGAACCACCGTTTCGATCACCTCAAGATTGTTTTCCTTTAAGGTGGTGCCTGTTTCCACGATGTCGACAATGACGTCGGAGAGTCCCAATATCGGGGCGATCTCAATGGAACCGTTGAGGTGGATCATATCGATGTCTCTGCCCTTTGAGGCATAGTAGTTTTGTGCGATGTTGGTGAATTTCGTTGCGACCTTGAGGGTGCGCGCGGGATCGTCGCGGAATCCTACGGGAGCGGCGACCGCCATGCGGCATTTGCCCGTGCAAAGGTCGAGAAGCTCGTAGACGTCGGGCTCGTATTCAAGGAGAATGTCCTTTCCCGCAACACCGATGTCGGCGGCTCCTCTCTCTACGTAAATGGCAACGTCCGAGGGCTTTACCCAAAAATAACGGACACCGCATTCCTCGTTTTCGAAAATGAGCTTCCGGGTGTTTTCCAGAAGTGTGGGGCAGGCGAAGCCCGCTCTTTCAAACATGGCGTAAACACGCTCTCCGAGTCTCCCCTTGGGGAGTGCGATATTAAGCATTTTCTTCAAGGAGCTTTACCCCACTTTCTGTAAGCTGAAGGAGACGGCGGTAGCGGAGCTTTTCGGGAATGCACCGCTGAGCCGAGACACGCTCGCCACCTGCGAGAAGGAGCTCCACCGTGCGGGAGAGTACTCTTGTGTCCGTGTCCTCCGAATAGAGCAGGAGCGCGTCAACGTCAAAGCTCTCCTGCGCGACAAGTGTATCAAGGCGTTCGGGATAAACGGCAAAGCCGACGGCAGGGGAATTTTTGCCGAGCTTTTGCATGAGCCTGTCGTACTGCCCACCCGAGAGCACGCGCTCGGGAACTCCCATAACAAAGCCCTGAAAGACGATGCCGTTGTAATAGGAAAGGTCGTGGATGACCGAAAAATCGATGCGGATATGCTCCGTGGGAAGAGGGGAGAGAACCGTCTCAAGGTGTGCCACCTCGCGCGTCCATTCCACATCCGTATAAAGCGAAGAAAGCGTGGGAAGCACCCTTTGAGGGACCCCGGAGAGGGTACAGAGCGTCAGAAGCGGTTCCGCCTCTTTTTCGCCGATGCCGCGAGCGGTAAGCAGGGCGCGCATGTCGTGGCGGTTCTTTTGCGAAACAAAGGTAAGAAGCTTTGCCTCGTCCTCCTCGTTGATCCCCGCACGGCGCATTGCAAGCGAGAGAAGTCCCAGGTGAGAAACGTCAAGAACGTACTCGGGGGAGATGAGGGAGAGGCTTTTGCCCGCGAGAAGGAGCACCTCGGAAAGCTGGTATTCATCAACGTCGCCGAGACATTCCAGTCCCGTTTGCGAGATCTCGCGCCATGCGTGCGTGCTCTCGGAAATACGGTAAACGCTTTCGTTGTAATAAAGCTTTTGCACGTATCCGCGGCAGTCCTCACTGTTTTTGACGATGGAGAGAGTCACGTCGGGCTTGAGTGCCATCAGCTTGCCGTTGGTATCCGTGAAGGTGATCACACGGTCGGAGAGGAGAAAGCTTTTGTTTCGCACGTAAAGGTCGTACTCCTCAAACTTGCTCATCTTGTAGCGCGTATATCCGTATGAGCTGTAAAGCTCACACAGGGAGAGTGTGACCTCTTCCTCCTTTTTCAGTACGTTGCCCGTGATATTCATACCGGATCCTCCGCGGGGATCTCCCCGTTCTTTTCCTTTTCTATGGCTGCCTTGTAGCCGCTTCCGTATTTGAGGCATTTGCTGACGCGGCTGATGGTTGCCGTGCTGATGCCGATGCGCTCGGAAATATCCTGATAGTTCATGCCGCTCTCAAGAAGGAAAGCCGCATCCAGCCGCTGTGCCATGTCCTCAAGCTCGCGCACGGTGCAAAGATCCTCAAAAAATGCGTTGCAGTCCTCCTCGCTCTCCAGGCGCGATATGATCTTGAAGAGGCGTTTTACCGACTCGGAATGTATATGTGCCATTTCTTTATCCTTTCGCGCCGTGCCGATTTGCACGGCGTTTTGTCATATAATATCCACGATTTTACCACTTTATCAAACTAAAGTCAATAGACTTTTCAAGTGTTTACAAAAAGTTCATACATGTATTTGTCTATTTTTTCCGATTTTCTGTCGAAAAAACAGCGTTTTTCTACGATCACTTTACTTGACAAACGGTTTTGACTATGTTATAATAATAACGTTGTAAGGATTTCTGCGACTGACGGATAATTGTGGGCTACCACAGTGGAACAGAAATCTGTATAGAAGCCGACCGTCTGGGCGCACCCTTCTTTTTTACGGGAGAAGTGCGTCCTTTATTTTTTTCGATACAAAAAAGGAGAAACAAACGATGAAAAAAGTCGGAATTCTGATGGGAAGCGCAAGCGACCTTCCCGTTGTACGCAAGGCAATCGATACGCTTGCCGCCTTCGACATTCCCTACGAGGTACACGTGTACTCCGCGCACCGCACGCCCGCAGAGGCTGCGGCGTTTTCAAAGAACGCGAAGGCAAACGGCTTTGGCGTGATGATCGCGGCGGCGGGAATGGCGGCGCACCTTGCGGGTGCGGTTGCGGCACAGACCACACTGCCTGTGATCGGTATCCCCTGCAAATCTACCAACCTTGACGGTATGGACGCGCTGTTGGCTACCGTTCAGATGCCCTCGGGTATTCCCGTTGCAACGGTTGCGATCGACGGTGCGACCAACGCCGCTTTGCTTGCTGCCGAGATCCTGGCGCTGTCCGATGACGAGCTCGCAGAGAAGCTTGAGGCGAAAAGAGCGAAGGATGCTGCGGGCGTTCTTGCGAAGGACGCAGAGATCGCACAGGAGTTCAACAAGTAGTCGTTATTCAAGGAGACAGTACATGGGCGGATATTTCGGCGCGGTTTCGAGAGAAGATGCGCTCAGCGATGTTTTCTTCGGAACCGACTATCATTCCCACCTCGGCACCAAGCGTGCGGGGTTGGCGGCATTTGACCGCGAGATCGGATTGCAAAGAGAGATTCATAATATCGAGAATACGCTTTTTCGCACAAGGTTCGAGCATGTTTTCGAGGAAATGAGAGGGCAGGCTGCCATCGGATGCATCAGCGACGGTGAGCCACAGCCTCTTCTCATCGGTTCGCGCATCGGCACCTTTGCCGTTTGCGTGATCGGACTGATCAACAATCGCGAGGAGCTGATCAAAAAATACCTCTCCACCGAGGGAGGACACTTCAACGCGATGACGGGTGGCAACGTCAACTCCACGGAGCTTGTCGGCTCCATGATCGCGCAGAAGGAGAACTTTACGGAGGGGATTCGGTTTGTGCAGGAGGCGGTCAAGGGAACGGCGTCCATCCTTATCCTGACCGATCACGGCTCCATCATTGCCGCGCGCGACAGACTGGGGAGACTTCCGATGATCCTCGGCCGCCGCGAGGACGGCTATTGCGTGACCTTTGAATCCTTTGCCTACAAAAAACTCGGCTATGAGGATGAGCGCGAGCTGGGACCCGGAGAGATCGTGGAGATCACGGTGGACGGTGTGACCCAGTTGGCACCCGCAGGGAAGGAAATGCGGATCTGCTCCTTCCTCTGGTCATATTACGGATATCCCAACTCCACCTACGAGGGCGTGAACGTCGAGGTCATGCGTTACCGAAACGGCGCGATCATTGCCGAGCATGACGGGGAGGTGGGGAACAACGAGGGTGTTGACTTTGTCGGCGGCGTCCCCGATTCGGGTACACCGCACGCCATTGGATACGCGAATGCCTGCGGCATTCCCTTCGCACGCCCCTACATCAAGTATACCCCCACGTGGGCAAGAAGCTTTACCCCTGCTAATCAGGCAGACCGCAAGAAGGTTGCCAAGATGAAGCAGATCCCCGTGCACGATCTGATTGACGGAAAGAGTCTTCTCTTTGTGGATGACTCCATCGTGCGCGGTACACAGCTCAAGGAAACGGTCGATTTCCTCTATCGGAACGGTGCGAAGGCGATCCATATGAGAAGCGCCTGCCCGCCCATCATGTATACCTGCAAGTATCTCAACTTTACGCGGGCGACGAACGAGATGGAGCTTTTGGCGCGCAAGACTGTGATGGAGCTGGAGGGTGAGGAGGGCTTTCTTCACCTCGACGAGTACAGTGACTCCTCTACCGAGCGCGGGAAGCGTCTGCGAGAGAGGATCTGCGAGAATCTGCGCTTTGACTCCTTGGAGTTCCAGTCTCTTGAGGGTGTGATCAAGGCGATCGGGCTTGAGCCCTGCAAGCTTTGTACCTACTGCTGGAGCGGTAAGGAATAAGAACGTAACCTGTAAAAATGATGAATGATGATAAACGAAAGGGAAGGACACACTTATGAACAATTCCAGATCTGAAAGCTACGCAGCGGCGGGCGTTGACATTACCGCGGGCTACCGCGCGGTCGAATTGATGAAGAAGCACATCGCGCGCACCAAGAACGAAGGGTGCCTTGATGACGTCGGCGGCTTTGGAGGCTGCTTTGGACTGAATCTTGCGGGGATGGAGGAGCCCGTTCTGGTTTCGGGCACCGACGGTGTCGGGACCAAGCTTCGCTTTGCAATGCTCCTTGACCGTCACGACACCATCGGCATCGATGCCGTGGCAATGTGTGTCAACGACATCATTTGCTGCGGTGCCAGACCCCTCTTTTTCCTGGATTACATCGCGTGCGGCAAGAACTATCCCGAGAAGATCGCGGCGATCGTTTCGGGTGTTGCCGAAGGCTGTGTGCGCTCGGGTTGCGCGCTCATTGGCGGCGAGACCGCAGAGCATCCCGGTATGATGCCCGAGCACGATTATGACATCGCGGGCTTTTCCGTCGGTATCGTAGACAAAAAGAAGATGATCGACAATCAAAAGACAAAGGAGGGCGACGTGATCATCGCGCTTGCCTCCAGCGGTGTGCATTCCAACGGCTTTTCCTTGGTGCGCAAGGTCTTCGACGTGGAGCATAATAAAACGCTCACAGAGCCCTGCGAGGCACTGGGCGGAGCTTCGGTTGCAGAGACTCTCCTGACCCCCACCAAGCTTTACGTCAAGCCGATCTTAGCGCTTCTCGAAAAAGTCAACGTCAAGGGGATCAGCCATATCACGGGCGGCGGCTTCTACGAAAACATCCCGAGATCTATCCCGAAGGGGCTTAGCGCACGCATTACGAAGTCTGCGGTCAAGGTGCTTCCTATCTTTGAGCTGATACAGAAAACGGGCAACATCCCCGAGAGAGATATGTATAATACCTTCAACATGGGCGTCGGTATGAGCGTGACTGTTCCTGCTGCCGAGGTAGACACGGCACTCGAGATCCTTCGTGCCGCCGGTGAGGATGCGTACGTCATCGGCGAGATCGTCAAGGGTGACGAGGGTGTCATTTTCGCATAAGAGGAATTTGTATGAAAAGAATTGCTGTATTGGTTTCGGGCGGTGGAACGAATCTCCAAGCGCTCATTGACGCCGAGGGAAGAGGGGAGCTCGGAGAGGGAAGGATCACTCTTGTGATCTCCTCGAAGGAGGGAGTCTTTGCTCTTGAGCGTGCGAAAAATCACGGAATCCCCTCGGCGGTGCTCGCGCGCCGCGACTATGCGGACATCGCGACGTATTCAAAGGCGCTGACCGACGCATTGGTGGCGGCAAGGATCGACCTTGTCGTTCTCGCGGGCTTCTTGACCATCATTGACGAGCAGGTCTATGAAAAATTCCCCAACCGCATCCTCAACGTTCATCCCGCGCTGATCCCTTCGTTTTGCGGAAAGGGATATTACGGGCTGCGCGTGCACGAGGAGGCGCTTCGCAAGGGTGTGAAGGTCTCGGGTGCGACCGTGCACATCGTGACTCCCGAGTGTGATGCGGGACCGATCGTGTTGCAAAGAGCGGTTGAGGTCAGAGAGGGAGATACCCCCGAGATCTTGCAAAGACGCATCATGGAGGAGGCGGAATGGAAGATCCTGCCTCTTGCCGTCAAGCTTTTCTGCGACGGCAGAATCAGCGTAACGGATAATATTGTACATATCAAAGGAGAATGAGTGATGAAGATCATGACGATAGAAAACGAACTGAATTCCCTTGCATATCACGGCAGAGGCATTATCATCGGCAAGAGCGCCGACGGAAAGAAAGCGATCGCCGCGTATTTCATTATGGGCAGAAGCGAGAACAGCCGCAACCGCGTGTTTGTGGCGGAGGGCGATGCAATGAGGACCCGCGCGTTTGACGAATCCAAGATGACCGATCCGCATCTGATCATCTACTATCCCGTCAGAGTCCTCGGCAACAAGACGATCGTCACAAACGGCGATCAGACTGACACCGTTTACGATCTGATGGACAAGCAGATGACCTTTGAGCAGGCGCTCAGAACCCGTGAGTTTGAGGACGATAAGCCCAACTTTACCCCCCGTATCTCCGGCATTATCCACCTGGAGAAGGGAGACATGAATTACGCCATGTCCATTCAAGAGTGCA
>SVSZ01000115.1 GCA_015064025.1 Oscillospiraceae bacterium | reverse complement strand
CCAAACTCGCGCCGGCGCATAGGAAAAGCGCCACTCCGCTTCGCTTCGTGACGCTTTTCCTATGCAATTTAATAGTTCTTTATCTTTTCGTCAGATTTTTTCTACCCCAACTATTGACAAAGAGCCTAACAAAAATGCACCCTGCGGAAGCTACTGCCGCAGGGTGCATTTTTGCGTGATTTCCACAAAAAGAGGGGGGCTGTTTTGTGAATGTGCTGAAAATGAAGCCTTCTTCTTGACGCTTGATTTTTTATGTGTTAAAATAGTATAAAGTACGTCAGAAAGGATGTAAGATATGAAAAAGACAGGCTTGCGCGGTTGTGCGCTCCTTTTGTCGCTTCTTTTCCTTCTTCCTGCTGCTGTTTTCGGCGTGGCGGCAGAGGACTATGCGAGGCAGGAGTTTGAAGCTCTTGCGGCGGGCTCGGTACCTCTTGAGGGAGACGTGTTTGCGGAGGTTCCTACGCACAGTGCGGTTGTAAAAGAGGATGAAAACCAATTTATCCGCGTTCCTTACGTCGGCTCTTACACGGAAAAGAGCGACACTGCAAACGAGGTCCTCACGGGGAACTGCGGTGCTGCTCTGCGGTTGAAGCATGATGCGCTTGACAAAGGCGGCGCTCTGGTCATAGAGGCTGATTACAGACCGCATTCCAACAAAACGGCAAGCACTTTTGCCGAGGTTTTGTTTACTGAGTATTCCTTTACTACTTCAACCGGGAAGGCGCTGCAGAGTGACGGGCAGGAGATGCAGCTTTATAAGATCAATCTGAGTGATGGTGCTCTCACTCTTGGCTCCGGCGGAAAGCGCGTTGCGGGTGTTGACGGCATGGTGCTTGACGAGTGGAACACCGTTCAGGTCGTGTTTTACACCTCTGACGCGAGCTACGAAATATACGTCAACGGCGCTCTTTACGGCTACCAATACAATCCCAAGGTGACGGCGTTCGACGGGAACAAGGTCAGTGCGTTTTTCAACGTTCGTGACGTAAAGCTCGGGAAAGATTCATTGGTGATCGTAAGGTGTGATAAAACCTCCTCATTTACCGAGACCGACCTTGGCGGTGGCACGAATTACATTGACGTGGATAACGTTTGCATTTACGGTGCCCGCGAGGTGACCGTTACACTTGACGGTGAGGAGAAGAAGGTTGTGACCGATATCGGATTGAGCCTTTCAAACTCTGACAAAAAGCTTCTTTACGCAGAGGTCAAAAATCCGAACGAGCCCATCTATTACACAACCGATACGACGTTGACGGACATTATGGACGGTGCTGTGATCAACACGTGCTTTGTTGGGTTGGATACTGTGGACGGTGTTGACAGCATTCGGACGGAGGAACCCTACGGCTTGCGCTTCCTCACCGCGATCAACAAGGTGGATTACGACTCTCTCCGTGCAAACGGTGCGGTCAAGAGATTTGAGCTTGGAACGGTGATTCTTCCTGCGGACAGCCTGCCGTCGGATCGCTTGACAGGAGAGGAGCTTGAGAAGCTTACGTACCTTGACGTTCCCGTAGAAAACGATGAGTGGTATGATCATGAGGTGCGGCATTCTCACGTGTTTGCGGGAAATATTGTAAATATCAAGAAGCAAAACTACAATACTCCCTTTCTCGGTGTTGGATACGTGAGAGCAACGATGCGGGATGGCAGTGTTCTGACAGTGTTTGCAGAAGATCAAAAGGAGGATATTGCGACAAAGACACTTGCCTTTGCTGCACATGAGGAAATGATGTTAAATAACGATCTTGACAAGGCGACTCTTGATGCGTTTAAGGAATTTGCCGCCAACGCAGCTATGGAGCTGGAAGGTCTTAACGTGCTTGCAATGGGGGACAGCCTTTTCCGGGGGGCGCAGAACGAAAACGGCTATCATCAGTGGATCAATAAGCTGGGGCGCCAGTATCATTGGAATCTGACGAATCTCGGAATCAGCGGTGCGACCATTTCCTATCAACCGTCTAAAAACCTCGGTAACGCTTCTATGTACAACCTTCTTTTCAACCATTCCGAGGAGTATTGCTACGGCAGTACGGCAGACGAAATGTACTATAATGTCGGTAATCCCTCCGGTGTAAAGGCAGACGTGGATATGATCCTTTTACAGGCGGGAAGCAATGACTACGGCAAAACGGCACAGGCGCCCTTGGGGACCGTCGGCTCGACCGATCCCTCTACCTTCCTCGGTGCGTGGAAGCTGGTGGTGGATCGACTGCTTGTCGACTATCCCAATGCGACCGTGGTGATGATGACGGCTTGGGAGAACGGTAATCAGACCCGCAAGGACGGTGCAGAGGCGATTCCTTACACCTCCTCTGTGGTTGATCTTTACGAGGAGCTGTACTGTGATCATCCCCGTGTGCGTCTGATCGATTCCGGTGATCCGGAGGTTTCGAACGTGCACATAAGAGATGCTGCATGGAGGAAGCAGTACGCCTTTGACTCCTTCCATCTTACCAATGAAGGTATGGCGATCATGGCAAACTCCATGATGCCGCTATTGCAGGAGGTGGCGCTTGACAGAAAGTTGATGAAGAAGACCGCGCTTGAGGGCTTGGACGTGCTTGCCATCGGTGACAGCCTTTTCGACGGTCACAGCCTCGCAGGAGGGGAGCAATGGTTGGAGCTTCTTGCCAAGCAGTGCGATTGGAATCTGACCAACCTCGGTCAAAACGGCTGGACGGTGGGGTACAATCCGGGCGCGTACAAGGATCCTGCGCAGGTGCGTCCCTCCATGTACCATTATCTGATGAACGATGAAAGCTACAAGTTCGGTACGACCTCAAGAGGATATTCCTACGGAAATCCATCGGGGAATGCTGCGGACGTGGATCTTGTGTTCCTTGAGGGCGGTTGGAATGACTACGGTTGGGGAATTCCTCTCGGTACGGCAAGCGACACGGACGGCTCCACCTATATGGGGGCTGTGAATGCCATGGTGAAGAAGCTTTTGGAGACCTATCCGAATGCCCGCGTGGTGCTTGTCACCTCCTGGCACAGGTCTGACCGCATGGGCTTTGTTGCAGACGGCATGAAGGCGGTTGTGGCTGCCAACTACGAAGGAAACGACCGTGTGGTGCTGATCGATGCGGGAGACCCCGACGTATCGGGCGTTCGCATGAACGATTCCGCTTGGGCAAGTGAATACGCAATGGATGCGGCACACTTGAACGCCAAGGGCATGGAGGTCATGGCAGAAAGCATGCTGGAGCTTATCTGGCAAGATGCGATCTACAGAGAATAAATTACAAAAAGCCGAGGCGCCCTCAAATGCATTGAGAGCGCCTCGGCTTTCTGTTAAAGCGTAATGATTTGATCGCCATCCTTGGCGATGTAGTGCTCTTGGACGTCGAGCTCTTTCATCCATGCTCTCGTTTCAAGCGTGGTAAAGGGACCCATGCCTACGGTTTTGGGGTCGTTTGAAAGGTAGTTGTTGTTTACCCAAAGCCAGTCGGGCGTGCACCAGAGGCAGACCTCGGGTGCGATCGCCTCATAGACGTCTTGCGTTACGCCGTCCTGCCCGTGGTGGGCGAGCTGGCACATATCGCTCTTCAGCTCCTTGCCGTAACGTGCGAGTAAGCGTTTACCCGCAATAACGCCGGAGTCACCCATAAAGAGAATGCTCTTGCCGCAAAGCTTCATGCGAAAGACCGTAGAGGAATTGTTGACGATATCGTAGTCTATGGTGTCGTCATAGGTCTGAAGGATCTCGATGCTTGCGTCCCCCACGTTATAAATATCCCCTGTCGAAACGATGCGCGCGGAGCTTCCAAAGACGGGGAGAAGCGCGTAAAAGCGTGCCAGTGTGGGCGCGGAGCCTTTTTCATAACGCTCGAAATAAGGAACCGATGGGAACGTATAGTAAACGGCGTCGCAGGAAAAACGTCCCACGTATTCTTCGTAAAATACGGAGAATGCACTGATGTGATCGTCGTGCGCATGTGTGAGGAGCCATGCATCAATGTGCGGTATATCTGACGCGGTGATCTCTTGCAGGTGAGAAAGGAGCGGCGCGGCATCGCTGTCGTACCCGCCGTCGATGACGATGACCTTGCCATCCTTGGTGGTGACGATGAAGCTCATCATCTGACGGTTTTCAAGATTCGTGTAAAGATAGATTTTGTTTTCCATGACGACCTCCCGATTTTTTGATATCACCATTATAGCACAGGAGGTGCTTTTTTGCAAGTCCTTTGAAATAATTAAAATAGGTTTTCAAAGGAAAACTGCTCGGCGCGGCGCATATCCTTTACGGCATCGAAAAGGAGTGTGCGTGCGCTTTCAAAGCCGTACAGATCTTTCGCTTGCGCCGAGGCGGCAAGAAGTGCCGCCTGCTCACTGATGCGATCTACAAAGGGATAGGAAACGGTCAGCTCCACGAGCATTTCCTCCTTTTCCCAAAATTCTTTTATTTCCTTTGCCGCCTGGAGGGTGCGTGCGTCACCGATCGGTGGAAGCTCATCAATCATGGTATACAGATCATCTGCGACGGCGTTGACGTAGCGGCAGTTGAGCAGAGAAAGAAGCAATACCGACGATAAGAGGATGAGTGTTGTGATAAAGGATTTCATTTTTTGGTTTTTTTCTCCTTTTCTATCCAGAAGAGCTTTCCGGATTCGTTTGCCGTGACGCAAAACAAGCGGCTGGGCTCCAGTCCCTTCCTTTTAAGCTTTTTCAAAAGCCATGCGCGGTCACGTCCGACGAGAGAAAGACCTTCGTCGCTATAAATACCGTTGCTGTAAACGATGTGCATGAGTCCTCCGTCCTGTGTCTCTATTCCGAGCTGCTCTTGTGTCGGCTGTGCATATTTGGACTTTGGGAGAACCGTCAGCTTGCCGTTCTTCTCAAGAATGGCGCACTCCACTTGTGAAAGGTCTGTAAGATTTTGTTGACGGATCTCACTCATCAGCTCCTCGATCGTGATGCGCGTTTCCCGCAGTGCGCTCTGAATGAGCACCCCGCGGTGGATCAGTACCGTGGGCGGTGCGGAAAGTAAATTTTTCAGCCGAGGGATACGCAATAATATATAGGAAGAAAACACCTCGAGCGCCAATAGGATCACCATGGGGACAAGGGCAAAGGAGACGGGGATCTCCTGATTGGTTATGGGAAGGGAAGCAATCTCCGACAAAAGAAAGGTTGTCACAAGATCAGTGACCTCAAGCTCGCCGATCTGCCGTTTTCCCATCAGTCGCATGGTAAGGATCAAAAACACGTAAATAAGAAACGTGCGGAGTACAAGAGTGATCATAAAAAATTCCCCTCCTTTCTTCAAAGCGCTCAAAATCAGTTTTGGTGAAAGTGTTAAAAAATATTTTGTTTTTTTGTGAAAAAGTACTTGACAACTCTTTCAATTTGTGGTATAATGTGCAAGCTGTCGCCCCGAAGGGCAGCGACCGCGGGGAAGCGATCTTAAAAAGCGGAAGAAAAAAGTGAAATTTTTTCGAAAAACTTTCAAAAAGGTATTGACAAAGGCTTCCGAAAGTGGTATAATAATCGGGCTGTCGTAAAAAAGGCGGCAGAAATGATCCTTGAAAATTGAACAACAAGAGAGAAGTACAAAGCATATAAAA
>SVSZ01000006.1 GCA_015064025.1 Oscillospiraceae bacterium | reverse complement strand
CCTTCGATAGCATTAGAGCTCTTTACCGACTGTACTTTTGCAACCGCTTCAAGTTCGGTAAAAACTTTAGCATATTCTTCTTTTCTTACGCCCGCCATTGTCTTTAGTGATGCAATGTTTGATGTTAAATTAATGAGATTTGCAGGCAATAATCCATTGTTTAAAAAAGAATAATCAAATTTTCTCATATATACCCCCCTCCGTTTCTGCATATAATTATAGCATATTATGTGCAGAAAATCAAGAGTTAATGCATATATTTTTTGTTTTTATATGCATCAATCTGATTGTTTGTGCAGATAATTTATTTCCCCGAAAACATTGATTGCGATTATAATTTATTGTCTAACTAAAGGTGCTGCCGAAGAAGTTGTATATTGTCACCCAAAGCGTGTTCAATATACAACACTTTGTATCGGTAATATATACAGCGTTACTCCAATTTGATGTGGGAGTTCGAATCCTAGTAGCAACCCACGAAAAATATCTTTTTCGTAGCCTTTATACAAAGAAAAAAGCCACCCGATCGGGTGGCTTTTTTCTTTGGCTGCGGCGCTAACGCTTCGAAACGTTGCTACGCAACGCAGAGCGAGCGAATCTTCGCACAGTGTGCGAAGACCCTGGCGTCGCGCGGCGTCCCCCAAAAAATAGGATTTATGATCTTATCAAGGCTCCAACGGTGTAAGGCTGTACCCTGCTTTTTCAAGGTGTTCCCCGATCACGGCATCGTCCACCTCCTCGGCATAGGCTACAGTCAGCACTCCCTTCTTCCAATCGACGCTGCCCGCGATCCCTCGGATGCCGTTGACGGTCTCCTCCACGCGTTCCGTACACCTTTTACAGTGCATACCGCCGACCGAAAAGGTCTTGACACAGACAAGTGCGGAACGCTTTTTCGTTTGAGTCTGTATCCTCCGCTGCCGCAACAACCGCCCTTGCGTCTAAAGTGCCCGACCGTGGAATACACACCGATCGCCCCCACCGCCGCAAGGATCGCAATAATAATTACGTTTTCCATAACGTCTCATTCTCCCGCAAGCGTATCAAGCGCTTCCTCGGGGATATCCGCAAGAACCGCACAAAGTGAGCCCTCACTGACACTGTCTTTTCCGCACACAGCTGCAAGCGCGTCTTCAAGTCGCGTATAGCATGCCGTATATTTCTCTGCCAAAAGACGCCCTGCGTCCGTCAGATGTGCAAGTCCAAAGGACTTCTGCGTAACCAACCCCATATCGCAAAGAGTGCGCAGCATATTGTGCACGCTTGCCTTACTGAAAGCAAGAGATGCGGCAAGCTCCGCATTTTTGACACCGACTCCGTCTCCCGAGAGCCTGTAAAGCGCGATCATATATCGGATCTGCGAGAAGGTAAGCTTTTTTGAACTGTTCAAGATAAACCTCCGTCTTCCGAAAAGGGATGTGCACACTGCGCACATCCCTTTTCGTTTTTTAGTCGCGGGTTTCCCCGTGATCCGCATGCATATGGGAACAGTTGCCGCCGCATTTACCGCCGCACGCCTTTGCATGCGGGCATCCGATGCAGGTCTCCCCACGCTTTCGCGCACGCCACAAAAAGCAGACGATTCCAAGGACGATTGCCACCAGGATGATTACAACGATCACGTTTTCCATACGCTGTACTCCTTATTTTTCGGAAATGCTCGCGGCGTATTCCCTTTTCTTACCGTCAAGAGCATACTCCGATCTGAGCTTTTTGTTGGTGCGCACGATCAGCATCACAACAATGGCAACCATCACGGCAACCGCCGCAAGTCCCGCGAGCGCCGCACCGACATTGAGGGTTGCGGGAGCGGTGAAGAGCGTACCGACCGTATAGACAAGATATGCAACGGTAAAGCCTACGGCAAGCTGAAGCCCGATGCCTGCCCATACCCACTTGCCGCTCTTCATCTCGGAGTTCATTGCACCGATCGCGGCAAAACAAGGAGGCGTGTAGAGATTGAACATGAGGTAGGCAAGCGCCGCAACCTTGGTGATCGCCATAATACCCGCAGCCTCAACGCCCGCCCCCTCCATGAGTGCCAGCTCCTCGGTGTCGATGAGGTTTTCAAGTCCTACGAAGCAAACGGCAAGGGTGCCGACAACGTTTTCCTTGGCGATAAAGCCTGTCACCGCTGCCGCGGCAAGCTGCCATGAGAGAACACCGACGATGGGAACGAGAAGATATGCAAAGGGAGACGCGATAGAAGCAAGGATGGACTGATCGGCAGTCTCCGCAACCGCAAACGTCCACGTAAAGGTCTGCATCAGTTGAACCGCCATGTTGCAAAGGAGGATAATGGTCGCAGCCTTTACGATGTAAGCCCATCCGCGGCTACACATAGACTTGAATGCGCCGAAGAAGGAAGGCTTTTTATACTCGGGAAGCTCAATGATAAAGAAGGACTTTCTTGCCTTGTAGCCTGCAACCTTGTTGACAAGCAGGGCGCCAAGGAAAATGAGAACGATGCCGTAAGATACATCAGCGTGCTGACCCAGCCCGCGTTATCGAAGAAGGCACCCGCAAACAGCGCGATCACGGGGATCTTTGCGCCACATGGCATGAAGGGAGCGAGCATTGCGGTGGCGCGTCTTTCACGCTCGTTGCGAATGGTACGGCTTGCCATGATACCCGGAACGGCACAGCCGACAGTGATCACAAAGGGAATGACGGACTTTCCCGAAAGACCGACCTTTTTAAAGATGGGGTCAAGCACAACGGCAACGCGGGACATATAGCCGCAATCCTCAAGAAGAGCAATGAGGAAGTACATCACCATAACGAGCGGCAAGAATCCAACGACTGCAACAACGCCGCCGATGACGCCGTCAACGAGGATTGCCGAGAGAAGCGGGTGCGCGTTTTCAAGAAGTCCGCCGACCCATTCCTGGAAGCTTTCAAGAAGCGGGACAAGTCCCGGGATGAAGGTGTCTCCGATCTCAACACCCTCCGCGATCCATGCACCGAGCCATACCTGCGAGATCTGGAAGACAAGGAACATCACAACGGCAAAGATCGGAATCCCGAGCCACTTGTTGGTAAGCACAGCATCGATCTTATCACCGACGTTTTTCTCCTTGGTCAACACCTTACGCGTTTCAACCGCATCTACGATGCCGTTCACAAAGGCAAAGCGCTTGCGGTCTTCTTCCTCAACCGCCTTTTTGTCACCAAGATCAACGTCGCCCTGTACGTAGGGAGCACTCTGCTCCGTGCCGCTCTGTGCGATCGCTGCCTTTACCAACGCATCCAGTCCCTCACCCGTGGTGGAAACGGTGCTGATGACAGGACAGCCGAGCTTTGCGGAGAGTGCCGCCGCATCGATCTTCGTTTCTTTTTTTCTGTTCGTGTCGCTTTTGTTCAAGGCGACAACGACGGGAACACCAAGCTCAAGCAGCTGTGTCGTAAAGAAGAGACTGCGGCTCAGATTCGTGGCATCCACGATGTTGATGATCGCATCGGGATGTTCCTTCCTTACGTAGGAGCTCGTGATACTCTCCTCGCTCGTGAAGGGAGACATGGAGTAGGCTCCGGGAAGGTCGACTGCGATCAGCGCTTCATTTCCGGCGTACGCCTTTTTGATGGGATACTCCTTTTTGTCGACGGTTACACCCGCCCAGTTGCCGACCTTCTCATTGCGTCCGGTCAGCGCGTTGTACATGGTGGTTTTTCCCGAGTTGGGATTTCCCGCCAAAGCGATTCTCATATTGGATTTCCTCCTTATTTTGATCCTTTCGGATATAAAATACAGCTGTCGCCCATCGGTTAGCCTTGGCTAACCGATGGGTAAAAAAACAATCGCCCGCCAAAGCTCAAATCACAGAATGATCGCTTCGGCAAGCTGATTGTCAATGTTATATCTGCCGTCCTTGATGGCGACAACGCAACCGCCCTTGAGATGTCGTACAACGGTGATCTTCTCCCCACTGTAGCACCCAAGAGAAAACAAAAAGGTGTCAAGTTCCTCATCATCTGTCTCAATGCGGCTGATGACGTATTCTTTTCCGTCCTGCGCCTCTCTCAGATTCATGACGGGCACCTCCCTCTCGTTTTATAGTTAGCAACCGCTAACCGCAATACATTATATATGATTTTCCGAAAAATGTCAATCCTTTTTGAGTATTTTTCAAACTTTCGTATGCCTTTACAAACAAAAGTGCCATCTGTCGGGAAACAAAAAAGCGCTCTGCACAAAAGCGTTATCTCGGACTAACCCGAAAAACAAAAAACTCTTGAAGAAAAAAGCTCTTTACAATCCCATCACTTTGTGGTAGAATAGGAGTGTAAAACATAAACACACAAAGGAGAAAAAGCATGTATACCATTTACGTTATCTTCAAATGCCTTCCCGGCAAAAGAGAGGCCTTCGTCGAAAAGGTAAAGACAGAGGGCATCCTTGATGCCGTCCGCGCAGAGGACGGCTGCATCCGCTACGACTATTATTACTCCGAGGCAGACGCCAACGAGCTGTTGCTTGTCGAGGCATGGGAAAGCAAGCAGCATCAGCAGATCCACATCGAGCAGCCCCACATGGCAGCACTTCGCGCGCTGAAGGGTGACTTTGTGGAAAGCACGACGCTTAAAGAATTCAAGGTCATCGAGTGATCCACAAAAACGGCACAAGTCTTTTGGGGTGCGGGATTTGCAGGTTTCGCCCGCCGATCCTAAAAACGCAATCAAGCAACGGGTGAAAATTGCCGTGTGATCCATCAACGGATAGGACCCGTAAGCCTTTGATGAGTATGTAAAGAAGAAAAACGACGGGGATGTCGATCCATGCAAAGCGCATTTGATCGACATCCCCGCTTCTATCTCGTATTCACTTATAAAGCGCATTCAGCAGCAGCTTATACGTTCCGTCCTGTTGCATGCGGAATTGGGGGGCGAAGGTGTACAGAAGTATCTCCCCCTCTCCGTAGCGGGCACGGAGCACGCATGGCGTTCCCGCAAGATACCTCTCCCCGCGTACAATGCCGTTTTTGAGCACAAGCTCTGAGTCAATGGCGGCAAGGATCTCCACGTTTCCCTTGAAATCCGAGGGGACAAGGATAGGACCGTCTGTGTGCGTAAGAGTGAATTTCTGCGGCATACCGACCGTCAGTACGTCGTTTTCCCGACAAATATGTGCATTGAGCTGGGAGGAGCCCGTCATGTATTCGACCCTTGAAAGACCCTCTGCCTTGTCGCAAAGCCCCAAGCGGAACCAATCGTTGATGGGACCGCAGGATTTTTCCCAGGCGATGAGCCTGTTGCCGCGTGAAACAAAGTCGCGCAAATGCTGCCGTCCCGCCGTTCCAAAGCCCGTTTGATACTCGGGAGGACAGCTCTCGGGGATCACGTCCCCCGCGCACATCTTTGCAGGTGGGTCTCCCGGAATGATGAGCACATCAATATCGTCAGGAACTCCCGTCTCGCGGATCTCGCGGTCCATTACAAGACGGTAGTCGTAGCCGTAATCACGCAATAGATTGCGTGTGTAGCCCTCTTCGGTGTTGCCCGTGAAGGACATCTTGACAAGCCCGATGCGCGCCTGCCGCAATTCACGCGCGACAGGTGCATCGCCGTGAAGCTCTGTAAAATCCCCCTTTGCATTCCGTCCGACACGCTTTCCCTCAAGGAGCAGACGGTTGACCGCACGGTAGCTTTCGTTTTCTTTGGCGGACATGGGGTGACACCATCCCTCAGCCTCACCGTCATAGGGGGAAAGCATTTGTTCCTCAATCTCAAAGGAAAGCTTTTCGGTAACGACCCCCATGGAAAGAGACATGCAGAGATTAGCGTTATCGTCAAGACGCTCCTTACGGTCAGGAGCCTCGCGCAGTACCCACTTGGAATAAGGCTCCTCCGCAAGCATCACCTGCACCACAGCATATTTTGGCTGATAGAGAGGAACATACACGCTTCCCGCAGGATAGAATTTTCCGTCTCTCACCAGATCCTCTTTCAGAGTAAAGAGGTCTACCATTTGGTTTTTGATAAGCTTGATCAAGTGTGCGGCGGCAGTGGGGTCGTGCTGTGCGGGGGAAATGAGATACCCCTTGATCTCCCCACTGTGTCCCCTCTCTGTCTGCATCCGTGCCTTTTGCACGGTAGAACGCAGAATGCGCTCGCGGTTGTTGGATGCATATTCCAGAAGAGAAACGGAAGCAATGTACATTTGCTCGACAATATCCGAAAGATGCCACCAGCCCCCCTCCCAGGGATCGGGACACTCCGCGCAAGGGGTGAGCACGTGCTCACGGTTTGCGTTGAGCTTGAGTGTTTCGGGATCAATGTAATCGGGCGTTGCAATGCGAACGTCGGCATTCTCGGTCAACATCCCCGCAATATTGTGAAGCATAGCGTTCCCGTAGAAGGAGGTCACGGGAAAATCGCAGAAAAAGGGATCCCCCGAGACGACACCTCGCCGTCCCGCCGCTGAGAGAGCGAGCGCCATATGCGCACCGTAAAGCGAGGTCTCGCGGTGAATCAAGGGCGAGAGATGGGGGCAAAGCGGATCCCGTGAGGGTGCAATGGACATACGGTTTTCATCGGGGCACTGATGGTGGTGATCCTGAAAGATCTGCGGCATGAAGCGGCGCACAAGAATATCATTGATGTGCCTTGATTCGATCACACACTCTCGCAGTGCATCTCTGTTGTTGGAATGTCCTGCCCAATTGTGGCGCAGATACGGGGAGCAAATCCCCTCAAACTCGGTGCCGAAATATTTATAATACCAGTCGGTAAAGACGATCTCACCGTCGGGCTCGGAGCAGGGAGAGATGATGAAGATGACCTCTTCAAGTATTTTCAAGATGCGGGGCTCGCTTGAGGTCAACAGCTCGTAAAGCATAAGGGGCACCATCTGGGGTCCCCCCACCTCGTTGGAGTGAAGACCATAGCTTTGGAATACGATCACCCGTCCCTTCCGACACAGCTCGTCGATCTCCTCACGTGCTTTTCCGCGCGGGTCGGAGAGCGCCATAGAGATCCTGCGGTATTCCTCCATCCGCTCAAGATTTTTTGGTGAGGAAACGTAAAGAATCAAAAAATCGTTTTTCTCACTCGTTTTCCCCTTCTCCTCAAGAAGCATCCTGTCAGAAACTGCTGCAAGCTCGCGGTAATAGGCGCAAAGCTCGTTCCAATGGATCATAACTCTGTCATCCCCCGGCTGCTTTCCGAAGAATTCCTTCGGTGACTTGATCTTTCTCACGCTCGTCTCCTCCCAAATTTGTTTTTCGTAGCTTGTAACGCCTCTATCATGATTATAGCATCGCCAAAAAGGAAAGTCAAGCAGTGACGCAAGATTTTTGCGAAAGACAAATTTTATTTAAAAGGAACCAACACATACGTTGCAGAAAGTTTTTCTCGCATTTTGGAAAAAAGCATTTCAATGTGGTAAAAATCGAAAAGGCACTTTACAGGACACCGGAAATGTGCTAAAATAGAGTGTGAAAAACACATCTTGGAGGCATTTATGGATTCCGTGTTCGAAAAGGCAACGGACGGTATATACCGTCTTGATATTCCGTTTGATCATCTCTATACTTCGGTATTTCTCATCACGGGCGACACTCCCGTCATCGTGGACAGCGCCACCACGCGCGAGGACGTCTCTCTGCGTATTCTCCCTGCCCTCTCGCTTGCGGGCTTTGAAAAAGGCTCGCTCCTTGTCACGCACCGCCACGGCGACCACAACGGCGGCACCCCTTTTCTTCTGTCGGCACTCCCTGCGCTCAGCGCAGTGACACTCCGTGACGGTGAGACACTCGGTACCGTCAGGGCGATCCGCCTCGGCGGCCACACCGAGGACTCCATGGGCTACTTCGACACGCGCACGGGCACGCTCCTTTGCGGCGACGCGCTTCAGTTCTACGGCGTCGGCAAGTACGGCTGCAGCATCGTAAATGCCGCGATGTACGAGGAAACGCTTGACCGCATCAAGACGCTCGCCCCCGAGGCGATCCTTCCCTCTCACGACTTCGTCGGCGGGAGCGCGGCGGCAATCGGCAAGAACAGCGCCGCGGCACTTTTTGCATCCGCACGCGAAAAATGGGAGGAGATCAAGGCGTTTATCCTGTCCTTCCCCCAAAGCTCCGCCCCCTTCGACGTCGTGCGCGCATGGAAAACAGCACACCCTACACTCCCACCGCTCCCCAGCATCACCGTAAAATCGGTGTGGAAAAACGCATAAAAAAGCGAATTTCTCCAAAATGAAAAAAAGCCGCGTTTCCGATTTCAGTACACCGAGACCGCGGCTTTTATCTTATCTCTGCACGAATCGCTCGCGACAAATATCGAAAAACGTCTTTACATTTCTGTCATTTCATGGTATACTGAAGCCACCGAAACAAATTGAAAGGAAACGTTTATGAAGCTCAATTACAAACGCGTCATACTGGTCGGTATGGCATTCTTTCTCATTTCTGCCTTCTGGCAAGCATATGATGCCATCATCCCTTTGATCCTGACCAATCACTACGGACTTCCGCAAGCAGTCTCCGGCGCCGTCATGTCCATTGACAACGTTCTCGCCGTCTTTATGCTCCCGCTCTTCGGAGCGCTTTCCGACCGCGTGAATACCCGCTACGGAAAACGTACACCCTTTATACTGATCGGCACGCTTGTCGCCGTGGTATCGTTCGTCGCCCTGACCTTTATCGATAACTATCAGCTCGCCCTCCTGGGCGCCGAGAGCATCCCCGCCCTTGCAGAAGGCGGGCTTTCCGACAAAGAGCTTGCCGAGCGTGCTCTGCAGCTCACTCTGGAAAATCCCCTGCCCCTCGTTGGCTTTATCGCAACCCTTTTGGTAGTGCTCATTGCCATGGCAACCTTCCGCTCGCCCGCCGTCGCGCTGATGCCCGACGTCACGGTCAAGCCCTTGCGCTCCAAGGCAAATGCGATCATCAACCTTACGGGTACTGCGGGCGGCATTCTTGTGCTGGTGCTTGGTATGGTCTTTGCGACCTCCAAAAACCGTTACATGCAGTACACGGGCTACGTGGTGGCGGTCGTTGCCATCATGCTGGTGGGTCTGATCGTCTTCCTCCTTACCGTCAAGGAAAAGAAGTGGGCAAAGGAAATGGCTGAGGAATCCGTGCGACTCGGCGTTGAGGAGCACGAGGAGGAGACCGATGGGGAGAAAAGAAAACTTTCGCGTCCCGAGCTTACCTCCCTTCTTCTGATCCTTGCCTCCGTTGCACTCTGGTACGTCGGCTATAACTCCATCACAAGTAAGTACTCCGTGTATGCCACCAACGTCCTCGGGTTCGACTTCAATATGACGCTCATCATCGCGCAGGCAGCAGCGATCGTCACCTACATCCCCGTGGGTATGATCGCCTCTAAGATCGGTCGCAGAAAGACCATTCTCGCAGGTGTTTTGATCCTTGGCACGGCATTTCTCATCGGTCACTTTATCACCCCCGAAACACCCGCCTTCCTCATGTACCCCATCTTTATCATGGCAGGCATCGGTTGGGCAACCATCAACGTCAACTCCTTCCCCATGGTGGTGGAGCTGGCGCGTGGCGGAGACGTCGGAAAATACACGGGCTACTATTACACCGCCTCTATGTCGGCGCAGATCGTTGCCCCCATCCTCTCGGGTCTTCTTTATGACATTTGCGGCGGCATGCGCTACGTATTCTTCCTCTTTGGCTCCGTCTTCGTATTCCTTTCCTTTGTCACCATGTTTTTCGTTAAGCATGGGGATTCCAAGATCATTGAAAAGAAGGACCTGCTCTCGCAGCTGGACGTGGATTGATCATGGATATTGTTTTTTGGATCCTTTTGCCGATCCTCTCCCTTATTTTTCTTCTTGCCCTTCTCTATCTTTTGCTCTTCATCCGTCCGCACAAGAAAAAGGACGCCGATCCCGCTCTTCTTTGCGACTATGCGCACCGCGGGCTTCACACGGACACCGTGCCCGAGAATTCCCTTGCGGCATTTGAGCGCGCGGCAACGGCGGGTACGGGGATCGAGCTTGACGTACAGCTCTCAAGCGACGGCGTCGTCATGGTTTTCCACGACGCAACGCTCATTCGCATGACGGGTGTGGACAAAAGGCTTTGCGAGCTGACAGCGGACGAACTGTCCGCCCTCACCCTTGGAGAGAGCGAGGAGCGCATCCCGCGCTTTTGCGAGGTGCTCTCCCTGATCAACGGAAGAGTTCCCCTTTTGGTCGAGCTCAAGGGGGAAAACTTTGACACCTCCCTTTGTGCCAAGGTGGCAGAACTTTTGAAGGATTACAACGGCACATACTGCATCGAGTCCTTCAATCCCCTCCTTATCAAGGAAATGCGACGTTGTCTTCCCACGTCCCTTTACGGACTTCTTTACACCAACGTCTGCCGTGACAAAAAGAAAAAATCGGTGCTGAATATTCTTCTCACCGTCATGGCGTTCAATTTTCTCGCACGTCCCGACTTCATCGCCTTTAATAAAGAGGACCGGGACTCCCTGCCCGTCCGTCTTACCACCTCCCTTTACCGCGCCCCGAAATTCGTTTGGACGGTAAATACAAAGGAGGAGCTGGCAGCCGCACGCGCGTTCGGCGAGCACCCGATCTTCGAGGGCTTTGATCCCGAAGGCTGACAGTAATATAACGGCGACCGTATCCGATATCCGGGCGGTCGTACCGAGAAAGACTTCCGAACGCAAAACAGTGCCGCCGCAGATGCAAATTCGCACCTGCGGCGGCGTTGTTATTTTTCAGAGCACCAACGAGGGGGCGGTGTAAACGCGTGCTGCAAGCTCTTGATTCAAGAGATACAGGCTTCTCGGGTCAGAGCCGAAGAGCTCCATCTTGGTGATCATATCGTTGGCGTTGGTCTCCTCCTCGCCCTGCTCCTTAACGAACCAGTCAAGGAACTGCATGGTGCGGAAATCACGGGAATCGTACGCCGCGGCGTAGATGTCGTTGATCAGAGAGGTGACGTACTTCTCATGCTCCAGTCCCGCTTCCAGCACCTCCATATGGGAAGCAAAGCTCTTGTCGGGCTTCGCGATCGCTTCAAGCGTGACAGTTTGGTTTTCATTCTGGAGATACTGATAAAAGAGCATTGCGTGGTCTCTCTCCTCCTGCGCCTGGATCATATACCAGTTTGCAAAGCCGTCAAGCCCCCGCGCCTTGAAATAGTTGGAAAAATCGAGATAGAGATATGCGGAATAAAACTCCTTATTGATCTGTGTATTAAGTAATTCATGTACCTTTTTATCCATTTATAAAATCTCCTTTGCATTTTTGATTACGTGCTTATTATAGCATGTTTTTTCAAAAAATTCCGTGACAAAGTCACAATTTGGATTGAAATGACACGGAAAATGTGATACAATAGAGTCAAATCCATCGAACGGAGAAAAACATGAACCGATCGGAATTGACTGAACTGTTTGAAAAGACCTTTCCCTTCTGGGGTCGCATGAGCGAGGCGGATCGCGAGACCTTTCTTGCCTCCTCTCAGCACGTCCGCTTCAAAAAGGGAACGAATATCCACGACGGAAACCGTTGCACGGGAGTGATCCTTGTCAAATCGGGAGCGCTCCGTCTTTATCTTCTGTCGGACAGCGGCAAGGAGATCACCCTTTACAGGCTCTTCCCGGGAGACATGTGCATCCTCTCTGCCTCCTGTGTGCTTGAAACGCTGACCTTTGACGTCTTTGTGGACTCCGAGGAAAACAGCGAATGCGTCGTCGTGGGCGGCTGTGCCTACGAGGATCTTTCAAGGCGGCTTCCCGAGGCAAAGATCTTCGCTCTGGAAAGCGCCCTCTCCGCATTCTCCGACGTGATGTGGGTCATGGAGCAGATCCTTTTCATGAGCATGGACCGCCGCCTTGCCATCTTTCTTTTGGACGAATGTGCCAAGAACGGCTCGGACACCGTCCATCTGACACACGAGCAGATCGCCAAATATATGGGATCCGCCCGTGAGGTCGTGTCGCGAATGCTGAAATATTTCGCCTCGGAGGGCATGGTATCCGTATCAAGAAGCGACGGGATCCGATTGCTTGACCGCGCACGTCTCCGTGCGCTGACCAACCCCTGATCAGCCCTTCAGCATCTCAAGGATCTGCGACTTGGGACGTGCTCCGACAGCCTGGCTGACAACACGCCCGCCCTTCATCACAACGAGCGTGGGAATGCTGACCACACCGAATTCGCTTGCAAGCTCGCCCTCCTCGTCTACGTTGATCTTTCCGACAACGTACTCGGGATGCTCCTTTGCGATCTCATCCACGATGGGAGAGACCATGCGGCAGGGACCGCACCAGGAGGCGTAGAAATCGAGCAGAACGGGGCTCTCACTCTTCTTTACTTCATCAAAGTTATTTTTGTTGATCGACAGTACAGACATTTTTATATTCTCCTTTTCGTTTGTTTTCTTGGGTTCTGTAGATATTTTAGCAGATTTTTCTCTTTATATCCGTGACAAAGTCACAAACTCCCATTTCTTTTGTCGGAGGTCATACCACAAACAGCTCATCGCGGCACCGTTTCGTCAGTGCCGCGATGAGCTGTTTATTCTGACTTTTTCAAAAGGCTCATGGAAAGAAGCATTTGCGAGGGGAGATAGAACGCCCACGCAAGATCAAAGCCCGGATGCATCAGCGTCCATACAAAGGAGTCGGCAGGGAGTGTGATATACGGTCCCATGCTTGCAATGCCTATGAGCGTATCGCAAAGCACGAAGAGCACAAGCCCCCATGAAAAGAGTGAGCGCCAACCGTTTTGCAGGAAGGAAAAAACGATGTTGAGAAGGAGATTTGCATAATATGCCATGGAAACGATCGCCAGCGCATCCGTCTTCTCACCAAGCACCGCGCCGGTAAGCAAAAGGGACATGAGCGTAACGGCAACGCGCAAAACGGCGTGCCGATGCCGCCGTACCTTTTTTTCATCCTCAAAGTAAAGGCGCAGAAAATAGAAAAGCTGTGTGCAAAGGAAACAGACCATCCCGGAAAGCTGTTGTCTCTCGGGAAGAAGAACCAGAAAGAAATCTGCCCCCACCGTAAAGAGAAGCGCCGCCTGTGTGAACACATAGGAACGCGACCGTTGAACAAAAAAGACACAAAAAAGGCAGGCGATAACGATAGAAAGAAAGGAGGAGATACGAACCGTCGCCCCGTGCGCACACTGGAGAAGGATCCCAAGCGCCGTTTCGACCAGCACAAAGGCAATAGCAAACACGGCACACAGCCGCCGATTCTTCTCAAGCATCGTCACGCACCTCCCGTCTCCTCCACGGAATCGAAATAAGCACACCGAAAAGCATCAAGGCGATCCATATCAGAATGAGATTTCCCCAACCGACAGTGCTTGCGGCATTGGCAAAGAGGAGATTTGCCGCCGCGGCAGCCATATAGCTCAGAAAATCCAGAAATCCCGTCGCGGAGGAAACCATGCCCGTGTCACGCAGACTCGGACAGTAGCGGCTCCAGAGCATGGTCGCAGCTCCCCCCGATGACATAATGGCAAGGACGATGCAAACGATATTGATCACGGGAACCGTAACGAAATAGCAAAGCATGAAAAACAGAGCGGCAGAGGAGAACATCAAAAGGATGGTTTTGTTCATGTTCCTGTCAAGGCGCTCATAGATAAAGATCGTGATAAAGGTGGTAAAAGCGATCGCAAAGGTCGAGACGGTAAAGATCCACGCCGACTCCTGCGAGGAGAAGCCAAGGTATTGTGATGTGTAGGTGGGAAGCCAGAAAACGACGGAGGTACGCACCACACCCGTGATGATGGAGATCATGGAAAAACGCACAATGCCGCGCGAGATCAGAACACGCACGCCCCCCACGCCGCGCGCGGTCTTTGGGTAGAGCCCGTAGCGAACGATACCGCGCCGCTCAAAGAATGTAAAGAAGACGATGACAAGGACAGACATGCCCACAAGGATCACACTGCTGACGGTAAAAACACTTTGCCACGCAAGGAAGGAGGCAAGAAGCCCCGCCATGGGAGAGGCAAAAAAGGAAGCGAAGGTATAGCCAAGACTGCAACGCGTGGCATAGATCGGCTCGGTGTTCTCGGAGACCACCTTCGTCATCGGACCGTAGATCATGGAAAGGAAGAAGCCCGCGACGCCGTAGGCAAGCATCGCGACCGTGGGAGAAAAGGAAAGCAGGGGAAAAACAAAATTTGCGATCCCCGCGCCGATCAATCCCATAGAGATCATCCATTTGGCGTGGATCTTATCCCCCACCGCACCGTTGATCAATTGCCCCACCGCATAGCACATAAAAAAGAGAGAAGAGGCAGCGCCGATATAACTCTCCGCAAAGCCGTTCTCCAGCATCTGCGGCGTCACGGCACCGAGAATGTTCCGCGCGATGTACACCGCAAAATAAGAGACCGAGCAAAGACTTCCGATCATCACCGCAGTCTTTGCATTCCGTCCAAGCTTCATAGCAACCTCCCAAAAATTCGATGCTCACATTATACATCAAAGCGCCTCCCGCGTCAAGAGTCTTTCGGCAAAAAGGGGGCGTGTACTTGACAAATCCTTTGTTATCTATTATAATGAATACAAAAGAGGAAGTAATTGGTTTATCAGACAAGACCGGAAGAAGGAAAGCTTGTGAGTGACATATCTCTGAAAAATGACACACTGAATACAGTCGGACAGATCCTCAATATCCAGCATTTCTGTACAAACGACGGTCCCGGCATCCGTACCACCGTCTTTCTCAAGGGGTGTCCCCTCTCTTGCGTATGGTGCCACAATCCCGAGACCCACGACCGCCACTGTGACGTCCTTTTCCGCGCGGAAAAATGTAGCGCCTGCGGCGCATGCCTTGCTGCCTGTCCCACAGGTGCTCACAGCATTTCGGAAGACGGCGTCCACTCGCTCGACCGCGCCCTTTGCGTGCGGTGCGGAAAATGCACCACCGCATGCCTTTTCGGCGCGCTTGAATATGCGGGAGAGGAAATGTCTGTCGGTGAGGTAATGGCGGCACTTCTTTCCGACCGCATCTTTTACGAAACCTCGGGGGGCGGCATCACCCTCTCGGGCGGTGAGCCCACTGCGCAAGCGGATTTTACCGAAGCACTTCTCTCCGCATGCCGCGACGCAGGACTTCACACCGCCCTGGAAACCTCGGGTGCTTGCTCCGAGGAAACTCTCCTTCGGCTCCTGCCCCACACAGATCTCTTTCTTTTGGATTGGAAGCTGACGGACGATGCACTTCACAAAAAATACACGGGGGTCTCCAACCGTTCCGTTCTTCGTACGCTTGACGTGCTGGAAGCACACGGAAAGAGGGTCATCCTGCGCTGTCCGCTCATTCCGGACGTCAACACCTGCGACACGCACTATGACGGGATCGGAAAATTGACCCACACTTATTCCTGTATCGAATCGGTCGAGCTGGAGCCATACCATCCGCTCGGCGTCGGAAAAACCGAAGCACTCGGTAGGATACCCGCCTACCAAAACCGAGAATTTATGGATAGAGAACGCGCGGCGCATGCCAAAAGCTGCGTTGAGAAGCGGTCGCGTGTCCCCGTTTTTCTTTCCACTACCTGAAATTAGGAGGCATACTTTGAATCTACTCAAAGAACGTATGAAAAATAAGGAAAAGCTGTGCGGCACAATCATCAGCCTTACAGATCCCGCCATCGGTGAAATCTTCGGAGGGCTCGGCTACGATTTTCTCTGGATCGATATGGAGCACACCTACATGTCCTATAAGGAGGTACTCTGCCACCTGAACGCCGCCCGCAGTGTCGGTTGCGCCGGAATCGTTCGCGTACCGCAAAATGATCTGACTGCCACCAAAAAGATCGTTGACATGGGAGCCGACGGCATCATCTTCCCCATGGTACGCTCCAAGGAGGAAGCAGACGCGCTGATTGCCATGACTCTCTATCCCCCGCTCGGCACGCGCGGCTTCGGTCCCATGCGCGCCATCGGCTACGGAAAGACCGATGCAAAGCTTTATACCGACCGTGAAAGCCTCGATCTGTGCCGCTTCCTCCAGATCGAGCACATCGAATGCGTGGAGAATCTGGAGGCGATCGTCGAAAATCCTTATATCGACGGCTTCATCTTCGGTCCCAACGATCTCTCAGGCTCCCTTGGTGAGATCTGTAACACAAGCGCCCCCTCGGTGACAAGCGCAATCCAGCGTGCCATTGCCCTTTTGCGTCGGCACGGAAAATATATCGGTGCCGCCGTCGGACATTCCGAAGCATCCGTGCGCTATTGGACACAGTTTGATATCGACATGCTGACAACGGGAGCCGACTGGAATTATTTATACGATATGGGGAAGCAAAATCTTGAAAATCTGCACCGTTTCCATCTGAAAAAAACGTAACACGGCAGAGCTTCTTTCTTTGTTTACCGTTTATTCACAGGATGGACATAAAATTACTGTATAATAATGGTAAAGTAACCAAAAAAGTACTTTTTATATGTGCACATTTTCGCAAATGTGCTGATTCTATATACAAAGGAGAACAATTACCATGAAAATGATCACTGCCATCGTAAACAAAAAGGATGCAAATGAGGTCTGCTTCGCACTGACGGATAATCATTTTGAGTTTACAAAGCTTGCTACCACGGGAGGATTCTTGCGTGCGGGTAACACCACGCTCCTCATCGGCGTGGAGGATGAAAAGCTGGATGAGGTTCTCGATCTGATCCGCAAGAACTGTGCCAAGAGAATGGAGAGAGTTCCTGCAGTTCCCGCTACCGAAATGGCACCCTTGGTTTATCATTCCACGCCCGCAGAGGTCATGGTCGGCGGCGCGATCGTTTTTGTAACCGATGTTTGCCACTTCGAAAAAATGTAAGACCGATCGGCGTGGGAGTCTCAAATGCAGAATGTATTTGAGACTCCCACGCCATTTTTGCTTGACGGCAGAGCGCCGTCATTTTTTTCGCCTATCATTTCAAATTTCAAGATGCCGGAAGAGTGGTGGCAACCGCATGCGTTGTGCCGCATAGCCACCCTCTCAGTCTCGCATTCGCTCGCCAGCTCCCCCAAAGGGGGAGCCTCTTGCGGTAGTGAGTGAGCGGCGAACGTTGAGGCGGCAGCCGCAGGCTGACGGAGAGGATAGCCTCCCACTCTGGGGGAGGTGGCAGCCGTAGGCTGACGGAGAGGGTAAGCTCGGATTCGACAATTCCGCGCATTTTTTCAAAAAATTCACCGTGCTTCTTTACAGAACAAAAATTTTGTGGTATAATACCTTTCATCAACGAAAAAGGGAGAATACACATGGGCTTTCTTAAGGGAAAAACAGCCATCATCACGGGGGCGGGCTATGCCGTGCTTTCTGACGGAAAATGCGGATCCATCGGCTACGGGATCGCCACCGCTTATGCAAAGGAGGGGGCGAACCTCGTTATCACCGGCAGAAACGTAGCAAAGCTGGAAAAGGCAAAGGAGGAACTGGAGCGTCTTTACGGCATCCGCGTTCTGGCTCTTGCCGCAGATATCTCCGAGGGAGCTGATAACGAAGCGATCGCACGCGGCGTTGCAGAGGCTGCAATGCGTGAATTCGGACGCATCGACGTCCTCATCAACAACGCACAGGCATCCGCATCGGGCGTGTCCATTCAGGATCATACGACAGAGCAATTCAATCTCGCAATGTATTCGGGTCTTTACGCAACCTTCTATTATATGAAAGCGTGCTATCCCTATCTCAAGCAGACCCGGGGAAGCATCGTCAACTTCGCCTCGGGCGCAGGTCTCTTCGGCAATTACGGTCAATGCTCCTATGCCGCCGCCAAGGAAGGCATTCGCGGACTTTCCCGCGTTGCGGCAACCGAATGGGCGAAGGACGGCATCAATACCAACGTGGTGTGCCCCCTGGCTTGGACGGCACAGCTTGAGGGCTTCGAAAAAGCATATCCCGATGCCTTCAAGGCAAACGTCAAAATGCCCCCTGCGGGACATTTCGGCGATCCCGAAACGGAGATCGGCAGAGTTTGCGTACAATTGGCATCTCCCGACTTTAAGTTTATGAACGGCGAGACCCTCACGCTTGAGGGCGGCATGGGACTTCGTCCTTGATCGCATTTACCGTGGCTGTAGGCTTTTTGTGCCCGGGAAATTGCGTTTTTCGCTTGAAAGCACTCAAAACTCGATGAAATAGTCCGCCACCGGACGGCTCGTTCACAGCGCGAGCCGTCTCCTTGTTTTTAAAAGCAAGGCATTTCTTCCCTCTCGTGCGTCAGCTGCGTCCTTTTTCATTGCAAACCCATACCATTTATTGGTAATTATATACAAAAAGTCATCCTCACACTTGACAAATTCATGTTTCTTTGTTATAATCGTTATGATTATACGGGTGCTTTTTGCAAGGCAACGGCTCCACCCAAGCCAAGCTTCGAGAGGTACCTGCGCACGCTTCACACATGTTTTTCGGAAAGGAACCCACATGAAACTCTATCTCGTGATTCCCTGTTACAACGAAGAAGAGGTGCTCCCCGAAACCGCAGCGCGGTTGGAAGAAAAATTCCGCACGCTGATCGAGGGTGAAAGGATCACAGCCGACAGCCGCATCGTCTTTGTCAACGACGGCTCGCGCGACCGCACCTGGGAGATCATCTGCGCACTTCATGAAAAGAACAAGCTCTTCCGCGGCATTTCCCTCTCACGCAACCGCGGACATCAGAATGCCCTTTTGGCAGGTCTTATGACCGTCAAGGAGGAATGCGACGCAGCGATCAGCATGGACGCCGATCTTCAGGACGATATCAACGCAATCGATGAAATGATCGGGAAATACGACGAGGGCTACGACGTGGTCTACGGTGTCCGAAGCTCCAGAAAAAAGGATACCCTCTTCAAGCGGGGCACGGCACAGGCATTTTACCGTTTGATGCGCGCAATGGGCGTGGAAAGCGTCTACAACCATGCGGATTACCGTTTGATGAGCAGACGCGCCCTTTTGGGACTTTCCGAATTCAAGGAGGTCAATCTTTTTCTGCGCGGCATGGTCCCCTTGGTGGGCTTCCGCAGCACAACGGTCTCCTACGAGCGTGGGGAAAGATTTGCGGGGACGTCCAAATATCCGCTCAAAAAAATGCTGGCGTTTGCCTTTGAAGGGATCACCTCCCTTTCCATCAAGCCCATCCGCATGATCGCCACGTTGGGGCTTCTCATTTTCCTTGGCAGCATCGGCATGGCGATCTGGTCGATCGTCCGCTTCTTTATGGGCTATACCGTCAGCGGCTGGGCTTCTCTCGCCGTCTCTATCTGGGCGTTGGGCGGGATCCAATTGCTCGCCATCGGCGTCATCGGAGAATATATCGGGAAGATCTATCTGGAAACCAAGCACCGCCCTACCTTCCTCATTTCGGATTATCTTTCGGATGACTGAGCCTGTTTTAAGGCAAAAAACGAACAAAATACCCTTATACGGATAATATTCTACCATTTACCTATTGAAAAAGCTTTTGTTGCGTGGTATAATGTAATGTGGTTTATCGGAGGCACTCTTCCTTCTGTGCCATTGCAAAAAATGGCGTTTTTTCTAACATTTCGACTATTGAACAAACCGCGTATGTATGCTATGATAGGTAAAGAAGCATTTTCTGTGACGACCCACTCTTCACAGTACTCGATATAAAAATTGCAGCTTGCGCAGTTGCTTTAAGCGGGAGGTAACTATGAAAATACTTGAAAATATGGATCTGTGCTACGGTTGCGGTGCCTGCGCCAATGCATGTCGTTTAGACGCAATAACAATGGAGAAGGCATCCGACGGTTTCCTTTATCCTGTCGTTGATGAAACAAAATGTGTTCATTGCAACGCTTGTAAAAACGTATGTCCAGCATTGCAGGCAAAGTTTGACAATGATAAAAAACCGGAAGTATTCGCCGTTATGGCAGACGACAGCATTCGTGAAAAGAGCGCCTCGGGTGGCATGTTTACGCTTCTTGCAGATTATGCTTTAGAAAAAAATGCATATATTTGCGGATCTGCGTTCAACGATGACTTTCGAGGTGCACACCATATCATGATAAACAATCGGGATGATTTGGATAAGCTCCGCCGTTCAAAGTATATGCAGAGTGAAAATGCAGATATCTACGTAAGTATAAAAGAAAAGCTTGATGCCGGTGAATTCGTTATGTTTACGGGAACCCCCTGTCAGTGTGCCGCAGTCAAGACGTTTTTGAAAAAGCCTTACGAAAATCTACTGCTTGTCGATCTTATCTGTCACGGTACACCTTCGGCATTAGCGTGGAATAAATTTTTGGAGGAAACCGCTCCAAACAAAGAAATAAAAGACGTTAATTTCCGATATAAGGGTCTCAAGGGCTGGTCAGTAACGACGCATATTGAATTTGAAGACGGTACGGAATATACAAAGCATTCAAAAGAAGACCTCTTTGAACAAGCAGCAACCAAGAATTTTATTTCCAGAAAATCTTGCGGATCATGTCAATTTGCACGCGTTCCGCGTCAAGCAGATCTTACGATCGGTGACTTTTGGGATATACATAAATACAAGAAATCTCTTGATGACCGCAAAGGCACGTCCGCAGTTATCATTAATAACGAAAAGGGCAAAAGATTTTTCGAAGAAGTTCTCAAGCGCAACAACGGAATCCTCAAGCAAGAAGCTGTTCCGTTTTATTCCGCATTTGCAAGACGAAATTCCAATGTTTACCGTTTCCCGCCCGCGCATCCGGGAAGAGACACGTTCTTTAAATCTCTCGCGGCAGGAAAGAAATTTTCAGCAGCCCTTACCGATGCTAAGAAGATTCGCTATGATATCATGCTTTTCGGCATTTGGTACGGTGGCAACTACGGTTCTGTTCTTACCAATTTCGCACTCTATAAGTTCCTCGAAGACGAGGGATACAACTGTATATTTGCCGATATTCCCGATCATCTGTGGTCGGACAGCATTTATAATCGCGACCCGCTTTCCATGCCGCGCCAATTCTGCATGAAGCATTTTAATCTCTCGTTCAAGTATAAGAACCGTACCGATCTTAAAAAGGTCAACGAGTTAGCCGATGCATTCATCGTCGGCTCCGACCAGCTTTGGAACTACCCTCTTTGCCGTTCAGCCGATACCTTATTCTATCTCGATTTTGTTGATGACGATAAAAAGAAAATTGCTTACGGCACTTCCTTCGGGCACAATGAAATAAAAGGTACCGCTGAAGAAAAACGCTTTTCCGGATTTTACCTTAACCGTTTTGATGCCGTTTCGGTTCGTGAGGATTATGCCGTTGATCTCTGTAAGAAAGGCTTCGGTGTTAATGCCGTTCAGGTTCTTGACCCTGTCTTTATGTGTGACAAATCACATTATGAAAAATGCATCGCCGAAGCAGAAATCGTTGATCCTCCCCAAGACAAGTTTGTCTTGGCTTATATCCTTGATCCCACACCCGCCAAGATAAAGGCGGCAGAAGACACGGCCAAGCGCATGAATATGGAATTGATTTGTGTTGCCAATGCGCGAATGAAAGGAAATATGGAAGCGAACTGGACGATTCCCAAGCTTGATGACCTTCCCATTGAAACGTGGCTCTGGTATTTCAAAAATGCTGAAATGGTATTTACAGACTCCTTCCACGGCACGTGCTTCTCTATCATTTTTGAAAAACCGTTTATCTCAATTGCCAACAAGGGAAGAGGCTCCGACCGTTTCTATTCGCTTACTGAAATTTTCGGACTTGCCAACCGTGTTTTCAACGCGCCCGCTGATATAGAAGGCAAGGATTATCTGTTCACAGATGCAATTGACTATAACGACGTTAACGACCGTATCGCAAAAGAACGTGCACGCAGTCTTAAGTGGGTAAAGGATGCCCTTGATGCACCTAAACACCCAATGGCATTCTCTGCATACGACGTAACCGATCGTCATATTGATAGCACAGTCAAGCAATTCAACCAAAAAATAGAAGGGCTTCAAAAGCAGCTCGATGCGCTTACAAAAAGTTACACGGGCATTTCCACCGCGCCGAACCAATTCATGTCCGAAATAGATCTGTTAAAGAAAAAAATCGAAGAACAAAACAGCGCCCAACAATTGCTTAACATCGAATTGATCCAACAGCTTGAAATGCAAAGCAACAAATTTGAAAAGACTGTAGAGCACTATAAAAAACGCATTTCGGACATGGAAAATTCTTTTTCATGGAAAATAACCAAGCCCTTGCGCTGGCTGAAAAAGCTCTTCAAAAGGAAGAAATAACCCTTCACAAGCTGATGGGAAAGCAAACGGAGACAAGGCACACGGAGGAAGCATAATAATCCTCGAAAGGACGGTTTGTTATGAAAAAGCAAATAAAAATATTTATGTGCGTCCACAAGCCGTTCTCCTTTGTTCCCCCCTTGGCAACGGCAGTACAGGGCGGTGCCGCCATCAATCATCACATAGAGGGTACTATCGGTGATGACGGTGCTCTCGGCTCGATTTCCGAGAAAAACGCCGAGTACTGCGAGCTGACAGTGCAGTATTATGCGTATAAAAACGAAAGCGCCGATTATTTCGGCTTCTGCCATTACAGAAGATTCTTTGGCGCTTCGAAAAAAAACGGCACCCCCTATACGGTCACGGGAAGATTCACAGAGAAGAAAGCCCGTCGCTTGCTTCTTTCTGAAGCGGACATAAACGCGCTTTGCGATCAATACGACGTGATCCTTCCGAGAGCCGAGGATATGGCTGTGAGTACGTACAAACAGTACACAGAAGCCAAGCACCACCACAAGGAGGATCTGGAGCTTTTTGTCTCTTTGCTGAAAGAAAAGTATCCCTTCCTCGCTCCCTTTGCGGAGGAATACCTTTCGGGAACACGGCAGTATTTCTGTAATATGTTCATAATGAAAGAGGATATTTTCTCGGAATACTGCAAGCTCTTATTCCCTCTCCTTTCGGATTTTGACGAAAAGAAGACGCTTCACGAAGGCTTTGCCGACAATCGCACCGACGGATATCTTGGGGAAAGATTTCTCGGCATCTTCATAGCATACGCAAGATCAGAGGGAAAAAGGGTCTTCGAGTGTCGGAGAATAGACACGGAGTGCTCCTTTAAAAAACGCGTGTCGTATTTCTTCTTCCCTCCCGAAAGCAAGCGAAGATTTTTTGTAAAACGGCTTCTTGGCCTGTTAAAATAATAAAAAAGGAATTTTCACTATGAAAAAAGCGGTAATTATCGGCGGCAGCAACGGCATCGGTCTTTCCATTGCCGCAAAGCTCGTGTCCGACGGCTTCCACGCACTCATCCTTGATAAGGTCCCCCCCGAGGCAGGCGCACTTATGAAGGACGGAGACTACACCTATATCTTCTGTAACCTGCTGAACGACAACGATGCTACGCTGAAGACTCTTGCGGACGACCCCGAGGTGTCATGTCTTGTGATCACGGCGGGATACGGCAGAGTTTGCACCTTTGAAAGCCTGCACGTTGCCGAAATACGGAATATGCTGACCGTCAACACGGTGTCCGTGATAAGCGCTCTTCGTATTTTCTACGACAGATTGCTTGCCAAGGAAGGCTTTGACTGCGCCGTGATGGGTTCTATTGCAGGGCTTGTCAGCTCCCCTCTCTTCTCGGTGTATGCGGCATCCAAGGCTGCGCTTTGCAGATTTATTGAAAGCGTTAACGTGGAGCTTGAGGAAAGCGGCACGGAAAACAGAATTCTCAACGTTTCCCCCGGCTCTATTAAGGGGACTCGCTTTAACGGCGGAGAAAACGACAGCGCGGCAACCGAATCTCTTGCCGAAGAGATCATCGCGAAAATGAAAGGCCGTGAGCTTCTTTTCATCCCGGATTACGAAAAAACCTACAAGGGCGTGATCGACCGCTACAATGCCGACGCGCACGAATACGGAAAGCACAGCTACCGCTACAAGCTCGATTCCGGAAGAGCGGTAAGCCGTCGCGGTGTACGCGTGGGGTATCTGTCCGGAACATTTGACCTTTTCCATCTGGGACATCTCAACCTTTTGAGAAGAGCGAAGGAAAAGTGCGACTATCTGATCGTGGGTGTCCACCCCGATGCAAGCCATAAGGCCAAGAAAACGTTCATTCCCTTTGAGGAAAGAATGGCGGTGGTAGGCGGATGCAGATACGTTGATAAGGCTGTCCCCTCTTGCCGCGAGGATAGTGATGCATGGGATATACACCACTACGATGTTTTGTTCGTAGGCAGCGACTACAAGGGCACCGAGCGTTTTATGAGGTACGAAGAGTATTTCAAGGACAAGGGCGTTGACATCGTCTATTTTGATTATACCCAAGGCACCTCAAGCACGATCATACGAGAAAACATTATAAAGGATACTCTATCCGAAATCAAGAAAAAGGAGAACGAGTAATGATACTTCAGGATATACTATATCCAAGCGTTGAAACCTGTCCGAGAGTCGGAATGTACTTTAAGGGTCCCTCACTCAAGACCTTTATGGACGAGCATTTCTGTATAATCGAAGAAGGGACAACACTGTCCGCTTTCACGTATTTCAACAGCTTTTCAATAGGAAAATGGAGAAAGTACACGCAGCTTTCCAATCTTAAGCTCCGGCTCACGCTTGAAGGAGAATTTTCCATCCACGTGCGCCATGCAAGAAAGATGGATAACGAGATCAAGGACGTGATCATTGCCGAGAGAAGAGCGGTGACCAACGGTCGCGAGGACGTAACGCTTGACGTCCCCGTAGACAACGACGTCGGACTTTACTATTTCGTCCTCAGGGCAATTTCCGACGACGCAAAGCTTTTCGGCGGTGCTTACGAAACCGACGTTGACGAAGCAGCGCTTCCCGACGTAAAGCTTGCCATCGGAATTTGTACCTTCAAGCGGGAAAAATACGTCGCGGCAAATATGGAGATGTTTCGCCGCCATATTCTTGAAAATCCCTTCTCTCCCATGTACGGGAAGCTTGAAATTTTCATAAGCGACAACAGCCAAACGCTTGACGAAAGCATTGAAACCGACCAAATACACATTTTCAAAAACAAGAACCTTGGCGGCTCTGGCGGCTTTACGCGCTCTATGATAGAGGTCATGAAGGTAAAGGAAGAAAAGAACTTTACCCATATTATGATGATGGACGACGACGTCGGTCTCAACCCCCACTCGATCATAAGAACCTATGCTCTGCTGCAGCTTTTGAAGCCCGAGCATAAGGACGCCTTTATCGGCGGTCATATGCTTAAGATCGACGCCAAGCATATTCAGTCCGAGGCGGCAGACCATTGGGATATCGTCACCCACCACCCCGTAAAATATAACTACAACCTCGAAAAAGAGGATATGCTCATCAAAAACGAGATCGAGGACAGCGTAAACTATCTTGGCTGGTGGTACTGCTGCATGCCAATCTCCGTGCTGAACGACAACAATCTTCCCCTCCCCATATTCATTAAGAGAGACGACATTGAATTCGGACTCAGAAACGGAAGAAAGTTTATCACCCTCAACGGTATATGCGTATGGCATGAGCCATTTGAGTATAAGTATGCCACCTATCTTGAATACTACTATTTCAGGAACATGTGCATCATGAACTCCCGCCACCGTTTAAGCTTCACCAAGGAGCGCCTTATTTCCGAGATGAGAAACAGAGTCAAGGATTTTGTTCTCAGATATAGGTTCAGGGATGCTGAATTGACCATGCTTGGTATCCAGCACTACCTCAACGGCATCGATTGGTTCAAAACACTTGACGGCGAGGGACTGAACTCCGCCATTATGCAGCTTGGATACAAGAAGGAGCCCATTGAAAACTTTGACTACGTATTCACCCACGGTGTATATGAAAACAATCTGAAAAAGCCGAAGCCCTCCCCCAAGGAGCACAAAAAGCATCGCCGCTCCCTTAACGGCTGGCTGCTCAAGGCGACGGCAAACAACGTGATCGTACCCGCATACCAGCCTCCGTCACACCTCTTTTACCGCGCTAAAAAGGTGATCAACTACGAAGAGGTAAGCAACACCGCCTTCATCACCGAAAAAAGCTATTCCTCCCTGTTTTACATTCTCAAGATGTACAGAAGGACCGTGAAGCTGATCAAGAAGCGATTTGACACCGTGACAAATGAATTCCGTGACAGATACGGCGAGATCACGAACCTTAGCTTCTGGAACGACTATCTCTTCACAGAAGGAACAGTGCCCGAGATCAAATCAGGGCTTGACAAAAAGAAAAGACCGAAAAGCACGAAGCAGCAAAGAAAAATACTCTTAGGCTCCAGAGTGCTCAGACTTCTGCAGGTTCTTCTTTTCTGGCTCCCTCTAAAGAAAAAACGGGTTATTCTTTACGTACACGGAAGAAAGGGGCTTACCTGTAACCCCAAATACATCGTAACCAAGCTTCATGAGCAATTCGGTGATAAGCTTGATCTGATCTGGATGACAAGTCACCCCGGCACCTGTCAGGAAGCAGAGGAGTTGGGCATCAGGGTAGTTCCTGCCGGAAGCTCCGAGGGCTTTAAGCTCTATCTGCGCTGCCGTATTTTTATAACCAACGACTCATTCCCCGTATGGGCACTTCGCAGACCGGGACAGAAATGGATCAACACCTGGCATGCGGGAATGAATTATAAGCACATAGGTTACGATTACCTCCAGCCCAAGAGCCGCGCCGATGCGAAAATATTCAGGATCAAGAACCGCCAGCCGAATTTCTACCTCTCCGGCAGCCGCTTCTTTACCGAGGACACCTCGAAATCCTTCCGCTTTAACGAAAAAGTATTTCTCCCGACGGGCCTTGCGCGCAACGACCTCTTTTTTGAAAACAAGCCTGAGATCGCTGCGAAGGTACGCACGTACTACGGAATAGACGCCGACACAAAGATGGTCGTTTTTGCGCCCACCTTCCGTGTGGGAATGAACTCCAGCACCTTCGGCATGGATTTCGAAGAGGTTTGCCGCGCTCTCTCCGAGCGCTTTGGCGGCAAGTGGGTCCTCCTTTTCAGAAACCACAACTTTGTCAAGGTGAAGGGGACCTATGCGGGCGCTATCGACGTGTCTGCTTATCACGATATGCAGGAGCTTATGTATGCCTCCGACGTGCTTATCAGCGATTATTCCTCTTGCCTTTACGATTTCTGCTTCTCCGGCAAGCCCGCTTTCGTTTATGCAACCGATATCGACACCTATGCGGCAAGCGACCGTTCTTTTGCATATCCTCTTGAAAAGTGGCCGTATCCCATGGCAAGCTCCAACGAAGAGCTGGTTGAGAAGATCCTCTCATTTGACAGTGAGGATTACAAGGCAAGGGTCGATGCGCATCTTACGGACGTCGGCGCTTACGATAAAGGAGACGCTTCGTCTGCCGTTGCGGAAATTGTCAAGAAATACTGTCTTTAAAATAAAATTTTATGAGGCATTCAGCTATGAAAAAATATGATTATTTGATCGTCGGAGCAGGACTCTTCGGCGCAGTGTTTGCATACGAGGCAACGCAAAGAGGCAAAAAGTGCCTTGTGATCGACAAGAGAGACCATATTGCGGGTAACATTTACTGCGAGAAGATCGAGGATATCAACGTACACAAGTACGGCGCGCATATCTTCCACACCTCCGACCGCGCGGTTTGGGACTACGTCAACCGCTTTGCGGAGTTCAACCACTATATCAACTCTCCCGTAGCGATCTATCACGACGAGCTTTACAATCTCCCCTTCAACATGAACACCTTCAGTAAGATGTGGGGCGTCAAGACCCCCGATGAAGCCAAGGCGAAGATTGCGGAGCAGATCGCAGAGCTCGGCATTACCGAGCCGAAAAACCTTGAGGAGCAGGCACTCTCCCTCGTCGGCACGGACGTTTACAAAAAGCTGATCAAGGAATACACCGAAAAGCAGTGGGCAAGAGACTGTAAGGAGCTTCCCTCCTTCATCATCAAGCGCCTTCCTCTGCGCTTCACCTATGATAACAACTACTTCAACGACCGTTATCAGGGTATTCCGATCGGCGGCTATACCCCTATCATCGAAAAGATGCTTGAGGGCTCCGACGTAATGCTTAGCACCGACTACTTTGATTTCATCAAGGAAAACGCAGACACCGCGCAAAAGACCGTCTTTACGGGACAGATCGATCGCTACTTTGATTTCTGCCTCGGTGTTCTTGAGTACCGCAGTGTAAGATTTGAAACGGAGATCCTCGATACCGAAAACTATCAGGGAAATGCAGTCGTCAACTACACCTCTCACGAGCAGCCCTATACAAGAATCATTGAGCATAAGCACTTTGAATTCGGAAAGCAGCCCAAAACCGTTATTTCCAAGGAATATTCCTCCGAGTGGAAGAGCGGAGATGAGCCCTACTATCCGATCAACAACGACCGCAACAATGAGCTGTATCTGCGCTATCGGGAGCTGGCTGACAAAACGCCGAACGTCATCTTCGGAGGACGCCTCGGACAGTACAAGTACTATGACATGGATAAGGTCATCATCGCAGCACTCGATGCGGTAAAGACCGAGTTTGGTAACTGATCAAAAATAAAACGAGGTAACACGCATGCGAATACAGAGAATCGTTATTTCACAGGGTGAGCACCCTTCGCTGTATTTCCGCGGCGGAACCGAAAGCGAGGGGCGCATCACACTGAAGAGTGGGGAGCGCCTCTCTTTTGATACCTACTTCAACAGCTTTACCCACGCAAAGTACCAACAGTACACAATACTTGACGCCGTCACCTTTCGCGGCACCGTCAAGGGCTGCGCCCGCGTCTCTCTCTGCACCTATGACGGCAAGGAGGAACGTACGGTCGCGTCTGTCCAAACGAAGGAACGCTTCTCCTTAAGCGTTTCCCTCTCTGCACTTTCAAAGGATTCCTTCCTCTATCCCGTGATCGACGCACTGGAGGAAACGATCTTCCTTGAGGGAGAATATTGGAGCGATGCCGAAGGTACGCCTCCCTCCTGTGCCATTGCCATCTGTACCTATCGACGTGAGGAATATCTGAAAAACAATCTCAGGATCCTCCAAAAAGCAAGCATTCCTTATATGGACCGTATCATTGTTGTGGACAACGGCGGCACGGTAGAAAAGGAAGCGCTTGAAGGAGACCGCGTTTCCCTTTTCCGCAACCCCAACTACGGAGGAAGCGCAGGCTTTACACGCGGTATCATGGAGGCAAAGCGTGCGGGACACACGCACGTGATTCTGATGGATGACGACATTGTGATCTACCCGGAGGCGCTTGAGAGAATGACGACATTCCTCTCCCTCCTCTCCCCTGTATACAAAAACGCACATATCAGCGCCGCCATGCTTCCCACCTCCTGCACGTATCTTCAGCATGAAAAGGGTGCGCGTTGGAACGGCGCACATATTGAAAGTCTGCACTCAAGGCTGGACGTAAGGAGCCGTGATGCTCTGGTCGAAAATCTCACCGACGGACCGATCGGATACGGTGCCTGGTGGTGCTTCTGCTTACCTCTTTCCGACGTAGATGAATTCGGACTGCCACTTCCTCTCTTTATCAAGTTCGACGACGTGGAATACGGAACGCGTTGCTGTAAAAGCGCCCCCATTGTGACGATGAGCGGCATCGCCGTGGCACACGCGGATTTTGACGGAAAGTATAATATGCATCTGGAGTACTACACCGTCCGCAATCAGCTGATCATGCTGGCATCACACCGCATGCAGGGCACACTTGGCTGTATTCTTCGATTGATGAAGGTCTCTGCCAAGCATCTCTTCCTTTACCGTTACAGCGCAATGCCCATTCTCATGCGCGCGTTTGACGATTTTCTGAAGGGCGCGGATTTTCTCATGACGCAGAATGCAGAAGCCTTGAACCGCTCCGTCATGTCTATGACCCCACCCGCGACAGAGCTTTCAACGCTTCCCGATTGGGATCCCGCGTGGCGCAACGCAAGCACGCCGCAAAAGAAAAAGCTTTTGTCCAAAGCCGTTTGGCTGATCACATTCGGTGGACACCTGTTGCCAAACGTGCTATTGCGAAAGAAAACGGCGGCAATGCCCCTGCCCTCGGCAAGACCGGGTGTGTACCGATTTTATCGCCGTACGATACAGTACCAGCAAGCATCGGACAGTGGCTACGTCTTTGAAAAAAGCTCGTGGAGGTTCTTTTCTTGCCTTGCGTCGGCTGTGAACATGGCATTTAAGCTCCTCTTCGGCTATCGCCGTGCGGCAAAAAGCTACCGTGAAAGCTTTGAGAGGATGCGCTCCTTCGAATTCTGGGATCACTATCTTGGGCTTTGAATACCGTTTGATTATAAAAAAATTTACCGATTGGCAGCTTTCACAAACCAATCGGTAAATCTTAAAATAAGTCACTATGCGTGCCCGTTCGAGCCAAAAACAGTATCAACCTGTCTCCGTCTATCTGATATACAAGTAACCAATCAGGTTGAACGTGACACTCGCGAAATCCACCGTAATCGCCCGTCAACAGATGATCCCGATATTTTGCTTCAAGTGTTTCGCCGTTCGCGAGGGCCGAGACCACCTTCTTCATTTTATCAAGGTCATAACCACGCTTTTGCGCAAGCCTCAAATCTTTCCTGAATTGATTGGAAGGAACGATTTCATACTTCACCTAAAATGTCCTCCATCATACTATCTACGTTGTCATACCTCTTATATTTTTCAGGAGAACGGAACATTTCCTGCGCTTCTTTCATCGCATCAAGGGTGATCTTGTTCGGCACTTCTCTTGTAATAGAAAATGGGATTCCACCTTCATAAAGCATTTGCCGAAGAAAAATGTTTACAGCAGTAGAGAGATCCATTCCAAGATCGGCAAGCATTACCTGCGCTTTTGCTTTGGTTTCAGCATCAATACTGATGTTCGTAGATACTTTAGGCATAATATCAACTCCTTTCGATAATAGTATATCACATCGTACCCAATTTGTCAACATATTATGTTGCATTTTTTGGTTAGATTATATATTCATGCACATTTTATGTTATATTTTCAACACAAGCAAAGGAAAACCATACCATGAAAGTCACTGTGATACAGCCGCCCTACTCCTACGAGGGCGCGGACGTGCAAAAGAATTTTGACGTACTTCTCTCCCTTTTGGACGCATGCGACGAAACCTCCGATCTCATCGTCCTCCCAGAATACAGCGACATTCCCGCCGACGTCAAGGACAATGGTGAAATGTTTCGCACCGTAGATCGCTTGGGACCGATCCTGCTTGATCACGCGGCGAGAACGGCAAAGCGTTGCCGCGCGCTCCTGTTCGTCAATGCCATGCACAAGACCGAGACCGGCTACCGCAACACCACCTATGCCTTTGACAGAGAGGGAACGCTCCTTGGCAGATACTACAAGGCACATCCCGCACCGAGCGAGGTCAAGACCGAGGTCGAGGGCGGACACGGTCTTGACGTAGCATACAGCTATGAAAGACGCCCCCCTTACGTGCTTGAAGTCGAGGGACTTCGCATCGGTTTTCTGACCTGCTACGATTTTTATTTTTACGAAAACTTTCCGCAATTGGCGCGGGAGAAGCTTGACATTATCATCGGTGCCTCTCTTCAAAGAACCGATTCGCACGAAGCACTCTCCATCATCAACCGCTTCCTTTGCTATCACACAAACGCCTATCTCATCCGCGCCTCGGTCTCCCTTGGAAAAGATTCGCCTCTGTGCGGATGCAGCTGCGTGATCGCTCCCACGGGACGTGAGCTTGTCAACATGAAGAGCCGCATGGGGCTTGAGAGCTGTGAGATCGATCCTCACGTCAAATTTTTCAAGCCCGCAGGCTTTGGCGGTGTCCCAAAGGCACACTGGGAATACATCGAGGAGGGCAGACGCCCTTGGCTCTACCGCAACGGCGGTGCCGCGATCGTTCCCTTTGACCGTGTGATGCCCTACCCCCGTCTTTGCTCACATCGCGGCTTTTCTGCGGCAATGCCGGAGAACACCCTTCCCGCCCTTGCCTGTGCCGTTTCCCTTGGGACGCAGGAGGTGGAATTCGATATACGCCTCACCGCCGACGGTATCCCCGTTTGCCTCCACGATCCCTGCCTTGACCGTGTCAGCAACGGCAAGGGAAACCTCGGGGAGTATACCTATCGGGAGCTTTTGGAGCTTGATTTCGGAGCATGGCATGACAGCCGCTATAAGGGGCTGCCCATCGCCACACTTGAAGATGTCCTTGAAAAGCTTGCAGGGCACACGGTAATGAATATTCACGCCAAGATTTGGGAAGGAACGGACGCCTCCTTGAAAATGGAGGAGCTGATTGCACTCGTCAAAAGGTACGACTGCGCAGGGCACGTTTACTTCGCCTCCAACAGTGCCGAGGCTTGCCGCCGTTTGAAGGAAGCTGCCCCCGACATCGGCTATTGCCTCATATGGAACGGTGAGGAAAGCGGCAAGGAGCTTGTTGACCGAGCGATCGCCGCAGGTGCCCACAAGGTGCAGTTTGACCGCGACCACGTCTGTGCCGAGGACATAGCGCGTGCTCATGCAAACGGCATCCGCGCCAACCTCTTCTACGCCGACAGTGTCAAGGACGCGGAGCATTACTTCTCTATGGGGATCGATACCGTTCTGACAAACGAGCTCTTGCTCCTCAAAAACGGGTTGAAGAATGCTACGCTTACAACGTGACTCTCTCCGTCGCCTCACGCCGACAGCTCTCCCAAAGGGTTACCCTCTCAGTCGCCTTACGGCGACAGCTCTCCCAAAGGGAGAGCCTGGCCTCCCCCTTTGGGGCGAGTTTGCGAAGCAAACTGCGGTAGTGAGCCAACGGCGAACGTTGAGGTGGCACGGCGAAGCCGTGACGGAGAGGGTCTCCCTTTCATGAGCCCAAATAAATATCCACCCGCGTAGCGGGTGGTATTTCATTTTCGGGCATAGCCCTACCCGATACCGGCTGCACACAAGTGTGCTTGAGATTGGCCTGCCAGCCATGCAACGGATGCTTGCTACCCGTAAACGGGTTGCTATTGAGCCTCCCTCCGAGAGGGAGGTGTCATTTTGCTTGCAAAATGACAGAAGGAGCCTGCGTGTAGAAACAAAATGACACACCGCTTGGGTGTGCGTACTCAAAGCTGCGCGGGCTCCTCCCCGTCACGGTTTCACCGTGACACCCCTCCTCCCGGAGGAGGGCTCTTCATCAAAAACATGCTACCCCTTTTTCTCATTTCACTTCTCCTTATCGGCAATAGCCTTTTTTGAACCCCGCCATAGTGGCGGGGTTTCGCGATACAAAAAGCTTTCGCAGATCGAATGCTCTGCGAAAGCTTTTTGTATATGATGCGCTTTATGAAATACGGTAAACCTCGGCTCCCGAATCGCGGAAAACGTCGCGCACCGTGTCCTCAGCGCGCTCATCGAAGACAAGGATCTCGGGTTCTCCCTTCTCCTTGCCGCCGTACTGTCCCAAAGGATTGCCCGTATACTGGACGTAGGTGTTTTTGTACATTTCGGGGCACCACTCCCCCTTCTCTGCCACCAGATGAAGCATACGGTAGGCGGCGCGGTCAAAAACGTTGTCGTGCACTCTGTAATTGCTCTTTACCGCATTGGTGTAGCTCCAGCCCTTGATATGCGCGGGCGTGTGCTTGTTGTGTCTCTGCTGTCCCCAGCCATATCCCGCATTGCGAAGGATGTTGCCGCATATCTCAATGTTTTCCATGTAGCTCTCGCGGTCCCCCTCTGTCATATCAAGGAAATATTCGATGGAATAAACACAGTTTTCCACAAGATTGTCACGGTAGACAATATTTTTCATCTCAAAGGTATTTCCACCCGTTGTGACCTGATGAGTGATCGCTGCATCGTACACCTCATAAATGTAGCAGTCCGAAACCTCATAGGTATCGCATCCGCCGTACACCTCAATGCCGTTTCCAAAGCGTGTCACCGTACCGCGCCCGCCCTCGGGATAGTTGGGATCCGTTCCAAAGTAGTGCTGGATCGCACCGCCGATCCAACCGATCTCGCAGCCGCGCACCTTCAGATTGCGCACGCATCGTCCTCCCGCACCGATCGCGTGGCGACCGACGTATTTGAGGCACAAATTTTCCACCGTGACGTCGGGATTGTCTCCCACCACGATAAGATTTCTTCCCGCCAGAGCTTCAATGGAGGAAAAGATCTCTCCGGGATTTCCTCTGTCGCAGCGCAGATAAAGCTCTCCGTAGGTGCTGTCCGACACGTCGGGGATAGGAAAATCCTCCCCCTTGGAGGGTCTTGTGAGAAAGGTATCCTCATAATGCCAGTAAATATCAAGGTCGCGCTCCATCTCCGCGCGCATGTCAAAGAGGCGGCTTTCATCGTCGCGACAAACAAAGCGTCCGCCGATGTAGGACGGAATCAGCTTATAGGAGTGCGCAGCCCCCTCGTCAAAGACGAGCGTGCCGACGTCGAGGATCCTCTTTGTATATTTCCAGATGTGGTGCTCACTGTCATATATCTCCCAGAGCGCTCGGCTTGCAAGATTTTCCTCCCATGCAAAAAGGCAGGGTTTTGCTCCCTTTCCGTAAGCGCCGTAAAGGACGCCTGCCTTGGTTTTCAGCTGACCGCGGAATACGTCGCCGCGGCAAAACAGCACACCGTCGCCCGCGCGGAGAGAGGCTTCCGACACGCGCGCCGGCGTTTTCCATGCGCTCGCGGGGCTTTTTCCGTCGTTTTCATCGTTTCCGCTCGCACTGACGTAATAGGTCGTGCCGCGAATATCCGTACTGTCTTCTCTTTCTCTGATCGCCGTGCGCATTTCCTGCACCCGCTCTTCCAATGCGCTCAAAAATTCCTTTGTTGCAACAGCCATGATAAGACCTCCGAAATGTTTATTTAAGAAAATTTTATCATACCCTATGAGGAATTGTCAAGCCCTATCAATGAAAAGTAAAAAACGGTCAATAAAAAGTAAAAAACGATCCCTAAAAAAGGCTTTATGACCGTCGCGTCGATCCTTATCGCGATGTGAAAGTACAGAGAAAAAGGATCGGAGCGTATAAAAAATATCACTGCGGCGAGAAAGCCTTGCTTCGGTCGCAGTGATATTTTTTATTTACAGCAATTCAAATCGGTTTTTCTCGCACCTGATGACGCCCTCACGTTTCAGTTTCCCGATCTCAACGGAAAGTCCGCTGCGATCCACCTCCAGATAGTCTGCCAGCTCCTGGCGGTCAAACGGGATCTCAAAGCGATCGCTTCCCCTGTCGCGCGCCATGGCATTGAGATATGCCATCAGCTTCTCTCTTGTGCTTCTTTTGGAGGTGATCTCCATTTTCTGATGAAAATGCACGGTTTTTTCCGCCAGATCCTTCATTAGGTTATAGATCAGCTTTTGGTGATGCACGCAGTGCTTCTCACAGGTGTGTAAAATATACGAGCAATCGATGAGCATGACCTCGCTCCACTCGTTTGCCACCACACTCACGGGAAGAGAGGAAAGCCCCGCACAGGCAAACGCCTCCGAAAAGACCTGCGGCGGCGAGACGTGCGACAGGATGCTCCGATTTCCGTAATAATCGTTTTGTACGATCTGAACGGAGCCCGAAAGCACAATGCCGATGTACCTGGCAGGTGCCCCCTGTGCAAACACCGTGTATTTTTTGTCAAAGCTCTCGACTCGCGCACCGAGACAATGAAGCATTACGGTAAGCGAATCCTCTGAAACGTCCCGAAACAAGGGACATTCTTTTAAAATTTCCAGATATTTTTTCACATTTTTCTCCGTTTTGTTGAAAATTCAACATACTTTTCGGGAATATTATACTATAATCATGTCAAGAAATCAAGAGGAGAACCAAAAAATTCTCTTGAACCTGCACTGTAACCCGAAAGGTGTGATTCTATGAAAGTTGCTTTTTTTGATGCGAAGCCGTACGACAAGCCCTCCTTTGATAAGTATGGAGAGGAAAACGGCATCCGATTTAAATATTTCGAGACCAAGCTCACGGAGGACACGGCAGACCTTGCCCACGGCTTTGACGCAGTGTGCGTCTTTGTCAACGACACGGTCAACCGAGCGGTCATTGACAAGCTCAACTCCTTCGGCATCCGACTTCTGGCACTTCGCTGTGCGGGCTTTAACAACGTGGACATGAAGTACGCACACGGAAGGCTGCACGTCTTCCGCGTCCCCGCCTACTCGCCCTATGCGGTGGCAGAGCATACCATCGCCCTTCTCCTCACCTCGATCCGCCGCATCCACAAGGCGTATATCCGCACACGCGACTTCAATTTCAGTCTTGCCGGAATGACAGGCTTTGACCTTCACGGAAAAACGGTGGGAGTCGTCGGTACGGGACGCATCGGTCGCGCGTTCATCGACATTTGCCTCGGCTTTGGCATGAAGGTGCTGGCATACGACAAATTCCCCGCCGCAGACCTTGAGGACGGTGAGCGCGTCAGATACGTCACACTTGACGAGCTTTTTGAAAGAAGCGACATCATCTCTCTCCACTGCCCCCTGACCGAGGACACGTATCATCTGATCAACGCAGAAACTCTTGAAAAATGCCGTCGCGGTGTGGTGATCCTCAACACCTCAAGAGGTGCGCTGATCGATGCAGAGGCACTGCTGGAGGGGATCAAAGCGAGAGTCGTAGGTGCTGCTTGCCTTGACGTGTACGAGGAGGAATCCGAATTTTTCTTCGAGGACTTCTCGGGTCATATTCTGGAGGACGACGTGCTGGCAAGGCTGATCTCCATGCCCAACGTCATCGTCACCTCTCATCAAGCGTTCCTTACGGAGGAGGCACTTCGGAGCATCGCGGAAACAACGGTAAAAAATCTTTTGGACTTCACCCAAAACGGACAGTGCGAAAACGAGCTTTGCTACCGCGGTGGCAGCACCGAAGACTGCAAAAGCGGAAAATGCTTTTAAACCCGGGAGGAACTATGAACGGAAGGATCATAAAGATCGACAAAGAAAAATGTAACGGCTGCGGTGCTTGCGCCGCAGCATGCCACGAGGGCGCCATCGAAATGATCGACGGCGTGGCGGTGCTCGTCAGAGAAGATCACTGTGACGGTCTTGGGGACTGTCTCCCCGCTTGTCCTACGGGCGCGATCAGCTTTACGGAACGTACAGAGCCGTCCCCCAAGGCGTCGTCCTGCTTACACGGCGGTTGCCCGGGCACACGGGCAAAGGCACTCAAAAAGAGTGAGGAGTCGGAGCGCCCCGTAAGACACGCGGCGGCAAGCCAATTGATGCAATGGCCCTGCCAGATCAAATTGGTCCCTGCCAACGCCCCTTACTTCGATGCGGCAGACCTTCTCATCGCCGCAGACTGCACGGCGTACGCCTATGCGTCCTTCCATGCGGATCTGATGCGCAATCACATCACACTCATCGCGTGTCCCAAGCTTGACGGCGTGGATTACACCGAAAAGCTTGCAGCCATTCTCACCTCGAACGATATCCGAAGCATCCGCGTCGCACGCATGGAGGTTCCCTGCTGTGCGGGTCTTGAATACGCGGTAAAGCGGGCTTTGCAAGCCTCGGGAAAAGATCTTCCCCTTGAAATCATCACCGTCAGCACAGACGGACGGATCCTATAAAATACATCACCATATTACGGAGGAAATCAGAAATGCATATCACAAACGACATCAAATATATCGGTGTGAATGATCACAAGATCGACCTTTTTGAGGGGCAGTACCGCGTTCCTGCGGGAATGGCTTACAACTCCTACGTCATTCTTGATGAAAAGGTTGCCGTGATCGACTCGGTTGATGCAGGCTTTACCCACGAATGGCTTGACAATCTCCAAGCCGCACTTGCAGGCAGAACCCCCGATTATCTGATCGTGCAGCACATGGAGCCCGATCACTCGGCAAATATCCACAGCTTTCATAAGGCATATCCCGATGCTACGATCGTGGCGTCAAGCAAGGCATTTCCCATGATGAAGAATTTCTTCGGGACGGACTTTGAGGACAGACAGCTCGTTGTCGGCGAGGGAGACACGCTCTCTCTCGGCAAGCACACCCTCACCTTTGTCACGGCTCCCATGGTGCACTGGCCCGAGGTCATCGTCACCTACGATGCATACGACAAGGTGCTCTTCTCCGCAGACGGCTTTGGAAAGTTCGGAGCACTCGACAGAGAAGAGCCTTGGGCAGACGAGGCAAGACGCTACTACATCGGCATCGTCGGCAAGTACGGCGCGCAGGTGCAAAAGCTTCTCTCAAAGGCGGCAGGGCTTGACATTTCCGTGATCTGCCCCTTGCACGGTCCTGTGCTTCGTGAAAATCTCGGCTATTATCTCGGGCTTTACAACACCTGGTCAAGCTATGAGGCAGAGGAAGAAGGCGTCGTTATCGCCTACACCTCGGTCTACGGCAATACCCGCCGTGCCGTAAGCGCACTCGCTGAAAAGCTCCGCGCAGAGGGTGCTCCCGCGGTCAAGGTCTACGATCTTGCCAGATGCGACGTCACTGAGGCTGTGTCGGATGCTTTCCGTTATTCCAAGCTGGTGCTTGCGACTACGACCTACAACGGAGATATCTTCCCCTTCATGCGCACCTTCATCGACCATCTGACGGAGCGCAATTTCTCCAACCGGACAGTCGCCTTCATTGAAAACGGAAGCTGGGCGCCTCTTGCCGCCAAGGTCATGCGCACAATGCTGGAGAAGTGCAAAAACCTCACCTATATCCCCACCACGGTACGCATCCTCTCCGCCCTGAACGAAGAGAGCCGCGCGGCACTGGACGCAATGGTGAGTGAGATCTGCCGCGAATACCGTGAGCAAAGCGGCACCACGGCAAATAAGAACGATCTCTCCGCGCTCTTCAACATCGGCTACGGGCTCTATGTCGTCACTTCCAACGACGGAAAGCGTGACAACGGGCTCATTGTCAACACCGTCACGCAGGTGACAAACGTTCCCAACCGCATTGCGGTCACGATCAACAAGCAAAATTATTCCCATCATATCATCAAGCAAACCGGCAAAATGAACGTCAACTGTCTGACAGTGGACGCCCCCTTTGCCGTCTTCGAAAAATTCGGCTTTACAAGCGGCAGAAACACCGACAAGTTTGCGGGCTGTGAGCCGCTGCGCTCGGACAACGGGCTGATCTTCCTGCCGCGTTATATCAACTCCTTCCTCTCTCTTACGGTGGAGGACTACGTTGATCTTGATACGCACGGTATGTTCATCTGCTCGGTAAGCGAATCCCGCGTGCTCTCTGATAAGGAATCCATGACGTACGCATATTATCACGAGCACGTCAAGCCGAAGCCGAAAACAGAGGGGCGTACAGGCTACGTCTGCAAGATCTGCGGATACGTTTACGAGGGTGACGAGCTTCCCGAGGACTTCATCTGTCCCCTTTGCAAGCACGGTGCCGCGGATTTTGAGCCCATCGAAAATTAACGCTTTATGGAGCTTGTATTACTGACAGCGATCGGCGTCGGAGGTGCTACGGTCATCGGCGCCGTTATCGGCTTTATCTTCAAACGTGTTTCACACACCTTTTCGGACATCGTCCTTTCCTTTGCCGCAGGCGTGATGCTGGCTGCGGCAGTGCTTGGGTTGATCCTGCCCTCCCTTGAATACGGCGGCAACGCGGGACTGATCTATGCCGTTGTCGGCATCTTTGCAGGTGCGCTCTGCCTCAATCTGATCGACCGTCTGGTTCCTCACCTTCACAAGCTTGCGGGCGCGGACACGGAGACGCATGCAAGCGCAAGCGTCAGCCGCGTGCTTCTCTTCGTCAGCGCCATTGCCATCCACAATCTCCCCGAGGGAATTGCGGCAGGCGTCGGCTTCGGCTCGGGAGATACATCACAGGCGCTCATCATCGCAGGCGGGATTGCCCTGCAGAATATTCCGGAGGGAATGGTCATCATCGGACCCATGCTCGCCGCCGGGATCAAGCCGCGGAGGACCTTCTTCCTTGCGATGCTCACAGGTCTTGTCGAGGTTGCGGGAACACTGATCGGATATTTTGCGGTCTCCCTTTCCACAGCGATCCTCCCCTTTGCACTTGCCTTTGCGGGAGGCACGATGCTCTACGTCATCAGCGACGAAATGATTCCCGAAACACATGCACACGGGCATGAACGGGGAGCTACGTATGCACTCCTCGTCGGCTTTTGCCTGATGCTCGTCACAGACGTGCTATTGGGATAAAAGGAGCAAGGACCTTCAAACGTCAATCTCGTTTGAAGGCCCTTGTTCCTTTTATATTATCCTTGTCTGCGTCGCCGCCTGCGACGCAGGAGCAAAAGCACGGTAAGTCCCGTACCAAGAAGAAGCATTCCGCCGAGAACACACGGGAGCACGACCTCCAAAAGGAGATTGTTGTTATGTCCCGTCTCGTAATCGATATTTCTTACCTCCTTTGAAAACTGCGCCTCAAAGACGAGCTCACGCTCCTCCCCCGTCAGATACACGGGAACCTCACGTCCCCAGGAAAGGAAGGTATAGAGGTAGGTTTCGTCCCCTTCCTTCACGGGCGTTTTCGGAAGCTGCAGCTGTTCCCCGTAAGCGTAGGTCTTTTCAAGAAGAACCTTGCCCTCGCTTCGGAACACAACGTGATAAAGGATCGGCTCTACCGTAAGCACCACGTCCACACCGCTCTCGGGCATCACAAAGGAAAGATCCTTGATGGGAAGTGCATTGCCTGCGGCATCCGTAACGCTCACACCCGTGATCTCATACCCGTGCTCACAAACAAGATCCAAGGAAACGGTCTCTCCGATCAAGGCATCCCACCCAAGGGACATCGTATTGCAAAGCGGGTTGTCCTTCACTCTCATGGGGTAAGAATACGCACGGAGCACACTCACCCCCTCGGAAACGGAAATGGCAGTCTGCTCGATGCGCGTACGCACCCCCGCCTCGTCCACACGGTAAAAGGCAGTCGTTTTTCCGTCCTCGAATTCCCGATAAGGCAATTGCAGGGTGATCCCCGTCTCGGAAAGCGTTACGTCCTCCAGACGGCTGTTGTAAAAATGAAGCTCATAAACAGCCTCTCCCTCCGCTTCAAAGCTCTGCAGCACCACGCGTGTACATCCCGCCGTCGAAATCGAAGAGAGCGCCTCGGCAGAAACCGTCAGCCTGCATCCGTTATCCCAATCAATGCAAAGTGCCTTGTTTTCATTCGATGCAATGCGTGCCGCATCCGCGACTGTGACAGAGGCATGCGTCCCCGCCTTCACGGTAAGCGAGCGTGTATCCGAAACGATCGAAAGCGGCGTCGCAGATCCTCCCACGGCATACGGCTTCTTTTCATAGCGCGCCGTGTAGGTAGCAGGTCCCGTCACGGAAGAGATCTCGGGAGAGAAGCCGAGGAACGTGCATTCCTCGCTTGCCGATACCATCGCAGTCTCCCCCTCAAAGACGGGCAACGAGCCGTAGCTCCAAAGCTCGGTAAAGACCAGGTCTCCTACGACCCAACGGATGGCAAATTCCTTTGGCGTCTTTTGGAAGCTGCCAACGTAAAGAACATCTCCTTCAACCGGCGCGATCTCCTTATCCCAGCCCGAAAACACGTATCGGTAGCCGTACGTTTCATAAGATGTGCACGGCACGTCGTATGCGGGTGTGGGAGTGCTTCCCCAGGTCCAGATCTCACTGTAATCGGTCTCATTACCGCCCGCACCGAGGATGCGCCACGTCACGGTATAGCTTTTTTTCGTCATTTCATAATGCGGATAGAGATCAAGATCCTCCGTTATGAACGAAAGGTCTACGCCCCCGCCCTCAGCTGTGACCCAACCAAGCGTGCGGTACGTATACGCGGGGGAGGGCTCGTGATCCGGCACGGGGAAGGAAACGCTGTCACCGTAATTGACGTTGACAGTGCCCAGCACCGTTCCGTCGATCCCGTGAAAGATCACCGTTTTCATATTGGTGATCGACACCCGTCTTTGGAGTTTTTTCGTAAGGTTCAGCGTGATGGCATCGGTGCTTCCTTCGTATTTTTTCAAGCTTCCCACGCGAACCTCCTCAACAAGGCGCGAGGTCAGCGCATCAAGCACGGGTGCCGTCGGCTTGCTCGTAGGATAGGTCTCCTGCTTTTTGGGAATTCCATCCTTGTCGGGATCCGCAACAGGCGTAGGTGCCACCCCCGGAGGGTCCACAGGCGTGGGCTCGATCGGGCGGCGTGGGGGCTTCTCCACCGTCGGTGCCGTCACAGAGGCGGGACGCTCGGCAGGATCTGCGTAGGCGGGAATCGGTGACAGACGCG
>SVSZ01000114.1 GCA_015064025.1 Oscillospiraceae bacterium | reverse complement strand
GGACCCCGATGACGGAAGCACCGCGCCGGACCCCGATGGCGGAAGCACCGCGCCGGACCCCGATGACGGAAGCACCGCGCCGGACCCCGATGACGGAAGCACTGCGCCGGACCCCGATGACGGAAGCATCGCGCCGGATCCCGATGACGGAAGCACCGCACCGGATCCCGATGACGAAAGCACCGCGCCGGATCCCGATGACGGAAGCACCGCGCCGGATCCCACACCGCCACAAGAGCCTACGGAGGAATCTACGAAGGCACCGGAGCCTACGAATCCTCCCGCTGAAACTACCGAGAAATGGAGTCCGTGGTACTGATGAATAGTGAAATGCTTATGAATGTACTCCGCGACCGTCGCCTTTCTTACGTGTCCGCAGAGGTGCAATGGATTTATTTTTCTGACAAGGATATTCTGACGGCATCGGACGGAACGCCCGAGGATGATAACAGCGTTTGGACTCCTTGGTTTTAAAGGTAGATTTGTGCCTTTTTCGTGGGAATATATGAACAAAAGAAGGGCTTCCTTTTGTTGCAAATTGACAAAAAAATCTTTTATTAATTATTTTTGCTTGACAAACCTACCCCTTGCGAGTATAATAAGGACATAGGAGACAAAATTTACGTTTTGCCTTGAAAAAACAAACACAAAGGAGATTTTCTATGAAAAACTGGAAAGCATATTTAATGGTTCTCCTCGCATTATGCGTGGTTGTGGCTATGGTTGCTTGCTCCGGAGATGGCGAGGGTGAGACCACCGGCACCGAGGGGGCGACTGTTGCTCCTACCCAGGCTCCCACCGATGAGCCTACTGACGAGCCTACCGACGAGCCCACCAATGAGCCCACCAATGAGCCCACCAATGAGCCCACCAATGAGCCCACGCAGGCTCCTACCCAGGCTCCTACTCAGGCTCCTACCCAGGCTCAGGATCCTACCGACGAGCCCACAGAGGCTCCTACCCAGGCTCCTACGCAGGGCCAGGATCCTACCGACGAGCCCACACAGGCTCCTACCCAGGCTCCTACGCAGGGCCAGGATCCTACCGACGAGCCCACACAGGCTCCTACTCAGGGTCAGGAACCTACCGACGAGCCCACAGAGGGTAGCACTGCTCCCGAGGAAAATCCTGCCGATCCTTTTCTGCCCGATACCTTCGATCCGATGATCTAAAACGGCAAAAATATGAAAAGAAGACCTATAGCATTTGGTGTTGTGGGTCTTCTTTTCTGTATTCAAGAAGATTTTAATATCTGAATGTGCTCAAAACACGAGTATGTTATTGACACATTCTTTCTCATATGATAAAATAATTGTATAAGACGAACGGAAAGGATGATCGTTATGAAAAAGAGAACGCGTATTTTATCGCTATTGTTGGCTTTGCTTTTTCTTGTTCCGTCGCTACTCTTTGTTTCTTCTGCGGAACAAACGGATTTTGCAAATCAAAGCTTTAATGACTTGACAGCAAACCGCGCGGTCACCGAGGCGGACGGCTTTGTCTCGGTGCCGATCCATCAAACGGTGATGGGGGAGGGGAACGAAAGGTTTCTGCGGATCCCCTTTGTCGGAAGCTACGCAAAGGATGACGCGGGAAAGGAGACGGTCACAGGAAACTGTGATGCTGCGTTGCAGATCGATCATACGGCGCTCAACAGTGGCGACGGCTTTACGATTGAGGTTGATTACAGGCCTCATTACAACGGGAGTGGAAGCGCAATGGTTGAGGCATCGTTTGCCAAGTATACCTTTACCACTGCGGGCGGCGTCGTGATGCAGGATGCCGGAATCAACCTTGCTCTTTTTAGCATCAATTTAAAGGATGGTTCTCTTGTAAATTGTGGAACTGTTGTCAGCGGGGCGCAGGGAATGAAGCTCGATCAATGGAACAAGCTTCGGCTTTCCTACCATCCCGCAAAGGGTACGTACGAGATCTATATCAACGGTGCATTGTACGCACGCCAAAAAAACACTCCGAAGATGCAAACGGAGACACAGGCTTATATCAATTGTAAGGATGTGAAGCTTTCCGCTGATCAGATCGTCCTTGCACGTTGTGGAAAGAGTGTCGACGGATATACCGCCACGGATCTGGGAGCCAATACCAGCTATGTAGATATTGATAATATCCGTGTTTATTCTTCGAGGGAAGCAACGATCATTCTGGATGGAAAGGAGACTGTTGTCGACCTTGACATCGGGCTTGATCTGACACAGCATGAGAAAAAGCTTCTTTACGCAGAGGTGACAAAGCCGGGGCAATCAACGGTATACACGCAACAGACCTCCTTTGACGTTGTTGACGGCACTGTGATCAATACCAGATACGTGGGTCTTGATCCGATCGTCGGTCAACGGACGGTTCGCACGTCGGAGCGAATAGGCTTGCGCTTTTTGACTGCCTTGAATGCCAAGGATTACGATGAGATCAAAAAGGATAAAAACGTAAAGGATCTGAAGATCGGCACGGTCATACTCCCGCTGGATATGCTCTCGCAGGAGACGATCACGACGGAGTATCTGGATACGGTAAACCATTTGGACATCCCCTTTCCGGAGGGGGCGTGGTATGATTATAATATGAGATACTGTCATACCTTTGCAGGGTCAATTGTGGACATCAAGGAAGGAAATAGCAACAGAGCCTTTGTCGGTGTCGGGTATGTCCAGGTGACGTTGCCGAACGGTAAAAAGCTTACCGTGTTTTCCGAAAACAACAGGGAAAAGGCCGTAAGCTCGATTATGTCCATCGCGGCAGACGAAGAGATTCGCGGGAACACAAGCCTTTCGGCGGGGGTACGCTTAGAGCTTGAAAAATATGCAGGCGTTGCGGCAATGGAGCTCAAGGGGCTTAACGTGCTGGCAATCGGCGATAGCCTTTTCCAGGGGGCTCGAAACGGCGACGGATACAATCAGTGGATCAATATGCTGGGACGGCGCTACGAATGGAATTTGACCAACCTCGGTGTCGGTGGTGCAACCATCACCACAAAAACTGCCGGCATAGAGCACACGAACTTCTCGATGTACGATGCGTTGATGAACACTCCCGAAAAGTATAAATTCGGAAGCACGAGAAAGGATGAGCCACGCTATTACACCTGTGGGAACCCCTCCGGGGTCGCGGCTGACGTGGATCTGATCCTTTTGCTTTCGGGGAGCAACGATTACGGAGAAAAGGTGCAGGCACCGCTTGGTGAGATCGGCTCGAGCGATCCCGAGGAGTTCCTTGGCGCTTGGAGACTGATGGTGGATAAGCTCTTGGAAATGTATCCCAACGCAACCGTCGTGATGATGACGGCGTGGGAAAATATCGATCAAGAGAGAACGGACGGCGCGAAATCGATCGAATACACCTCCTCCGTGGTGGATCTCTACGAGGCGCTTTACAAAAACAATGACCGTGTGCGTATGATCAATTCCGGAGATCCCGACGTCTCCGGTGTCAATATGCTTGATTCTGTCTTTAGAGCAAAGTATTCCTTCGACCGTCACCATCTCAACGACGTTGGAATGAATATGATGGCGAGCGCGATGCTTCCTTACTTAAAGGAGATCGTGGCGGAGCGTATGGAAAGACAGGCAACGGCGTTGGAAGGGATGGACGTGCTGGCAATCGGAGACAGTCTCTTTGGCGGTCATACGCTTGCCGACGGGGAGCAATGGCTGGAGATCCTTGCAAAGCGTTGCTCGTGGAATCTGACCAATCTCGGAACCAATGGCTGGACAGTCGCGAAAAACGATGCGGCGTATCCCGAGGGGGCAAAAATCCGCACCTCGATGTACGACAAGCTGATGAACGATCCGAATTACAAGTTTGGGACGACCGCAAAGAACTACTACAAATACGGAGACTTTACGAATAAGACCGCCGCAGATGTGGACGTTGTATTTCTTGAGGGCGGTTGGAATGACTTTGGATGGAATTTGCCGTTGGGAACGGTCAACGACACCGACGGAAGCACGTATATGGGCGCGGTGAATGCGATGGTGAAAAAGCTCCTTGAGCTTTATCCGAACGCAAAGGTTGTGTTGATTACCTCGTGGCACGTAGAGGAATCGAAGAACGGCAGAGACCGTATGGATTTTGTTGCCAACGGTATGAAGCAGATATACAGTACCCATTATGCAAGCAACGACCGTGTGGTTCTTCTTGATGCGGGAGATCCCGATCTGACGGGCATTCATATGATGGATGCTGCATGGAAGAAGGTATACGCTATTGATTCCGCACACCTCAACGCCGATGGAATGCGGCTGATGGCGGATCGTATGCAGAAGCTGATCTGGCAGTATGTCCTGGATAAATCATAAATAAGAGAGCCGCGGGCATTGCCCGCGGCTCGATTTTTGACGCAACAAAAGTGTATCACTCAAAAAAGGGTTCCGGGACAAATGCGCTCGGATCTTGCAAGATCCTCCAGAGCATCAAGTAACAGCGCTCGGGCACTGTAAAAGCCGTATGCGTCTTTCGCATTGGCGCACGCCCGAAGAAGGGAGGCTTGCTCGCAAACGCGATCGATCAAGGGATAGGAAATCGTCATTTCGAGGATCGCTTCCTTGGATCTCCAGTAGTCGTCAATCTCCCGAACGTGCGCAACACACTCTTCGCTGTGAATGTCGGGGAGCTTGTCCATTCGCTCGTTCATTCCTTTGATTGCGTCGTTGACGTAATGATAATTCAAAAATGAGAGAACGAGCACGCACAAAAGCAGGAGTACGGTGACGCCGAGAGATTTCATTTCTTTTCCTTCTCCTTTTCGATCCAATATAGTTTTCCGTTGGTGTTTGCGGTGACACAGAATAGCTTGTCGGGAGAAAGCTTTTTCTTTTTGAATTCCCGATCAAGCCACGCACGGTCTCGCCCGATCAGCGAAAGTCCCGTGTCGCTGTAAACACCGTTGCTGTAAACGATGTGCATCAACCCCTCGTCGCTTACGTCAAGCCCTAACTGCTCTGACGTGGGCGGCGCGTAGGCTGCGCGCGGAAGCACCGTCAGCTTTCCGTTCTTTTCGAGAATGGCGCACTCTACCTGGGCGAGATCGGTCAGCCCCTGCTGGCGGATCTCGCTCATCAATTCGTCAATGGTGATGCGCGTTTCGTATAGGGCGCGCTGGATCAGCGTGCCGTTGTGGATAAGCACGGTGGGAGGGGCGGACAGGAAGCTTTTCAAGCGCGGGACACGGAGCAATATATAGGAAGAAAACACCTCCAGCGTGAGCAGGATCACCATGGGAATGAGAGCGAACGAAACGGGAATGTCCTGATTGGCGATGGGAAGCGAGGCGATCTCCGAGAGCAAAAGCGTGGTGACCAGGTCGGTAACCTCAAGCTCTCCGATCTGACGCTTTCCCATCAGCCGCATCGTAAGGATCAGAAATACGTAGATCAGAAGCGTTCGTAAAATCAGCGTGAGCATTCGAAGCCCTCCTTTCCGTGATGCTTTGTTTGGAGATAGTTTTGGTGAATTTGCAAAAAAATATTTTGATTTTTTGTGAAAAAGTACTTGACAACTCTTTCACGATGTGGTATAATATGCAAGATGTCGTCCCGAGCGGCATCTTCCCGCTGGAAAAACTCGAAAAAAACTTGAAAAACTTTAAAAAAAGGTATTGACAAGGGAGTTGAAAAGTGGTATAATAATCGGGCGCCGCGAAAAAAGCGGCGAATGATCCTTGAAAATTGAACAACAAGAGAGAAGTACAAAGCATATAAAGTATGTGCAACGGATCTCGAACAATTCAAACGAGAATACTACTCAAACAAAAGTAAAATGCTAAGAGCAAAAGCTCGATAGTAAAGATTATAACGCGGGGAACCGCGATATGATACCATGATATCGAGAGTTTGATCCTGGCTCAGGATGAACGCTGGCGGCGTGCATAACACATTCAAGTCGAACGGACGTAGGGCTTCGGTCCTGCGTTAGTGGC
>SVSZ01000005.1 GCA_015064025.1 Oscillospiraceae bacterium | reverse complement strand
CCGGCGCATAGGAAAAGCGCCACTCCGCTTCGCTTCGTGACGCTTTTCCTATGCAATTTAATAGTTCTTTATCTTTTCGTCAGATTTTTTCTACCCCAACTATTGACAAAGAGCCTAAAAATGGGACCTCTTTTTATTTTTTGTTTTTTTGTGTAATGCGCAAGAAGCTTACAAAGCTGCCTTGGCAAAAACACTCTTCTCAGTTTCCCCTTGCAGTTGATTTCAGAAACACCGCGAAGCACCGCCTCCACCGTAATAAATTTCAATTCGGAAACGCGAATTCCGGTAGAGCAGATCGTCTGCATCAAATAGTACAGCCTTTCATTTTTATTCCTTTGTGCCGCGCAAAGAAGGCGCTCATATTCCCGCTTTGTCAGTTCTTTTTCATCCGAGGAAAATATTTGCCTTTGAATTTTTAAACTTTTAACCCTCAGATCAAACCGGTCCATATAACTAAAAAAACTGTTCAATGACGATAAAGCAGCATTCACACTGGCGGGAGCGAATTGCTCGCAAAGCAGATTTTTATAAGCGAGCACAGCTTCCTTTGTAATTTCTCTTTCGCCAAAATTCTCGAAATACCATTCAAAAAATTCTGTAACATCCCTCAAATATTTTTCAATCGTCGCTTCTGCCTTTTCATCGTTCCACAAGTGCTTTTTGTAGGCTTCAAGCATACCCTCATTGATCTTTTTCATTTTGTATACCTCTCTTTCTTTTTATTAGTTTATCACAAAAAACGCAAATATTTCATACCGTTCAAACATTAAAAAAGATGAGGATCGATTCTTTTTGGAATCTTCCTCATCTCTTTCATCCGCGCATTTTTCTATATTCTCCCGGAGGCATCCCCGCAAGGCGCTTGAAAAAAGTATTGAAATAGTATTCGTTGGGAAAATGCATGAGCTCACTGATCTTTGAAAGCGCAAGCTCACTTTCCACCAACAACGTCTGTATCCGCTCGATCCTTTGGCTGCGTATGTATTCTGTCGGTGTAATTCCCTCACCGTCGCAAAAGATGCGCGACAGCTGCTTAGTGCTCAAATGGCAGTAATCCGCGATCTCGGAAATGGTGGGAGCAAATTCAATATTATCCGAAATATATTGCTTTGCCATAGTAAGTCGTATGTCTTCTTCCTCAGCGGCTCCCTTTTCTGTGTTTCCCGTCACGCCGCAAAGGCGTAAAATACGAACAATGCTTTCGAAAACAAAGCACGCAAGCATGCGATCCGCAAAACCATCCTTTTGCCGCCTTTCCGAAATGAAGCGCGCAATGCACTCCCGTGCCTCTTCGTCAAGTGTTCCGAACAAAACGTCTTTCATTTCCGAAAGCATTTCTCCATCAAGCAGCTCAAACGTAAAAGAGACCTTTTTCGTATGCGGTGCAAAGCTTTTGGCGCAATGTCTTTTTCGCGGTGGCAGAAGCAAAAAGCAGCCGTCCCTCAACGTATATTCCACATCATCCACCGTATAGCTCTGCGTGCCTTTTTCAATGATGTGGAGCTCATAACTTGTGTGATAGTGCTCTTTTTTCGTTGTGCGTCGGACATCTCTTTCAAGATCAATCTGCTTTACGCATGCTGAAAAAATGCCGACGCTTTCAAGGAAGCCTTCTCCTGTTTTTTGGCGATAAACAATGTGCATATTTGCCTCCGAAACGATCTTTTCATATTCAGTATACCACGCTTTTTGAAATCTTGCAATAAAAATGTCCGTATTTCATAAAAAAATGTCTTCCCATGGAATTGCTTATTCGCCTCTTCTTTGATACAATGAACGTAGCACATTCGAATCGGAGGCAACGTATGGAAATTCTTACAACAATGATCACCCCCTACAAAAAGGACGGCAGTGTGGATCTTGAAACCGCAAAAAAATACGTAGACTGGTATTTTGAAAACGGACTTGACGGCATATTTGCCGTTTGTCAGTCCAGCGAGATCTTCTATCTTTCCCTTGAAGAAAAGGTTGCGCTCAACCGTACGGTATACGCACGTGCCAAGGAGCTTGAAAGAGCGCACAACAGAAAATTTACGGTTGTTTCCTCGGGTCACACAAGCGATGGCTTCGATGAACAAGTAGAGGAGCTTTGTGCTATTGCAGCCTCCGGCACCGACGCACTGATCCTGATCACAAACCGCCTCGACCCGGAAAACCGTGGGGATGACGTCTTTATTCAAAATGCAGAGCGACTGCTCGAAAGACTTCCGGGGGATATAAAGCTTGGGCTCTACGAGTGTCCGCATCCTTACAAACGTCTCGTCACGCCACGTATTCTCGACTGGTGTCTCTCTACAGGAAGATTCTACTATATGAAGGACACGTGCTGTGACGCGGCTCTCATCGCGGAGCGCTGTAAGCAGCTTAAGGGGAGCCATTTCAAGCTTCTCAACGCCAACTGCCAAACGCTTCTTGAAAGCATGCGGAGCGGTGGCGACGGATATTGCGGTATTATGTGTAATTTTCACCCCGCACTCTACGCATGGCTCGGCAAGAGCTTTGATAAAGAGCCCGCTCGTGCTGAGCTCATCCAATCCGTCATCGGCACCTTCGGCTTTACCGAGGTAGGACTTCCCTACCCCTTGACCGCGAAGTACCATATGAACCTATGCGGCCTTCCTACAGAGAACATCGCAAGAAACAGAGAAAGCCGCGAGCTTACCGACTACGCCAAAAGCTGTATGAAGCAGATGAAGCTTGCCACAGATCATTTTGAAGCACTTCTGAAATCATAATAAATATCCACCCGCATAGCGGGTGGTATTTCATTTTCGGGCATAGCCCTACCCGATACCGGCTGCACACAAGTGTGCTTGAGATTGGCCTGCCAGCCATGCAACGGATACTTGCAACCCGTAAACGGGTTGCTATTGAGCCTCCCTCCGAGAGGGAGGTGGCATTTTGCTTGCAAAATGACAGAAGGAGCCTGCGTGTAGAAACAAAATGACACACCGCTTGGGTGTGCGTACTCACAGTCGCGCGGGCTCCTCCCCGTCACGGTTTCACCGTGACCCCCCTCCTCCCGGAGGAGGGCTCTTCATCAAAAACATGCTACCCCTTTTTCTCATTTCACTTCTCCTTATCGGCAATACCCTTTTTTGAACCCCGCCACTATGGCGGGGTTTTCGCGATACAATAAAAAAGTAACCCAAACGCATTTGGGTTACTTTTTTTATTGTATTTCCTCTGTACAAAGTAAAGCCTCCGTACAAAGCGTGCCGTCCGCATCAACGATTCGAAAACGCAAACCGTCCGCGCTTTCTCCGCGATAGACGCGCAGTGTGTGGCCGTACGCCGCCTCATGTAAGAAGGAAAGCATCAAGCCCTTGACACGGCGCTTGCAGATGTCCGGGGTAAAATCACACAAAAGATTGGGATAATGTGTGTTGTTCATGTGCCCGTTATAATCGATATCCGAATACACAATGCGTCGATCTCCCGCCTCCTCCATGTCCTCGGTGCGCAACACCTGAAGACGTCTTGGTAACGGCAGTTGGCAGGGCGCCTCAGGCTCTGCCTTAAACGGAGATTCATCCGCCTTCAACAAGCGGTGATTGGCAATATCCAACAACCCCCACACCGAGCTCGCTTCGGCAATCGTTTTCCCGTCGCGAAGAATACAGAAGCAACGGTTATAGGATAGCCCTCTGCTTTCGCAAACCCACGTCTGCACGTCGATCTCATCATCGGCATAGAGCGGCTCGTGTATATAAATGGAGATACTGCTCAAAAGAAAAGCCAGTCCCATCCTATCGCGAAGCTCGTCCATGGAAAAAAGAAGCGATTTGAGATGTTCTCCTGCCGTTTCCTGCATGTACATAAGAATTGCCGAGGGGGTGACACATCGGTTCAGATCTGTATCGTGCCATTTAACGGTATAATGCTGTGAAAATTTCATATCTTCATCCAATGATCAACATTTCATATGGGGTGCCGCAAAAATCGCGGCACCCCCGGGTTTCCCATATTTTCATGGGTTTAGCATCTCTTTTTCAGAGCTTATTCCTCGGTTGTTTCCTCGGTCGTTTTCTCGGTTGTTTCCTCGGTTGTTTCCTCGGTCGTCTCCTCGGTTGCTTCCTCGGTCGTTTCCTCGGTCGTTTCCTCGGTCGTTTCCTCGAAGGAATACATTTCAGTCTCAACAGAAAGCGTTTTTTGCGCGATCCGTTCAACAGACACCGTGCTTGCGGTATTCTCAAATGCGGGATCCACGTTCTTCAATGCATCCAAGGAATCTTCAAGCGTAGCCTGATTCTTCTTGCGAGACTTCAGGAGCGGATACTTTTTAAGAAGTCTCTGCTCATCATATCCGAATTTGCGCAAGATCCACAGCCATGCCGCAGCGAGAGCCATGCAAAGTGCAAAGAACACGGATACGATCGAGGTGATTGCCTTCAAGAAGAGGCAAGGCTTCAAAATGCCCTTAACATAAAGGATGTAGAAGAGTGTGATCAACGCAATCAAGAAGAGCAGAATGCCAAGAATAATGATCAGGATCCAGGGGAAGGAGTGACTCTTCTGAACAAAAGAGCCAAAATAGAGGTTCTTGTCATACTTTTCGCTCCAATCCTTGAACTCATCATCAGACGTAAGGCTTGCCTTGGCTTCCTCAGCACTGTCAAAGACCGTACCGTTGACAATGAACTTATCCTTATATTCGATCTTCGCAACAGCGCCGTTAAGTGCCTTCAGGAAAGCCTTCGCATCCGAATCGGCTCTGAGAATATAGGAGAAGGTCAAAATAAGCTGATCCTTGTCTGTTTGGACAGAGGACAGGAAGAGCTCGGACGGGAGCTTGGAGAGATCGATCGAGGTACCGGGTGTCAGCGTAAGCGGAGGCAGGGCAACAACGGTCCCTTCCACAGCGCTCTGCTTATTGCCCTCTGCGTCCTCGTACTCAACGACAGAAGTCGCATAGGTCACGGAAACCACGATATCTTCCGCAGGCATTGTGATCGTCACCTGCTCCTTATTGATCACCTTGGCAACGGTCTCACCCGATGCCGTCTTGATCAATATGGTAGGAATCCTTTCATCAAGCCCGCCCTTAAGCTTAACAACAAGCTCTGCTCCAACCACGGCAGAAGTTACCGATGTGTTCCCAAGGAGCACGATCGCATTTCCATCCGTACCGATCACAAAGGAGCGCAAGGTATACGTCAAACAAACCTCAATAGTATCGGTGCTTTCTACAAGCGCACGCCACTGTGCAGAGGTATATCCGTCGGGAATACGCGTTCCGTCGGCCTTGTTGACCCAATATGCAATCTTTGCAGGATCTGCATTGCTACCAAAAATCGACTCTACCGTGGGGAAGCCCGAAAGATTTGTGAGCACGGAAATGGGATACATAACGTACTCATTACCGTCTTTGTCTTTAACAGGGTTACCCTTTTCATCATAGAAGATCACCTTGATCTTACTCTCCGTCGGATCTCCTTCGGGAATGTCGGGAAGGCCGGGACCATCGGGACCATCGGGATCGTCAGGATCATCGGGATCATCGGGATCGTCGGGATCGTCGGGATTGTCGGGATCATCGGGATCGTCGGGGTCATCGGGATCATCGGGTGACGGATCCTCCCAGCGAAGATTCAAGGTAATGTCAGAAACACCGATCTGGGCATCGTTCAATCCGCCCCAATACCAACCGTTCTCGGCTGTATAATCAGCATAATCCTCGCCAAGGCTTGCAAGATTTGCAAGGCTCAGAATCTCTGCCTTAAACGCTGCCTTGTCTGCCGGGCTCTCTACCATGTATGCGGTATAAGAACGGCTGAGTGTTCCAAGAAGCGAGCTATCCTTATAATAATGTACATAATAGATCACAGGTGCAAACTCAAACTGCATAGAAATCGCGTGTGCAGGCATTGTGTAGGTACCGCTCGTGGGAAGATCGCCCAACACTGCGCCGGAGCTGCTATTCAGAACAGTGGTTTTTGTGATTTTTATCTTAGAGCTGTAGTTTGCTATGACGGAGAACGACTGTATCGTAAGCTCAGCGCCCGCAGGATAATAGTTGAGATTATCGTCCGTAGAATTGATCAGAATAGGATAGTTGGTCGCAATATCCTCATTCCACGGATAAGCCGTCAAAGAGGTAGCGCCTGCCTGCAAAGCATGAGGCTTTTTAATACTGATCTGATACTGGTTGACGATCGAAATTGCGGAAAAGTGAGGTGCGGCAAAGGTAACCGTCTTATCATTCACACTGGATGCCAAGATCTCGTACTTGCCATACCCTGTCCCTTCTTCAACACAAATGAAGGTCTTAACGCCACCTGTGTTCGAAACTGCATTCTCAAACGGAAGAGTAATCAACACGTCGGGATCCTCACCCGTAGTCGTGAAATTACCAAGCTTGATGACACCGTCGGAATCATGGAAATCGAGTTCATAGTACGCGGCACCGCTGTTTGAAGTAAAATCAAAGCTACGGTCTCCACTATTGGGAGTATACTCTAAGAACAGCGTCTCATCATTTTCCGCCTTTGCCAAAAGCTTACCGAGAAGCGCTGCGGACAGTGTAATTTTCTCATTGGAGTCGCTTGCGCTGAAGCGCACACCGTGCTCCTCAAGGGACGCATTTCTAAGGAAGTCCGCAGACATTCTGAACTTCATAGGAACTTCCGCATTCGTCGACCAAGCACCGTTCCACTTCAATTCCCAGTTGTCATTGGTATCCGAGGGCACAATGATGACGTAGTCGTCATTCTCGGTGTCGCCGGTATAGCTACCGTCAACAGTGCCAAGCCCCGCGCTCTCATAGTCGATCGTATACGTCCAGGTAAGCGTCAGAGCTTCCGTAAGATAGAGATTCTCAGCGCTCTCTTCATACGTCACACCGTTGAAGCTCCAAGCAAAATCGTACTCATGCACATAGTCGACAAGATGTGGGTTATCCGCATCCGTTACACTCTTGAGCCATGCCCAGTAGTTGGTAGCATCACCGCCATCCTGCGGCGCATACGGAAGTATGGAAAGATAATCCTTCAGATACTTACCCTTCTCGACACCTGTGATCAGCTCCAACCGCTCACCGCTTCCGCCTTGCTCTGCAGGACGGGAAACGATCTCAATCGAAATCAAAACGTCGTTATACTTGTGCACCCACGTCAAACGCAGATCGTTCTCAACTTCGGCATTCGCATCATAATTCGTTTCGCTGATCTCGTTGGCAGAGTTGATCTCCGCCCAGAAATAAGCGTAAAACGGTGCCGGGTCGCCCGTAATACCGTAGCGATAGGACTCCATTGCATCGTATACGGATCTTTCCTGTCCCCCTACTGCATTCCAACCGTTAACGTCCCAGGTTTTAAGACTGAAGCCCTCTCTTACAGTGTAGACCTTGGAGATCCACTCCTGCGCCGTCTCATCGAAGTAAACGACGTCAACGTCGTAATACTCCGCAATTCTCCAGGAAAGCGTGATCGGTTCTGTGATAACAGATGCATCGGAGGTAGGATCAAAATCCGCATAGGCACCGTTGGCCGGTTTGGTCAGAATGATATCTTTATCCGGAAGCTGCTCTTCGCTCAGTCCAAGTTTCCCACGGATCTTGTTTTTGATCGTATGAACTTGCGCATCGGAGAGTTTAAACCCGGCAAGAGCTCCCTCGGTATGAACCGGGTTTCCTGCTGCATCCTGAATCGTGACAGCATGGTACGTTTTGTATTCAAAGGAGATCGTAAGATCCTTCTTCGGAGCCGTATACCAATCTTCTTCTTTGAATTCCTGATTTCCTACCTTATAAACAATGTCACCCGGCTGAACAAAGGGATCGGTCGTTCTGATATGCGCAAGAACTTTCGTTTCAATTTTTGCCACATCAGCCGAAGTCAACTTTTCGTCAAGCTCCAAGGGGAAGTTCAAATCACTTATTTGGTCACCGTTTCGGTCAACCACCTTGATTGTGAAGAAGATTCTCCAGAAAAGAGTTCTGTCTTCCGTGGGCACTTCATACGAAGCCACTTTTTGGGAAGTAGCATAATCATACCACTTGATATTGTCCTGCGTCAATTCAAGCTGTGAATATTTCTGAAGTCCTTTGACCGCGCTGTTCATATCCTCGAGAATTTCCCCCAGCGCCTTTCCTTCGTCAAGAGGAATAACCTTGATCGGATTGGAGGGATCTGCCGGATCGATCAGCGTGACGTGGAACTCGATCTTCCACGTAAGGGTAATGTTTTTATCGATCTTCGTATCGAAATTAAACTCGTCGGTTCCCTGCAACCACACAACGTTGGAAGCATTCAAATTGGAATTCAGCGCAATAACACGCGCGTCAATAGTCGCCTTAAGAGAAGCCAGGTCGCTGCCTGCCAAAAGCTTGATCGGTTCTCCCAACGCAGCATTAACCGTTCCGGGCTTTATGACAGTCACCTTGTAATAATGCTTCCAGGTAAGCGTCAGATCCGAAGACACAGGAGTACCAAGTTCCGTCTCGGTCAACAGGACCCCATCCTTATAAAATTCAATGCATGCGTCGTCGGGATCATTCACGACTGCATCCTTCACAAGCTGACGAAGATCCGACATATAAGCAGCAAGAGAATATCCGTACGGGATCGACACGTATCCGATTTCCTGTCCGTTTCCGTCCTTGAGCGTGACCTTATAGGACGCAGACCAAGTGAGGGTGAGATTGTCGTTAACAGGCGTATTGGGAGAAAAAATCTTATCGTCGGGCAGTATCCACGTGATACGGCCCTCCTCAAAGCCTGTGAAGCCAACCATCTCCGCATATTTCTCAAACTCACGAAGAGGAGTTCCCGCAGGAACCGGGAAGCTTATCGTCGCAGAGGAATCCAGCGGATTCACGATCTTCACGTTGTAATAGTGCTTCCACGTGAGCATCATCGCAGAACCCACGGGCGTACTCCATGCATCAAAGGGGGTATGCTTACCATCCTCCGAATATACCAACCAATCGATGGCGGCAATATCCTCGGAGGCGTTGCTCTCAACAAGGTAATTCCGCACGATCTCTTCCATGCGATCCGTGTAATCGGCAAGCTTATCACCTGCCGTAACAGAAATCACATCCTCAAGTCTCGTTCCGTCGAGGGTGTAGAAGTACACGTAGTAGGTATTGTCATCGACGCGTGCCACCACCTCAACGTCGTTATCCGGCATCTTCTGATAAATATCACCGGTGCGGGTATCCTCCCAACCAATAAATTGATGCAGGGAATCCGTTTCATAGGGCTGAACCAACGCAAGATCCGTGCCTGCAGGCAGGAAGGCGGAGCGAATGGGAACGAGCTTCCCGTCCACATGCTCGTAAAAATCGATTCTGTAAAGATCCGTCGTGCGAAGCGTAACGTCTACGCCAAGCTTCAACTCGCCATCAGACTCAAAATAGCTGAGGAAAAGATTGGAGACCTCGGCAAGCTTTTCTTCATCAAGCTTCTTTCCAAGCAGAGAAATTCCCTTATCGACAAGGCGCTCTATGACGTTGAGCGGATCGTAGGAAATGGATTTTGCGTACTTGAATACGCCCTCGCCGTCGTAAAGATCGATCAATCGAACGCCCGCAAGCTTTGCACCGTATTTGCTTGAAAGAAGCTTGTTCAAGCCTCTGACAACACGGGAGCTGACGGCTTCATAGGCATCTCCGGCATTCGCAACAAGCTCGGTCGCAGATTCGTAAAGGGTCTTCAAGGGATCCTCGGATGCCGCTGCGTCCTCCAAAAGCTTCTTCAGATCTACGTCGAGCCCCGCTTTTGCAGCAAGCTTTTCAAGAACCTCCACAGGATCCTCATCGGGCAAACGGTCAAACGCCTCGATCTCGCGATCAAGCTTTGTTTCGATCTTGTCGCAAAGAGACTCCAGAGTGGGAAGCTCCCCTGCCTTGATCAGAAGATCCGCGGGAGTCAGATTGGTAAAATCGTATCCCGTTTTTTCCTTGATGTACTCAAGCAAGGTCTGTACGTAATCGTTTGTGATCACCTCGCCGTATGCATCGTCGAATCGGGATGCATCAATCGCCTCCATAAGCGCTACAAACTGCTCCAAGGTCAAGCCATCGATAAACGCAGTTACGTCATTGGCATTCGCATCGTAAAGATCCAGAATGTCATTCTTCAGCTTTTCAAGCTCGGGATCTCCCTCGGCAGAAAGCTTTTCAAGCGCTACGCGGATCGCGCTTGCGAATTTGCTCGGCATTCTGATATCCAAAGTCAGAATACCGTCCGTGAAATCTTGTTTGAGGTACTTTTCAATGAGCTCCTTGAATCTCTTCGCGGCATTTCTCACGCGTTCCACACCGCTTCCGAGAACGGCATCAAAAACGATTTCCTTCGTCTTCTCCTCGCCGTTCGTCTCCTCAGACGCATAAGTAAGCGATACGCTCGCACTGAAGACCTTTCCGTCGTCCCCCATGTTGATGATATCATCAAGCTCGGGAAGAACGTCATCCATCAGAAGGTCAACCAACGTCGCAGTTTTGAAGGAAAGAAGATTACCGTCCTTTTCCGTGATCTCGGTGCCGTTGATTTTGATCTTGCAGATATTCTTTTCCAGAATACTCAGGGCATAGTTCAAAACGGCAAGATACGTCTCGTAGTCAATTGCCTTTACGATCTCTTTAAGTCCACCGTTCTCACGAAGCTGATCAAAAAGCTCAAGAACGTCGACCATTTTAAGCAGCTTCGCAACACCGATCTTATTGATCAGTCCCTCTACGTCAAAGATCGTTTCCAGCTCTCCTGCGGCTTGGATCTCGGAAATAAGATCTTCGATTCCGAGAGCCTCAAAGAAAGCCGTGCGGTCGGTTACGTATTTTTCGATCAGCACACCGTAGCCAAGCCCGGTTGCATTCAGCGCCTTCTTGGGACCGATCTTTCGAACGACCGCTTCCTTGTCCGGAATACAGTCAATCAGCGCACTCTTATCCCCAAGCGCATTGATCTGCCTTTTCAGCTCGGCAACATCCACAAGGTCGCTGTATCCGTTCGGCGCATCGTCCACCAGCTTTTGCAATTTCAGAATTTCGTTGGCAGCAAGCACCTCCAGCGAAAAAAGGCCTTCGTCGTCATCCGACGTTTTGATCATATCCTCCGGGTGGAAGATCTGATGAGTCCCCAAAATGAGGTCCTTGTCAATCGGGGAAAGTCCCTCTTCGGGATCTCCCAGCAGCATCTTTTCAAAGCTGATGACCTCCTCTATTTCCTCAAGGGTAATGAAGGGAGGCTCATGGTCAAGCATTTTGACGATATCAATTGCATCGCTGTGATAAAGATCGTACATCGAAATGGGAGGATTCTCCGCCTTCGTCATCCCGATAAAATTGATTGCGGGCTCATCTGCCACGATCAAAGCAGTATACACTTCGTCCGTGATAAGGTCGCTTTGCATCAATGCGGTCATATCCTTGATGTAACACTGCTCCATGTCGATGTAGGGAAGCAGGTCCTCTGCGTTCACCAAGTCGTCCGTTTCGTCCTCGTTGGCAAGAGAGCTTGCGATGATATCCTTTGCCTTGGTCTTGTCAACACAGCTTTCAAAATTATTGATCGCACTGCTGTCGTTACGAAGCGTCTGGACAACGCGCGTAGTGATCAGATCACTTGCAAGCAGTTCCGCCGTTTTAAAGCTTGTCACGTACGGCACGAGCTTGGCAGCACCGATCCTGTTCAGAAGGATCGTCTCGGCTTTGGCAGCATCCAGAACCTCTTTTGTGTTGGGATCGACAGCGTTTTCGTTCACCAATTCCTCGAGAATGGAATCTGTAACGAGCGTACTGTTCATCAAAGCGTCGAAATCGTAATCGACAACGTAATCAACCAGCTTCTCCGGGGCGATCAGAGGATCTCCGTTTTCGACCGATTCAACAAAGATCTCCTTAACACGCTCTTCGTTCACGCCCGTAAAGCCAATGGCGTCACCGTCGAGCAACGCCCCGATCAGCTTGTCACTGATCAGATCGCTCGCAAGCAGCTCCTCCATGTAAAAAACACTTTGCTCCATATCAATGTACGGGAGCAGCTTGGAGGGCGCGATCAGATCATTGGAGCTATCGCTGTCATCCAACGTAGCGGTAATGATCTCTCTTGCCCGATCCTCATCCACAAACGGATCAAATTTTGTGTAATCCAGACCTTTGACAAGTGCGAACAGCTTCGGCTTCTCAAAATAGTTCAACAGTTCTGCGGAGGTCAGATTGTTCTCTATCTCCTTTTGCACGATCAAAGCTTGGAGCTCGGAGAACTGTATATAAGGCTCAAACTGATGGCGTTCCTCGGGAATCAAAAACAGCTCCCTCAGCTCCTCCTCGTCGACGTACGAGATCAACTGCTTACCGAGGCTTTCAAAATTACTGTTCACGTACTCAATCAGTTTTCCCTCGTCTACATAGTCCTTGTACAATGTGTCAAAGGTAATGCTCTTAAGATACGTCTCATTCAAAACCGTCGAAAAGTCAACGATCTCCTTCTCGATCAGAAGCTCCAAGTCCACAAGCTTGGCAAGCTCATCCGCCCCCAGCTCCAGTGCCAGCGGCAAAAGCTTGTCGCTGTGATCCTTGATCAGCGCATCGGTGTTAACGCAATCGACAACGCCGAGGAGATCCCCATCGTCAAGATAAGACATCAGCTTGTCGTAATTCTTGACGTAGTCCTCCAAATTCTCGATCTCCTTGATCGCTTCGATCAACGCCGTCATATCCATACCTGCCAAAAGCTCATCGACGTTGATGTACTGCATCAAAAACTCAAGTTCAAGCTCTCCCAAAAGGATATCCGCAATTTTTTGGATCTCCTTTTCCGGGAAGATCTCTGTCAGCTCTTCTTTCGTGAGAATATCGCGCAAGCCGTCAAAAGAAATCCCCGAAAGAAGTCCTTCGCGGTCTCCGCTCTTGATGTAGGAAATCAACACCTCGGGGTCCACCGTCAGCGTAACGTGGGTGGACGTTGTATTCGTATCGGTGTTTGTAGTGTTTTCGGTCTCCGTTCCGAGCCAAGTATCGGCGAATACACTCAACGGAGTCACTGTCAGGACAGTGACGATTGCCAGTATCATGGCAAGAATCCTGCGAAATTTCTTCATAAGAACCTCCGTATTTTTTGCCTCACCCGAAAGGAGGCTGCAACATATCCAAACGCCGCCCGTCATCGGAGTCGGGTGGCACTCAAATTGATATACATATATATAATATAATAGCATTCTTTTCTCTGCTTGTCAATAGCAAAAAAGGGAGTTTTTTGAAGATTGTACAAATTGTCAATCACTTTTTTGCTCATTTCCCTTTCATTTTGCTTTCGATTTCCTTTTTTAATATCAATTCTTATTCTCGTTATACTTTTATTGTTATGCATAAGATGATTTATCAAATGCGAGGAAGGCAAAAAATATGAATCTCGCGCATTATTTTTTGTGCGGGGATTGACAAAATAACAGTTGTGTTATATAATAATTTTGAATTTTCGTTTCGAAAGAGAAAGGATCATAAAACCAATGGATAGAAGAATCTCCGAAATTTTCGGTTCAATGGTGTTCAATGATGACGTTATGCGCGAGCGCCTCCCCAAGGAGGTTTACAAATCCTTGACAAAGACCATTGCCACGGGAAGAACGATCGACCCTTCCATTGCGGACGTTGTTGCAAACGCGATGAAGGACTGGGCAGTGGAAAAAGGCGCTACGCATTACACCCACTGGTTTCAGCCTCTGACGGGTGTAACCGCCGAAAAGCATGACGCCTTCATTTCTCCCGTCGGCTCCTGTAAGGTCGTTATGGAGTTTTCGGGAAAAGAGCTGATCCGCGGCGAATCCGACGCCTCCTCCTTCCCCTCGGGTGGCTTGCGTGCAACGTTCGAGGCGCGCGGATACACTGCCTGGGACCCCGCCTCTTATGCATTCGTCAAGGACGGCACACTCTACATCCCCACTGCCTTCTGCTCGTACACGGGTGAAGCGTTGGACAGCAAAACCCCTCTTCTTCGCTCGATGGACGTGCTGAGCAATCAAGCGCTTCGCATCCTGCGTCTCTTTGGAGATACGCAGAGCAAGCACGTAGATATTACGGTAGGTGCCGAGCAGGAATACTTTATCATCGACAAAAAGATGTATGACCGCCGCAAGGATCTGGTCTATACGGGCCGCACCCTTTTCGGTGCCCCCGCCCCCAAGGGACAGGAGCTTGAGGACCATTATTTCGGCCCTCTTAAGACCCGCATTGCCGCTTTTATGTCGGATCTGGACGAGGCACTGTGGATCATGGGCATCAACGCCAAGACCAAGCACAACGAGGCGGCTCCCGCGCAGCATGAGCTGGCTCCCATTTATGCCACAACCAATATTGCCGTTGACCAGAATCTTCTGACCATGGAGTACATGAAAAAGATCGCGGAAAAGCACGGTCTTGTCTGTCTTCTCCACGAAAAACCATACGCAGGTGTCAACGGAAGCGGAAAGCACAACAACTGGTCGCTTAACGCAAACGGAAAAAATCTGTTGGATCCCGGAAAGACCCCCGAGGAAAACGTACAGTTCCTTCTGATCCTCGCCGCGATCATCAAGGCAGTGGACGATTATCAGGATCTGATGCGCGTTTCCGTTGCGCACGCAGGTAACGATCACCGTCTGGGGGCAAACGAAGCGCCTCCCGCGATCGTTTCCGTCTTTGTGGGTGAGGAATTAAACGCACTGATCGATTCGATCGTGGACGGCACCGCATACAAGGGCGCAAAAAAAGCGATGATGGATCTGGGAATCCCCACCGTTCCCGTCTTCCGAAAGGATACCACCGACCGCAACCGCACCTCTCCTTTTGCATTTACGGGAAACAAATTTGAATTCCGTATGCTGGGCTCTTCTCAGAACATCGCGCTTCCCAACACCGTTCTCAATACCGCCGTTGCGGAATCCTTCCGCCAGTTCGCGGATGTCCTTGAAGGCGCGGATAACCTCGATGCGGCTGTAGCAAAGCTCATTCGTGAAACCTTCACTGCGCACAAGCGCATCATCTTCGACGGAAACGGCTACTCGGAGGAGTGGGAAAAGGAAGCCAAAAAACGAGGACTTTCCAATCTGCGCACCTCGGTCGATGCATACAAAACCTTTATGGATTCCAAAAACGTCTCTCTTTTCTCTTCCATGGGCGTTATGAGTGAGACGGAAATGCGTTCCCGCGAGGAAATCTATTTTGAAAACTATTCGAAGATCATCAACATTGAAGCATTGACGATGATCGTTATGGCATCGCGCGACTATATCCCCGCCGCGGAAAAGTATATTGCGCTGATCGCAGACGCAGCGGCAAAGAAGCGTGCCATCTGTGAGGATCTCTCCTGTGCCGTGGAAAAGGATATCGTACGCCGCCTTTCCGACTGTGTGGCAAGCGCTTATAGCGGTGTGGAAAAGCTGAAGGTTGAGGAATCGTATGCCGCATCTCTCACCGATGCAAAGGCACGTGCGGAATACTACGTTTCCAAGGTCATCCCCCTGATGGAGGAGCTTCGCGCTTCGGTGGACGCAATGGAGGTTCTTACCGCATCCGAGTTTTGGCCTGTACCCACCTACGGCGACATGATGTTCAGAGTATAATATCAAAAAGGGGCTGATTCATTAGAAGAAGCCCCTTTTTTGCGATACGTATATTAAAAAATGACTTTTCAGTCCATGCTTTCAATGACCCAAACGCCTCCGCGGTGCACCTCGACAAGCGCACAGTTTCCATCGACCTCATTGGAAACAGCCCACTGGCGAAGGCGCCGAAGTTCCCCTCTCTTCAAGGGATATTTACACCCCTCAAGGGTAATTCCCTTCACACGCTCATCCGCTGCGATCAAAGAAAAATAACGGTACTGACTTTTGGGAAGGATCACGCCGCTGTCTCTGACAAAGCGCACACGGTTTTTCCCACTCGTTATGATCGCATGGACACGTCGCTCCTTCACAGACCAAAGCTCCTCCAAAACAGAGAGCAACGAGAGTGTATGATCCAATCGCCCCTCAAGCCCTCCTACGATCACAAGCTCACTTGCTCCGCGCGCAACGGCAAGATCGACCGCGTATTGCGTATCTGTCACACTCTTCTCAGCGGGCAAGCGTAAGCATTCGACGCCCTCGGGCACCTTCGGTTCCCCAAGCGTATCAAAGTCACCGAGCATTACGTCGGGAGTGATCCCCAAGCGCTGCGCGGTTAAAAAGCCCGCATCCGCACTAATGACAAGATCTCCCTTTTGCGGCTTTTCAAGCACGTATTCATCATAAACGGTGCCGCCTGTATAAATAAAAGCGCGCATACTTCCTCCCTATACGCAGAGGAGGAAGCAAGACCTGCATTCCTCCTCGCATGATGATATTTATTGAAGCTCTTCGATCAGTGCATCCAAGGAAATTTCCTTTTCCTCGCGTGTCAAAAGATTTTTCAATCTCACAACGCCACGCGCATATTCGTCACCGCCCATGATCACGGCGTGAGAATACTCACCCTTTACTGCATACTCAAGCTGCTTTCCAAACTTCTTCTGACCGAGATAAACAGAAGAAACGATTCCCGCATCACGCAAACGCTCCGCAAGAGAGGTATATGCCTCGTAGGGCACGTCCTCGAATCTTGTCACAAGCACCTTTACACCGCTTCCAAAGGATGCAGGAACAAGCTTGTGTGTTACAAGGAAATTTTCCAGAGTCACATCTCCCATACCGTATCCGACACCTGAGATCTTTGCATTCTTTACAAAGAGATCCACCAGGTTGTCGTATCTTCCCCCGCCGAACATCGCACGGTTGTTTTCGGGCGCGTTGTCAAAGACCTCGAACACCGTTCCCGTATAATAATCCAATCCGCGAATGATTCCGAAATCAAACACACAGAACTTATCCAGTCCCATTTTTTCAAGCGCCGCAAAAAGCGAACGAAGCTCGCACGAGCCGACGGAATCGGGGCAAAGAGCCGTCGCCTGCGCAACGTTCATGGAATAAAGAGCATCGATCTTTCCAATCTGCTCGTCCGACAGTCCCAAAGCACGCAGATCCTTCTCATAGCTCTCGCGCGTCACCTTGTTTTTACGGTCGATCACCTTGGAAACAAGACGGCTTTCCTCGGCGTTCTTATCGGTGATCGCCGCGATCACGTCGTTGAAAAAGCGACGGTTATTGATCCGCACGGTAAACATCGTTTCGTCCGCACCGTAGGCACGCAAAATGCGAATAGCACTGGTAATGACCTCAAGGTCCGCTTCATATGTGTTGCACCCGAAAATATCCACGTTCAACTGCCAGAATTCGCGCAAACGCCCTCTTTGCGTCGCCTCATACCGATACATATTCGGAATAGAGAACCACTTCAGAGGGAAAGAAAGATCGCCGATCTTTGCAGCAACCATGCGCGCCACCGTCGGTGTCATCTCGGGGCGGATGGCAAGATGTCTCTCGCCTCTGTCCATAAAATTATACGTTTGCTTATTTGCGATCTCCTCACCGCTCTTCGCCGCATAAAGCTCCAGAGATTCCAGCATCGGACCGTTATATTCGTCAAATGCGGCGTTCTCCAGTTCGCGGCGAATCACGCCAAAAAACCAATTACGCAGGCGCATTTCCTGCGGATAAAAATCACGTGTCCCTTTGTAGGGCTGTACAGACAGCTTTTCGCTCATAGGTTTACCTCTTTTATTGTCATTCTCTTAATATTATAACAAAGAAACGAACGGATTGCAATACTTTTTTCAAGTTTTCTTATGGCGATACACACTGGATGTAATCGGATCACAAATACTTTCTCTTCCCTATAGCATTTTTAAAGAATTTGTGGTAAAATATAAGCAATGAAACGAAGAGGTCCTATAAACCATGGAGAAAATCAATGCCTACGTCCCCGAAAGCCTTTTCTTTGAAGGAAAGCAGGAAGCCTTCGGAAGGATCTTCCGCGAGGACAGTGCGATCGTTTTCGCACATGACAATTTCAGAATCATCGCTTCCCGCGGGACGACAATGAAGGAAAACACGTCGTTATATTCTCTGCTTGACGGCTCTGCCGCATCGTATGAGCGTTGTCGCGCCGCCCTCACCTCGGAAAAGGAGGTGTTTGTCGTCCCAAGCATACACGGAACACTTCTTCTGTTTTCGCAAATGCAAAAATCAACAGGATTACTGCTTGTGATCCACGTAAAGGCGCCCGAAAAAGACGTCCGCGCAGTGCTTGACGAAGCTTTCTTGCTCTCAACAACGCCCATACTCCGCACCTCTCAAGAAGATCTGAAGGGCACGTACGATCCCTCACTTCCGCAGATCCTGGCAGAAATTTTTTATTATACCAACCGCATCTTTTCAGACCTGCCAACGACAGATCCCCGCACGCTTTGTCGACTCATTGCAAACTTTGCCGGTTGTCAACTGACCTGCACCAACGTTCCTCTCCGCCCACTTGCACTGTCAACAGAAGAAAGATACCGTCTGATCGCCTTTCTTTTTGCTACGTTCCTCGGAATGCAAAAGTTCATTGACGGCGTCACTGCCCAAGCACACGAATCCGGAGTTTCCCCGGGGGCACTCTCATCCGAGGAAATTCCGACAATAAGCCATGAATCAAGCGCGCTTTCTCTTACGATCAGCCAGACTCCCTCTGTACGGCAATATCTTCAACCACGCTACCGGGAACTCTTGAAAAAGGAAAAGTCCCTGCTTCTTGATCGTATTCTGAAACTCCCCGCCTTTTCTCATTTTTATGCGGCAGAGCATGACGGTGCCTTGGTGCTGGAAGCCAATTTCCCGACAGGATCCCTGCTTTCTGCCACGGGCGCCATGGGTGAATTCAAGCAGATCACCTTCACGTTTCCTGCTCTGTCCTTCCTTACCTCTCTTCTGGAAACTACAGAGGAATCTTATCTACTCAACTGAACCAAAAGCAACGGCACACCTCAGATCCTGCGAGGTGCGCCGTTGTTTTTCATTTTTATTCAGTTCTCATTGCGGTGCGGTCATTGTGATCAAATTATCCAAGAGCTGGATAAAGTCCGGCAGGAAGTGGCAAATGAGCGCTGCTCCCACCAAGGAAAGTGCCACGGTCAGCAGCACCGTCAGCCACCCAAACCCTCTGCGTTCAAATCGCACGTCCGCAAAGTACTTCAGTTCTTTCGGGATATAGAAACGCGCGGTTGTAAAATCAAGCTTCCCTTCCCCCGAAAGTCTGTTTTTTTCGTGCATGCGTAATGCCTTTTGCTCGGCAGTCTCGGAAGGATCCTCTGCGGTCTCCTTTTTTTCAAGATCCGCAGTCTCCGCAACTTCAGCCGTCGCTGAACCGTTTTCAAAAGCGGCATCCGATGCTTCGACAATATCCTCACGCGCGCAATACACGCATCGGCGAAGCGTCCCCCCGCGCGAGAGCTCGCGGCGAAGAAATGTGCTTCTGAATTCACCAAGCTCCGCAAGCGTCTTTGCGGTCGCCGTTGAAAAACATTCCCCCTTCAAAAGCTTTCTGACGAATCTGACCTGCCTGGCTTTTGTGACGGTAATGATGACAGATGCCATGATCAAGGCAATGACAGCCGCCAGAATAATCATCTGAGCGCTTCGGTTCGCCGAGGGACCGAGCGGGATATGCTCGTATCTGTGAAAGCTCACACTGAAGTAGCGCTCGGAGAAATAAGAAATCAGCTGGTAAACGACGGATTCTTTGAATCTGTTGATCATGCCTTCCCAAAACAACCCGGAGGCAACGTACAAGCCTATGGTATGCATATCATTCTCCTTAAAGATCTTCCGCGGAGAAATTACTTTTTAATGATGTCAAGACCGATATATTTGCGAAGAACCTCGGGGACCGTAACACTTCCGTCTGCATTTTGATTCTGCTCCACCAATGCAGGGAAAATACGGCTGGTAGCGAGACCCGATCCGTTGAGCGTATGGAGGAACTCCGTCTTTCCGTTCTCTCTCTTTACTCTCATCATACCGCGGCGAGCCTGGTAATCGCGCGCATTGGAAACGGAGGAAACCTCCTTATAGCCATTCATCGAGGGAATGTTGATCTCAATATCGTAGGTACGTGCCATGGAAGCGGAGCAATCCTCTGCCGCCAGCTTCACGGTACGGAAATGGAATCCCAGCCCCTTGACAAGATTTTCAGCATTGGTAACAAGCTCTTCAAATGCCTCGTCGCTCTTTTCGGGAAGCGTATACTGTACCATTTCTACCTTGTTGAACTGATGCCCTCTGACCATACCTCTTTCATCCGCGCGGTAAGAACCCGCCTCACGACGGAAGCAAGGAGTATAGCTGATATACTTCTTGGGAAGATCCGCCTCGGTGAGAATCTCGTCGCGATGGAGAGAGACGAGTGCGGTCTCCGCTGTGGGAAGCATAAAGCGACGGCGCTCATCCTCCGCAGTCTCCAGCCAGTAAACCTCATCCTGGAACTTCGGGAACTGACCCGCCGTTTGACCGCATTCATACCCCAGCATGTGAGGAACCAGCATCAGCTGATAGTCGTTTCCAAGATGGAAATCAATGAAATAGTTAAGAAGCGCCCATTCGAGGCGCGCACCAAGCCCCGAATAGATCCAGAAGCCGTTGCCTGAAAGCTTAGCGCCTCGCTTGTAATCGATGAGTCCAAGATCCGTGCAAAGATCCACGTGGTTCTTTGCTTCAAAATCAAACTTTCTGGGCTCACCATAGTAGCGCAAAGGCTGATTATTTTCCTTGCCGCCTGCCAAAAGATCCTCATCGGGGAGATTGGGAAGTCCCAGCATAAAGGAGGTCAGCTGTGTCTCCACTTCCTTCAGCTTCTCGTCGTCGGCCTTCACCCGAGCTCCCAGCTCCTTCATCTGCGCAAAGATAGCCGCAGTATCCTTCCCCTCCTTCTTGTACTGAGGGATCAGCTTATTTGTCTTGTTCTGCTCAGCCTTCAGCACCTCAACCTCACCGATCAGCGCACGGCGCTCACCGTCAAGTCGCAGGATCATTTCAATGTCTTCCTTTGCGTCCTTGCCCTTCTTCGCAAGTCGCGCGATCACGTCCTCGGGGTTCTCCTTGATATACTTAATATCTAACATAGTATTCTCCTACAATTTACGTTTTTGCGTATTTTTTCAATCATTTCCGGCGAAAATTTCATCGCCGCAAATTGTTTTTAACAATGCCTCCAGATCGTCATCGTCACTGTAAGCCAGCTCAACAACCTTTTTCTTTCCCGTTTTAAGAATCTTGACACGTCTACCGAGAATGGTAACAGCCCTGTGCTCCAGATCACGCATATACGCCTTACGCTGCGTGAGAGCACCATCCTCTTCCTCCGCCTCTGCAGGATCGTAATTCATCAAACGCACCGTACGCTCCACATCACGCACGGAAAGCTCTTTTTCCACGATCTTTTGTGCAAGAGGCGCCATCTGTTCTTCATTCTTCAAACCAAGCAAGGCTCTTGCGTGCCCTTCGGAGATATCTCCGCGACGCAAATATTCCAACACCTCGTCGGGAAGCTGAAGCAGACGCAAAATATTAGTTATGGCAGTGCGGCTCTTTCCCACCTGCTTTGCAACCTGCTCCTGCGTGAGTCCAAAGCGTTCGATCAAAGCATCGTATGCTTGCGCTTCTTCCAAGGGATTCAGATCCTCACGCTGAACGTTTTCAATAACAGATACCTGTGCAGCCTTCAGATCATCACCGTCCAAAACAACCGCGGGGATCTCACTGAGTCCTGCCATTTTCGCAGCTCTCCAACGGCGTTCTCCCGCAATGATCTCATACGTACCCGCCAAAAGCGTGCTTTCCCGAACGATGATCGGCTGAAGAACTCCGAATTGCGCGATAGAATCCGCCAACTGCTCTAAGGATTCGTGCAAAAAGGTTTTACGAGGCTGGTCGCTTCGCGGCTCCACCTCAGAAATGCGCAAATTTGTAGCGGCATTGGTTTTGTCACCGCCCAAAATGTTATCATCCAAAAGAGAATAAAAATCTCTTCCCAAACCACTTCTCGATTTTGCCATTTCGCCCCCCCTTAAATGCGCTCCGCAAGCTCTTTAGCAATGTTCATATACTCATTTGCACCCTTAGAACGCTTATCGTGATAATAAACGGGAGCACCGAAGCTGGGAGCCTCTGAAAGCTTTACGTTCCTTGAAACGGGTGTTTCAAAGAGCTTGTCCGCATAATGCTTACGAAGCTCTCCAATGACCTGAGTCGAGAGGATCAAGCGGTTGTTGTACATAGTGATCAGAATTCCCGTCACATTTAGATCCTTATTATAGTGCGCCTTGATGCGGCTGATGGTAAACATCAGCTGCGAAAGGCCTTCCAGGGCAAAGAATTCACACTGCATCGGGATCACAACGCCATCGCTTGCCGTCATCGCATTGACCGTCAGCATGCCAAGAGATGGAGGGCAGTCAATGATAATGTAATCATACGCCTCTCTTGCCGCTTCCAGCTTGTTTTTCATCACATACTCGCCGTTTTCAACGTCTGCAAGCTCAAACTCGGCACGTGCAAGCGTTGTATTGGTAGGGATCACAGACAAGTTTTCATATCTTGTCTTGATCGCCACATCCTCCGCACCGGCACTTCCCGCCAAAAGATCAAATGCTGTTGCTTTCAGATTCTTTTTCACAACACCCACACCACTGGTTGCATTCCCCTGCGGATCAAGATCGATCAGAAGCACCTTGTATCCGAGAATCCCCAGAGAAGCCGCGACATTCACCGCAGAAGTGGTTTTTCCAACCCCACCCTTTTGGTTTGCGAACGAAATAAATTTCCCCATTCTGTCATTCCTTTCTATGTATGGTATCACACATCTCAACAAGCAAGATGCGTGTTTGTATTCCCTTATATTATAGCACAAAACAATTTCAAATGCAACGGTTATTTGCAAGAAAAACAGGAGTTCTCAGAAAAAACTTTCGACACTCCATTGTTTCACGTGAAACAAACAGCTCTGCAGACGTCAAAATGTACGTTTCACGTGAAACATGCAAAGACATGTATATCTCGTTTCACGTGAAACGTTTGTTCAAAAGAAAAAAGAGAAGATGTTGGATGCTCAACGCATCCGCCATCTTCTCCTTTTGCGAAATCGTCAAAGTGGTTTTTTTAATATCGTAGCATACTGGCGCGGATAGCGCGGATCCGTTGCCTTTTTCTTTTCCACAACGATCACGCCACGCATTTCTTTGCCACCCTCAGAATAAAGCTCCCATGTCAAGGTAGCAGCTCTCTCCCCACCGCACAGTCCCAGAATTCTGCTCTTTCGCAAGAGATCCGCCTCTTCTTCAATCTGCGCACCCTTCATAGCAAGCATTTTCCCACCAATCTTCAAATACGGCAAGGAGAGCTCACACAATACCAGCGGATTGGCAACGGCGCGGCTTGTAACAATGTCAAAGGAACCAAGCGAGCAAATCAAAGAGTGATCCTCCGCACGCCCAACAATCGCTTTTATATGTTTTAACTCCAGAAGTGCGATCACCTCGTTCACAAAAGCGATTTTCTTCGCCGTGCTGTCCAAGGAAACGATATCAATATCATCCCGCACAATTGCCAAAGGAAGCGAAGGGAAACCGGGGCCGCAGCCAAGATCGAGAACGCGTGCCCCTACGGGAATGTGTTCGGAAAGAAGCAAGGAATCCACGTAATGCTTTATAATAATGGAAGGAATATCACGAATCGCCGTTAAATTGGTGATTTGATTGACTTTAACAAGATGTTCTGTAAAAAGATAAAATTTCTCAAAAAGTCGCTTGTCCGAGAGCGAAAGCCCGTTTTTTTCGAGCGCCGCCGTAAGCAAGGACTCAAATTCTGCAAAATCCAATGTAAAAACCTCACTTTACGCCCAAATATATCAAAAGAACCGTAATATCAGCAGGATTGACACCGCTGATGCGGGATGCCTGTCCAACCGTGCAGGGGCGGATCATTGAAAGCTTTTGTGCCGCCTCCAGTCGCAAGCCGCGGATCTGCTTATAATCAATATCCTCCGGCAAGCGTCTCTCCTCAAGCTTTTTGCGATGCGCCACCTCCGCCAATTGACGGTTGGCATATCCCGCATATTTTACATCCGTTTCCACCGTCAAACAAATAGCACGCGAAAGCTGCGGACGATCTGCATCAAGCGCAGCAAGCCCCTCGTAGCTAATAAGAGGGCGTCGCAGCAAATCCGCCAAAGAAGCGCCCGATTTCAAAGGCGTCTCTCCAATCGAGGAAAGCCAGGCATTCGCCTGAGCCGGAGAGACGTACGTGCTCTCCAGACGTTCCTTTTCCTTCTCCTGCGCCATCTTTTTTGCAACGAAAGCGCAATAACGTACATCATCTATAAGACCAACCTTGTGTCCAAGCTCCGTAAGGCGAAGATCCGCATTGTCCTGCCGCAAAAGCAAACGGTATTCCGAACGCGAGGTCATCATGCGGTAAGGCTCATTCGTCCCTTTGGTAACAAGATCGTCGATCAAGGTTCCGATATAGCTCTCAGAACGGGGAAGTACGATCCCCGGCAACCCTTTGACCTTTCTTGCCGCGTTGATGCCTGCAATCAGCCCTTGCGCCGCCGCCTCCTCATACCCGGAGGTCCCGTTAAATTGCCCCGCACCAAACAAACCCTTTACAGACTTAAATTCCAAGGTCGCATCCATTTGCAGGGGATCTGCGCAATCATATTCAATCGCATATGCATAACGCATAATTTCCGCTTTTGAAAACCCCTGAAGGGAATGCAGCATTTCCTGTTGCACATCCGTCGGAAGGGAAGTGGAGAAGCCCTGTAAATAAATTTCGGACGTATCAGCCCCCATCGGCTCCACAAAGAGCTGATGGCGCTCCTTATCCGCAAAACGAACCAACTTATCCTCAATCGAAGGACAATAACGCGGTCCCGTCCCATGGATCTTTCCCGAATACATTGCGCTTCTCGTAATATTTTCGCGGATAATACGGTGTGTGTTTTCATTCGTATAAACAATGTGACACGGGATCTGTACAAGTCCGTCAAAAAAAGCTTCGTCATGCAAAGAAGAGTAAGGCTGGATCGGTTCCTCTCCGGGCTGCTTCTCAAGAAGCGAGAAATCAATCGTTTCCCGTTTGATACGCGCAGGCGTTCCTGTTTTGAAACGCAAAAGCTTGATCCCCGCCTCCGAAAGAGAAGCAGAGAGGCCTTTGGACGGCAAAAAGCCGTCGGGTCCCGCAGAATAATTGACGTTCCCTACAAAGATCTCACTTTCCAGATAAGTTCCCGTCGCAACGATCACACATTTGCATTTCCACTCTTCGCCAAGGCGTGTTGTGACAGACGAGACATATTTTGCTTTGGAATTCACATCGCATTTGTCTTTTTCGCCATCATTTGAGACATTTATTGCTATCACTTCGGTTTGAATGAGGCGAAGTCCGGGAACAGTCTCAAGCGTTCGTTTCATGATAGACTGATACTTTTTTCTATCCGCCTGGATTCGTTTGCTCTGCACCGCCGCCCCTTTGCCGAGATTCAGCGTGCGCGACTGCAACGTGACCAGATCCGCCGCGCGCCCCATCTCTCCGCCAAGCGCATCGATCTCATAGACAAGATGCCCCTTGGCAGTCCCACCGATAGAGGGATTGCAGGGAAGATTGGCAATTGCTTCAAAGGACATGGTAAAAAGGACCGTGTCAACGCCAAGTCGCGCGCACGCAAGCGCCGCTTCAATTCCCGCATGACCTGCGCCGATGACCGCAACGTCACAGGAAAGATTTGCGCTATCAAGCATTTTATTTGACATGACTGAGATTTCTCCAAAAATCGACGTTAATTTTGAAACAAGACAAATATTGCTATTCTTTATTCAACTCGTGCAAGATAATCCTCTTGCTCTTCCGTGAGCCGATCAATGGAAATATCCATAGCGCCAAGCTTGATATTTGCAACCTCACGGTCGATTTCAAGAGGCACCGCATATACGCGCCGCTCCATACTCTTGCCGTGAGCGGCAAGATATGCAAGACTCTTAGCCTGGATCCCGAAGGACATATCCATGATCTCTGCGGGATGACCGTTCCCCGCCGCCAGATTGACAAGGCGCCCCTCCGCAAGCAAATTAAGGATCCTTCCGTCCGGCATACGGTAGCCGCGGATATTCGGCTTTCGCTCAAAGCTCTCCACAGCCATCGCCTCAAGCTCCGGCTTGTTGATCTCCACGTCAAAATGCCCACTGTTGGAAAGCAGCACACCGTCCTTCATAACGGCAAAGTGTCTTTCCACAAGCACATCCTTACAGCCCGTCAGCGTAACGAAAATATCTCCGTGCTTTGCAGCCTCGTCCATAGGCATTACACGAAATCCGTCCATAACCGCCTCGATCGCCTTGATGGGGTCTATCTCGGTAACAATCACAACGGCTCCCATCCCCTTTGCGCGCATGGCAAGACCCTTGCCACACCATCCGTAGCCCGCAACGACAACGGTTTTTCCCGCAATGATCAGATTGGTGCTGTTCATAATTCCGTCAAGCGTTGACTGCCCCGTTCCGTATCTGTTATCAAACAAATGCTTACAATCGGCATCGTTTACGTCGATCATCGTATAATCGAGAAGTCCCGCACGCTCCCTCGCCAGAAGACGGTGGACCCCCGTGGTGGTCTCCTCGCAACCGCCGATCAGATGCGCGCCAAGCTCTCTGCATTCACCGTGCAACAGTGATATGAGATCCCCTCCGTCATCGATGATCAGATCGGGAATACAAGAAAGCGTCGAGATCAGATCCGCGCGGTACTCCTCCTCCGTAACGCCGTGCTTTGCATGAACCTCAAAGCCCTCCGCCGCAAGCGCCGCCGCAACGTCGTCCTGTGTGGAGAGGGGGTTGCATCCCGTAACCCAAACCTCAGCACCGCCCGCGCGCAAGATCTTTGCAAGATAAGCAGTCTTCGCCTCCAGGTGAATAGACATAGAGATCTTCATTCCCGAAAAGGGCTTCGTGCGCTCAAATTCTTCTTTGATAGCGTTCAGAATCGGCATGTAGGATGCCACCCACGCAATTTTTTCCGCGCCGGATGGCGCAAGCCTTATATCCTTGATCCGACTCATAAAGGTTCCTCCGTTTTTCGGTCATTTTTTGTTATTTTTGTACTCTTTTGATAAGACATCGGCGACAATACTCTCATATCACGGGACATTCATCGCAATCCGATACACAGGCAACTTCAACAGCCGCGTCCGTCTCCATGCGAGCGGCATGCACCGTAAGCTCATTCTGCCGCTGCTTCCTGTATTCCGTAGGGGAAACGCCCATCTGCTTGATGAAAGCGCGGTTAAACGTGCGAGGCGTATTGAACCCCACCAAGGACCCGATCTCCGTAATACTGTGATCGGAATTAAGAAGATAGCGACAGGCCTCGGAGACACGCAAAGAATTCACGTAATCATTAAAGCGCAAGCCAAGCTTGCCGCTGATCAAATGAGATATGTAGAACTTATTCAGATGCAGCTTTTCCTCAAGGAGAGAAAGAGACAGATTTTCCGAATAGTTTCGGCTGCAAAAGGAAACGATCGCCCGCAAAGAAGCCGAGTCACCCACGGGAAGCTTCACCACCGTCATGCGTGGAAGAAGCTCTGCGCAGAGCGCCAGGAGATACCCGCGCCGCAATTCGGAAAGATGCGGGTAGTTTTCTCGCCCGTGTGTTTCAAAGAGCGCGTCGATCAGCACACGCACCTGCGGCTCGCTCGCAACGCCACGAATAAAAGGCTGCTGCGGCAATCCCATAGTAAAGGTCTCCATCATTTCGGGAAGGAGATCGGGCTTAAAAATAAAGCCCACGTGCTTCATCGGTGTATGCGTCTCGTAATAGTGGATCTGATTCGGGAAGGAAAGAAACACGTCGCCTGCATGAAGCTCACATCTTGTGGAATCCGCATATGCTACCGCCTCTCCCTCAAGAATACAGATCATCTCCAGATCCCGATGCAGGTGTGGAAGCGGGGAAAGGGAGTTTCCCGCCAAAAAAGCAATATCCTGCGATTTGTATTCATATTTGACATTCAAAGACATTCAAAACCTCCCGCCCGACAAAAGAGCAAAGAAATATTTTATGAAGGACATTTATTTCTCAAAATCGTTGTAGACACGCAGCACACGCGAGGAAATAAGGCACAACGCCTCATAATCAATGCTTCCCGCACGCGAAGAAAGGGAGGAGAGCTGATCCGCGCTCTCGCCGCCAAACAGCGTCACGGTGTCCCCCACACGAGCCCCTGTCCCCGTAACGTCCAGCATGCACTGATCCATGCAAACGTTCCCGACCATGGGGACGTAATGTACACCGTCACGGGTTTTCAAAAGAAGCTTCGCGCCGCGATAAGCACGCAGCCAACCGTCGGCGTATCCGATCCCGATCACTGCAATTTCCCGTTCCGTTTCGGCATCAAACGTGCCGCCGTAACCGACACATTCTCCCGGAATAAGCGTATACGTATGAAGAATTTTTGCTTCAAGACGCATCACAGGTCGCAAATTGAGCCCAGCATGCAAAAATCTTGCCGCCCCATAGAGAACGATGCCAAGGCGCACACCGTCAAAAAGCTCTGCCTCTCCCCCGAGTGCCGCCGCACTGTTGCAGGTGTGATGCAAGGGAATACGCACACCCCGCTCCTCGAGTGCCCGAAGAAGCGCCGAATAGCGCGCCGTCTGAAGACGCGTGGCGGCTTTACCGGATTCCTCCGTTTCATCGGCACGCGCATAGTGCGTAAACATTCCGCGCACGTCAAGAGAGGGAAGGGCACATACGCGTTCGATCGCATGTGCGGATATCGCACATTCCTCATCTGTGCGCGCATCAAAACCGATGCGATTCATACCCGTGTTGATCGCTACGTGAGTCAAGAGGCGCACACCTGCCGCCTCCGCAGCCTTGTCAAGCCGCCTTGCATATTCCGCGGAGAGGAGCGTCTGTGTCAAACCATGTCTCCCCAAAAGATATGCCAAGGAAGGGTCCGTGTACCCGAGGATCAGGATCTCTGCATCCGCACCCTTTTCATCGCAAGATGCTCGTACCGCAATCGCCTCCTCAATGCAAGAAACCGCGAAAAAGGTACACCCCTCGTCAAGAAGCGCGTGAACACATGCCCGCGCTCCGTGCCCGTAGGCATCCGCCTTGACAACGCAGATCAACCGCAAATCGGGCTTTCTTTGAGAAAGGGATTTGCGGAGGATCCGATAATTCTCACGCAACGCGCAAAGATCGATCCGTGCAAGCTTTTGTGAGACGCCGATATCCTCCAAAGAGGAATACAGCCGATATCCGCCGTCACTCATTCGCGCACCTCCTTACATTTTTATCCGCGACCATTATAACACAATCGGACAAATATTGCAATCTTTTTTTACATGATTTCGAAAAAATCTTCATATGATAGACATACGGATACTGTATATCCCAAATAACGAAAACAAAGCGCGGAGGAATTATGCGGCATCGACTGATTTTGTTGTTTTTTGCGTTCCTTGTCGTCTGTCAACTGACGTCCTGCCAACGTACGGACGCAAAGAGCGGTACATATTTCGCATATCGCAAGGAGAGCTTTCGAGCCGAAATCGAGGGTTCTCTCTTCGGCATCTCTTTTTGTGCGGAGATCGGTCACAGCACTGCCGGTACGTCCGAAACACTTTACATCAAATATCTCTCTCCCGCCGCACTCAAGGATATCACAGTGTATAAAAGCACCGACGGAACCTACCGTCTTGAAAGTGGAGTGATCTCACACAGTACAGACACCGACACGCTTGACGGGCTGACCCTACCTCTGCACCTCCTGTTTGAGGGAACCGAGGTCCTCCGTCTTCAAAAGGAGGGGAAGATGACCGTTCTTACTCTGTCAGAGAACAGTACACTTTCTCTTTCCCAAGAGGGGACTCCGCAGCACTTGACCGCCCCCGGGATCTCCTTCGCTACGGTCTGGTGGGAAAGAGAAGCAACAAAATAATTCCTCGTTCGGCAAAGATTTTCATAAAACGGCATGCGCATATCATAAAAAAGCATCCATATGCTTTTATGTTTGGAGAATATGCACATTGACAATGTGCTTTATTTGTGATAAAATTACAATGGTATTTCCCAAGTTTGTTGCATTGTTCCAAAAAATCACCGTTTCTTTTGTTTATTTATTCTTCACAAAAGGAGAAATCAACGACACCTGCCGAAAGTCCGCAACGCAGTTTTTTCGTATGCGGCACCAAATGGGCAGCACTTTCCGTAATATTGCCTATTTTTTTGTTGTTTTTACCGAAAATACGCCAAATGCACTTGAATATTTTGTAATATAAGTTATAATAATATTATGTAAGCACAAAACGGAAGGAGCGTGAAACGTTGCAAAAGAACAAAAGGGTAACCCCAAAGACGCAAACGTCGGAAGCTGACCTTGCCCCCTATCTATTTCACCAAGGCACCAATTACCGCGCATACGAATATCTCGGTGTCCACCGCACGGCAGATCACGTCCTCTTCCGCGTCTGGGCGCCAAACGCCGACGCCGTCTCCGTTTGCGGTGACTTTAATGCTTGGCAGATCGGCGCGGATCCGCTCACTCGCATCACAAATGGCGGCATATGGGAGGCGTCACTCCCCTCTGCCCGCGTGTCGGACGGACAAACCTACAAGTACCACATCCGTAACAAAGGGAAAGAGGTCTTCAAGGCAGACCCGTACGGACAGATGATGCAGCTTCCGCCGGAAACTGCTTCCGTCATCTGCGATATACCCCCTCACAACTGGCAGGACGCAGGCTGGCTCCGCCATCGGCGCACGCGCTTTGACCGCGCACACGTCTGCTCACAGCCCATCAACATCTATGAAATTCACCCCGGCTCCTGGAAGCGCCACGACGACGGCACCTATTTTTCCTATCGCGAGCTTGCAGACGAGCTTTCCGTCTACGTCAAGCAGATGGGGTACACCCACGTGGAGCTGATGCCCATTGCCGAGCATCCCTTCGACGGCTCGTGGGGCTATCAGGTATGCGGCTATTTTGCCCCCACGTCGCGCTACGGCCGTCCCGAGGATCTGATGTATTTTGTCGATCATATGCATGAGGCAGGTATCGGCGTAATCCTTGACTGGGTCCCCGCACACTTCCCGAAGGACGCACACGGGCTTTATGAGTTCGACGGTCAGCCGCTTTACGAATATCAGGGCCTTGACCGTATGGAGCACGAGGGATGGGGCACACGCCGATTTGACGTCGGTCGCGAGGAGGTACAAAGCTTTTTGATCTCCAACGCAGTGTACTGGCTGGAAAAATATCATTTTGACGGCTTGCGCGTGGATGCCGTCGCTTCCATGCTCTACCTCGACTATGACAAACGCCCCGGAGAATGGGTGCCAAACGTATACGGCGACAACCGCTGTCTTGAGGCGATCGCTTTCTTCCGAAAGCTCAATTCTTATCTCGCAAATGCCTATCCCGACGTGATGACCATCGCGGAGGAATCGACTGCGTGGGCAAACATCACAGGCTTTGAAAATGACGGTCTCGGCTTTTCTCTCAAGTGGAACATGGGATGGATGAACGATTCACTCGCATACGCCGAGGAGGATCCGATCTGGAGAAAATACCACCACAATCGGCTTAATTTCTCCATCACCTATTCCTTCAGCGAAAAATTCGTGCTCCCCATCTCTCACGACGAGGTCGTCCACGGAAAAAAATCCCTGCTTGACAGAATGCCCGGAGAATATGAGCAGAAATTCGCGGGGACACGTGCCTTCATGACGTATATGATGACGCACCCCGGGAAAAAGCTCCTCTTTATGGGAAGCGAGATCGGCATGTTCCGCGAGTGGGATTTTGAAGATCAGATCGAATGGTTTCTGCTTGACTATGATATGCATGCAAGGCTTCAGCTGTTCAATGCGGAGCTCAACCGCTTCTATCTGGCACATCCCGCCCTTTGGGACAGAGACGACAGCTGGGACACCTTCCGTTGGATCGACGCGGATAACGCAGAGCAGAGCATCTGCTCCTACCGCCGCATCTCCCGCGACGGAAGTGAACTGGTGATCCTTATCAACTTCCTTCCCGTCAAGCGTGAGAATTTCCTGCTCGCCGTCCCGACAGCGGGCGTTTACGAGGAGGTCTTCAACACCGACGACACCCGCTACGGCGGTGGGGGAGACGTAAATACGGGAAAGAGAAAAACGGTTCCCTGCATGCTGCGCGGTTATACACAAGCCGTACCCGTTACGGTTCCCGCACACGCCGCCATGATTCTGCGTCTTGTCAGACGCGCTCCGACGCCGAGAAAAAAAGCGAAGGACTGAAACGGTACCCAATACAACAATATCTTATATACAGGAGGATCAACCCGCTATGTTCAAGAAAAAAGAATGCGTTGCCATGCTGTTGGCCGGCGGACAGGGAAGCCGTCTTTACGCATTGACTCAAAAAACCGCGAAGCCCTCTGTTTCCTACGGTGGAAAATACCGCATTATTGATTTTCCGCTCTCCAACTGCATCAACTCCGGCGTAGATACAGTCGGAGTGCTCACACAGTACCGTCCCCTGCTCCTGAATGAATATATTGGAAACGGTCTGCCTTGGGATCTTGACCGCACCTACGGCGGCGTTCAGATCTTAGCCCCCTATCAGGGTCAGAGCGGCGCCGACTGGTACAAGGGTACCGCCAACGCAATCTGGCAGAACATGGAATTCATCAACCGCTATGACGCAAAGTACGTGCTCATCCTTTCGGGTGACCATATCTACAAGATGGACTATGCCAAGATGCTTAATTACCACAAGGAGACGGGTGCTGACTGTACCATCGCAGTCATTGACGTACCGATCGAAGAAGCAAGTCGCTTTGGAATCATGAGCACCAATGAGGACGGCTCCATTTACAAGTTCACGGAAAAGCCGAAGAACCCCGACAGCACCAAGGCATCTATGGGTATCTATATCTTCACGAAGGATAAGCTTGAAGAATACCTTGCGGCAGACAATGAGGATCCCGAGTCCGTCAACGACTTCGGCAAAAACATCATCCCCGCAATGCTCGCTTCAGGCGAGAAGATGATGGCATATTCCTTCGAAGGCTATTGGAAGGATGTCGGAACCATTCAGTCCCTTTGGGAGGCTAACATGGATCTTCTCGGAGAGTCGCCCGAGCTTTCTCTCACGGAAGAATCCTGGCGCATCTACAGCCGCCACACGGCACAGCCTCCTCAATACATCAGCGGTGGCGCAGTCGTTGAGAACGCATCCATAACCGCAGGCTGTGAGATCTACGGAATCGTCCGCAACAGCGTTCTGGGAGCAGGCGTTTACGTCGGCAAGGGCGCCATCGTTGAGGACAGTGTGCTGATGAACGGCGTCTCCGTTGCGGACGGTGCAGCCGTGCGCTATTCGATCCTTGACGAAAACGTTTCTATCGGACAAAATGCCACGGTCGGCGAAGCAAAAGAAACGGCAGATGGCATCGCAGTCGTCGGTGCAGGTATTGAGATCGCCGCGGAACAAAAGATCCCCGCAGGTTCTATGATCTCGGAAGCATAAGGAGGTAAGGACATGATTGCAGCAGGATTGATCTTTTCAAACATTCATGATCAAAGCATCCCCGAAATGACACGCAGACGCACCATGGCAAGCATTCCCTTCGGATGCCGCTACCGTCTGATCGACTTTGCGCTCTCCAACATGGTAAACTCCGACATCACAAACGTCGGCGTGATCACACACTACAATTATCAATCTCTGATGGATCACATCGGAAACGGAAAGGACTGGGACTTGGCACGTCGCTCGGGCGGCATTAAAATCCTCCCGCCTTACGTTGCCGCTTATGAGAATCACGCTGCCGGAAAGCTTTACGAGAGCAGACTTGAGGCGCTCATGGGATCCGTAAACTTCATCAACCGTTGCGGCGCGGACTATCTCGTGCTCAGCGACTGCGACGTCATTCTCAACATCGACCTTTCCCGTGTGATCGAGGAGCATATCAAATCCGAGGCATACATCACGCTCGTCACTAAGAAGGTCGACGTAAAGAACTCGCTCTTTGATAAGGCAGTCGACGTCCTGACGACCGACGAGGACGGGCGCGTGACGGATATCTCCTTCACAATGCCCAAGCGCGGCTCCTGTTACGTCAACACAAATCTGATGGTCATCAGCCGTACCGATCTTCAGAACATCGTCTCCGATTCGATCGCGCACGGATACAAGAGCTTTACCCGCGACATCATTGCAAAGCAGCTCAAGAAAAAGCTGATCCGCACCTACGTCTTCGACGGATTTGCGGCATGCATCTCTTCCCTTGAAAACTATTTCAGCACGTCTATGATGCTTTTGGACGACAACGTGCGTCGGGATCTCTTCTCTACGCCCGACAGAAAGATCTTTACGAAGATCCGCAACAGCGCCCCCACCAAGTACGCCTCTGACGCCGTGGTCAAAAACAGCATGATCGCGGATGGCTGTACCATTGAGGGAACGGTTGAAAACTCCATCATCTTCCGCGGCGTCCACGTCGGAAAGGGAACCGTGGTCAAAAACAGCATTCTTTTGCAGGACACCTACGTGGGCGCTAAAGCAAGCCTCAACTGCGTCATTGCGGATAAGAACGTTGTGATCAAGGACGGCAGAACACTTTCGGGCTATGAAACCATGCCGTTCTTTATCGGAAAGGGAACTATGGTCTGATCCCTCTATCCAAAAAGAAAGGAAACTTTAAGCTATGAAAAAAATATTATACGTCGGTGCCGAGGTCATGCCCTTTGCGGCAACGGGAGGGCTTGGCGACGTGCTCGGCTCTCTTCCCGCGGCATTGGCATCCACAGGGGAGGCAGACGTTCGCGTGATCCTTCCGCTCTACGCCTCCGTATCGGAGGCGTGGCGCCGACAGATGAAGGAGGAAGCGATCTTTTACGTGGATCTTGCATGGCGCCAGCAGTATTGCGGCGTATACAGCCTTGTAAAGGACGGCGTGACCTATTACTTCATCGATAACGAATACTATTTCAAAAGGCCGTCGCTCTACGGTTATTTTGATGACGGTGAGAGGTATGCATATTTCTGCATGGCAGTCATGGAAACGATCAGACGTCTGGAGTTCTATCCCGACGTTCTCCATGCACACGACTGGCAATCCGCGCTTTCCGTGGTCTATCTCAACTGTATCTACCGCAACCGTCCCGGATATACGGATATCCGCACAGCCTTCACCATCCACAACATCGAATACCAGGGGCAGTATGATTTTGCGATCCTTGGCGACGTATTTGCGCTGGGCGAAAACGAGCACTCTCTCATGGATCACGGCGGCTGTGTCAATCTGATGAAGGCGGCGATCGAATGCGCCGACCGCGTCACTACGGTCAGCCCGAGATATGCGGAGGAGATCAGAACACCGGAGTACGCACACGGTCTGGAATCCTGCCTTGAAAGAAACGCATATAAGCTTTCGGGCATCCTCAACGGCATTGATTACGTGTATTATGACCCCGAAAACGACGGTGTGATCGCCTCCTCCTTTACCGCCACACGCATGGCGGGGAAGGCAAAGAATAAGCTTGCCCTTCAAAAGGAGGCAGGGCTTCCCGAGAGAAAGGACGTCCCGCTCCTTGCGATCATTTCCCGTCTTGCTTCCCATAAGGGGCTTGACATTGTTGCGGAGTGTATTTGGGACATCGTCGCCGAAAACGACGTACAGCTTGTGATCCTCGGAAAGGGAGAGGACAGATACGAGCATCTCTTCCTGGATCTTCAGGCAGCATTCCCCGACAAGGTCAGCGCCATGATCACCTACGACCGCGATCTTTCCAAGCGTATCTATGCGGCAACGGACATCTTCCTTATGCCCTCAAAAAGCGAGCCCTGCGGTCTCTCCCAGATGATCGCCTCCCGTTACGGCGCCATCCCCGTGGTCAGGGAAACGGGAGGACTCTACGACTCGATCAAGCCCTACTGGATCGATGCCAAGGGAAAGATCATGGGCAATGGCTTCACCTTCACAAACTACTCCTCCTTCGAGTTGAAGGAGCGCACAGAAGCGGCGATCGCACTGTGGAACGACGCTGCGTTGCGTCGACGCTTCGTACGCAAGATCATGAACACAGACTTCTCGTGGAGTGTTTCCGCGAAGAAATACCTTGCTCTTTACGAAGAGCTCTGATATCCCGACTCAAAACTTAAATTCTCGGTCCCGCACGGCGGGATCTATCCTACGGAGGCTCAAAATATATGAATTACAATCCCAACAGCGCAGAGGTCAAGGAATTGCTCGAAAACGTTTTACAGCGTTATTTCGGGTGCACGGCAGGAGAGGCGTCACGCGATCAGATGTATAAGGCGGCGGCAATCACAGTCAAAAACATTCTCAGTGACAAGCGCACCGCTTACAAGAAAAAGGTCAACGCGGCAGGAGCCAAGCGTGTGTACTACATGTGCATGGAATTTTTGCTTGGCAGATCTCTCAAAACCAACCTTTGCAATCTCGGACTTGCAGACGCATACGAAAAAGCTCTCGGCAAGCTCGGTTTTTCCCTTGAGGAGCTTTACGAATGCGAGCCCGATGCGGGACTCGGCAACGGAGGGCTTGGCAGACTTGCCGCATGCTTCATGGACTCTCTTTCCTCTCTTGATTATCCCGCAACCGGCTTTTCTATCTGCTACGAGTACGGATTGTTCAAGCAGATGATCGTAGACGGTATTCAGGTAGAAACGCCCGACATCTGGTTGCCCGGCGGCGAGGTATGGCTGGTTCCGAGAACCGACCGCACCTATAAGGTGCGCTTCGGCGGTAGGATCCGCGAGGAATGGAAGAGCGACGGTCACTGTGAGATCATTTACGAGGACTCCGAGGAGATCGAGGCAGTTCCTTACGATATGATGATCTCGGGAGCCGACAGCTCTGCTGTCAGCCAGCTTCGTCTGTGGCGTGCACGCAACATCCAGAAGTTTGACATGCGTCTCTTTACGCAGGGGCAGTATACCCGTGCGCTTGAGGAAAGCACCAATGCCGAGATCATTTCCAAGGTCCTTTATCCCTCCGACAACCACACCGAGGGAAAGCTTTTGCGCCTCTCTCAGCAGTATTTCCTTGTTTCCGCCTCGATCCAGAGCATCATCCGCGATCACATGGCGGTTTACGGAACGCTTGACAACCTTGCAGATAAGGTTGCCATCCACATCAACGATACGCACCCCGCGCTTTGTGTGCCTGAGCTGATGCGTATTCTGATCGACGATTATTTCTTCTCCTGGGAAAAGGCGTGGAGCATCGTAACGCGCACCGTTTCCTACACGAATCACACGGTCATGCCCGAGGCACTTGAGACCTGGAACGAGGATCTTTTCCGTCTCAAGCTTCCGCGTATTTATATGATCGTCAAGGAGATCAACGAGCGCTTCTGCCGTGAGTCCTGGACTGCATTCCCCGGAAACTGGGGACGGATCTCTCACATGAGCATCCTCGGCTACGGCCAGGTGCGCATGGCAAACCTTTCCGTGGTCGCCTCACACTCCGTCAACGGCGTGTCCGAGCTTCACTCAAGCATTCTCAAGGACTCCACCTTCAAGGATTTCTATCGGATGTATCCCGAGAAGTTCGACAACGTGACAAACGGTATCGCACACCGCCGTTGGCTGTGCTATTCCAACCCCAAGCTCGCCGCCCTTTTGGATGAGTGCATCGGCACAGACTACCGTCACCGTCCCGAGGAGCTTGCCAATTTTGCCTCCTTTGCCGACGATGCGGCAGTCAAGGAACGCCTGCGTGCCATCAAGCACGAAAACAAGATCCGCTTCTCCAACCTTGTTGCGGCAAAGACAGGGAAGCGCATCGACACACACTCGGTCTACGACGTGCAGATCAAGCGTCTGCATGAGTACAAGCGCCAGCTTCTCAACGCGCTCAACATCATCGGTCTCTACCTTGATCTGAAGGAAAATCCCGATCTCGATATGCAACCCCAGACCTTCATTTTCGGAGCGAAGGCAGCCCCCGGCTACGATATGGCAAAGCGGATCATCAAGCTGCTTTGTATGATCAGCAAGGACATTGAGCAAAATCCCCGCATCCGCGAAAAGCTGAACGTGGTCTTCCTTGAAAACTACAGCGTCAGCATGGCGGAGGCACTGATCCCCTCTGCGGAGATCAGTGAGCAGATCTCCCTTGCGGGAAAGGAAGCGAGCGGTACAGGCTGCATGAAGCTGATGATCAACGGTGCGCTTACCATCGGCACACTGGACGGCGCAAACGTGGAAATGCAGGAGGCTGCGGGAGCGGACAATATGTTCATCTTCGGTCTTAAGGCAGACGAGGTAGAGCAGCTCTGGCTCAACGGCTACAGTGCGGCGAACTACTATATTTCCAACGAACGGCTTACCAAAATCGTCAATCAGCTCTCCGTGGGCTTTGCGGGTGAATCCTTTGCGGACATCGCCTCCTACCTTCTCAACAACGGCCACGGAATTGCGGATCCCTATATGTGCCTTGCAGACTTCGAGTCCTATCATCTGACGCACAAGGCTATGATCCGTGCATACAGAGACAAGGACCGCTGGAACCGTATGTCCCTTCTCAACGTTGCTGCAGCAGGCAAATTTGCCGCCGACCGCAGCATTGAGGAATACGCACAGCGCATCTGGAAGCTGAAGAAAGTAAAATAAAACCAAGCATGGGGCTGTCTTATTCGATGCAGAAGCTGCGCCGATAAGACAGCCCCGCTCAACATACGTACAAAGGAATCATTTCATGCTGCTCAAACTACACGACGCTCTTGAGAGCGGACAGAACATAAAAATCGAAAAGCTCGCTGACGGCAAGGACGTCTCTCTCCTCGGCGCATTTCCGTGCGGTACGGTGATCACGCTTCGTCTTTCCGTTCCGCGCGCGCTCGGTGCATCTGCCGTGGTGCTCCGCATCCACAGGGACGGGGCTGAGCCTCACGATCTCCCTTTATCCTTTCTTACAACGGATCATGTGCGTGACGTATACACGTTGCGTTTGGATACCGAAAAGATGTGCGAAAAGGCAGACTACGGGCTTTTCTACTATGAGTACCTCCTTGTCCGCGGATGGGATACGCTCTTTTCCGACACCGTCAACAACGTAGACTGCGAGCTCTCGCCCTGCCAAAAGCGAAAATTCCGTCTTTTGATCTACGAAAAGGATTTTGCTGCTCCCGACTGGTTCTCGGGTGGGATCATGTACCACGTTTTTCTCGACCGCTTTTTCAAGGGAGAGGGAAGCACCGCGCTTCACAAGGATGCCGTGATCGATCCCGATTGGAAGACCGGGATCCCACAGTATGCACGCGCTCCCGGAGCGCCGCTCTCCAACAACGTATTCTTCGGCGGAAATCTTTGGGGAGTTGCGCAGAAGCTTGATTATCTCTCCTCCCTCGGCGTTACCGTGCTTTACCTCTCACCACTGTTCGATGCCTACTCAAATCACCGTTACGACACGGCGGATTACGAGCGGATCGACAGTATTTTGGGCGGCGAGGAGGCGTTTGATCACCTCATTAAGGAGGCACACGCACGCGGAATGCGCGTCATTCTTGACGGCGTCTTCAATCATACGGGAGATGACAGCAGATACTTCAACAGAAGAGGCAATTACCCCGAGAAGGGTGCTTACCAATCCAAAAATTCTCCTTATTATTCGTGGTATACCTTCCGCAGCTTCCCCAATGACTATGAATGCTGGTGGAACATTGAGATCATGCCGCGTCTTGATCACAGAACGCTTGCATGCAGGCGTTATTTTACGGGTGCGAACGGTATTGTGGAAGCATGGCTGAAGCGCGGAGCGGACGGCTGGAGGCTTGACGTGGCGGACGAGCTGTCCGACGATTTTCTCGATGAATTGCGCGAAACGGTCAAGAAAACGACCGACGGAGAGGGATTGATCATAGGAGAGGTATGGGAAAATGCCGCAGACAAGATCGCTTACGGAAAGCGAAGAAGGTATTTTTCGGGGCGTCAGCTTGACAGCGTGATGAACTATCCCTTCCGCAACGCAGTCCTTGCCTTTTTGGAGCGCGGAGACGCAAAAGCCTTTTACGATATCCTTACAGAGCTCTATTCCTCCTATCCCGTCTCCGTCAGCAATTCTCTCATGAATCTTCTGGGAACCCACGACACGGAGCGGATCCTTACAAGGCTTGGGGACAGCACGGTCGGAAAAGGAAAGCTCAACGCCGAGCTGGCACGTCTCCGTCTTTCAAAAAATGACAGAGACAACGCGATTCAAAGGCTGAAGCTCGCCTCTGCGATCCAGTTTACCGTGTTCGGTGTTCCCTCGGTCTACTACGGAGACGAGGCGGGGCTTGAGGGGTATCACGATCCCTTCTGCCGCATGCCGTTCCCGTGGGGGGAGGAGAACGAAGAGCTTTTGGCGCACTACCGTGCGCTCGGAAAAATGAGACGCGCACATCCAGCGCTCAAGGACGGCACCTTCCGCTTCCTTTCGTGCGAAGAGGGCTTCATCGCCTACGAAAGAAAAAAAGGAACGGATCGGCTGATCCTGCTTGCCAATATGGGAGAGGAGCGCACGTTTACTCCATCGGGTATCTTTTTTGATGCCATGAGCGGCAGGAAGCGGTCGGAAACTCTGACGCTTCCGCACGGAGCCTTTTGCATCCTCTCTTCCAAAGGGAAATAAAGATTCGCGACACGGAAGCCTGTGTATAAGGACCTCCGTGCCGCGTTTTTCTTCACGTCATAAAAAAGTCAAAATGCAGTCAAACGCATGACACAATCGTATTGTAATATTATACTCGGAATTTTTGAATGCGGAGGATAAAGCGTTGATCGAGCTGAGAAATGTGACCGCCATGCAAAAAGGGAAGGCAACGGCAGAAAATATCCAACTGAAATTAAACAACGGAAGCGTATACGGTATTTGTGCGTCGGAGGAGCAGCTCACACTTCTCACGGACCTTTTCGCAGGCGCTCTCACGCCTGTAGACGGCACCGTTCTGATCAACGGCTTCGATATGACCAAGGAAGCCAAGAGGGCAAAGGAATTTATCGGCTTTATGCCGTCGCAAAGCTTTCTTCCTTCCTGTATGACACCGCTGGAATACCTTCTTTTTGTTGCCGATATCAAAGGCTTGGAATACCGAAAGACCGTTCGCAGAATTTCGGACGTTCTGGATTTTACATACCTTTCAAGCAAAAGAAATACGCTGATCAAGCAGCTTTCGGTTTATGAACAAAGGTGTCTGTCTCTTTCTCAAGCCATCATCGGGCGTGGGGAGATCCTCATTCTGAACATGCCCTATAAGGGGCTTACCCTCTCCGAGGCAGACCGACTGACCGCCCTTTTAGAGGAAGCCTTTGAGGAGCGGACCGTCATTCTCGGAGACACGGATGCGCAAAGCCTTCGGTCCCTTTGTGACACCGTATACGCCTTTGACGGGCAAGCATTCTCTCTCATGGAAGAAAAGGGATCCGATCCGACGAACAGAAAGGAGGAGCGCTGACATGCAAGCCATTTACCGCAAGGAGTTAAAGCTTCGCTTTTTTTCTCTGTCCACCTACGTACTGCTCTTTCTCACCCTTCTTTCCTTCGGCATTCTTTGCTCACTGTTCAATTTGTCCATGGGATATGCGTCTCTTTCCTATTCTCTGGGATATATGACGCTTATTTTCGCGATCCTGCTTCCCTTCTTCGTCTTTTTTTCCTCGAAGAAAAAGGGAAGGGAGGGAAGAGAAAGATTTCTTCTGTCTCTCCCACTGTCTCCCACGGCGATCGTGCTCGGTGACTTTTTTGCAACGCTTACGCTGCTTTTGATCCCGACACTTCTCATCGCGCTTCTTCCTTTTGTTTTCTCCCTATTCGGAGAAAGCCCCGTTGCCGCCTCCGAAACCGCGCTGCTCGGGTGCTTTTTGTACTGCACGTTTCTTCTCTCGGGGATTCGTCTTCTGTTCTCTGTGATCAAGCGCCCCACAGTTGCGCTGATCTCTTCGCTCGTCTTCACTCTGTTCGTTTATTTTCTCAATTCCTTTTTCTTTTATCTTCCGATTCCTTCATCGGGTCTTGGTGAAAAGCTCGCTTCTCTCCTCAACCCCACGGGAATCTACTATGCCTTCACTTATGGAAAATTCAATCTTCCCGGTGTGATCTATTTTGTAACGCTCACCGTTCTCTTCCTTGTTCTGCAGATATTTATATTGAAGAAAAAAAGAGGAGACCTTTATCATCCAAAAAGAAGAATCGTTGCCGTCTCCGTTTCCGCGCTGCTTCTTCTGACGGTCCTTCTTTCAAACGTCCTCTCCCTCCTCCTTCCCGAAAAGATCGCAAATGCCGACGTCACGGGCAATGATATCTTCCGCATTTCCGGGACCTCACTTGACGTGCTTCACGACTTGGATGAGCCGATAAGCTTATACTTCCTTTGTGAGGGCGGCAAGGCAAAAGCGGACAAGGAGCTTTTGTCCTTTCTTAAGGAATACGCCGAGGAAAGTGACAAGATAACGCTTGAAGTCATAGACACGGATCGTGATCCCGATTTCTCAAAAGCTTATACGACGGAAGCCCTGAGGGATCAAAGCATCCTCGTCGTCAGCGAAAAAAGAGCTCGCACGATCAATAGCAGCGAGCTTTACCACTACGTAAATGCGGAACTTGGTGAGCTCTCCTCGACCTACTATGACTATCTGGTCTCCACTTACGTTCAATACATGCAAACAGGCTCTATGGCAGAGCTTGACGAGACCTCCGTACAGCTCGGTTATCATCTGTACTATTCCAATTCCACCGTCGCCTATTTCAACGGAGACAAGCTTCTTTCAAACGCGATCCTGTACGTCTCCTCCGATGAAGTCCGTACAGTTTATATCGCGGATTGCAAGCCGTTTTCCGCGTCGAAGGAGGATACGACCCTTGTATCCGTTCTTTCCAAAAACAATTTCCTTGTGTCGTATACAGACACGCTCGAAAGCATTCCCGCAGACTGTGACGTATTGATCCTTTCCGCCCCCGCACAGGATATCGGCGAGGCAGAAAGACAGGTGCTTGAAGCATACCTTGCACGCGGTGGGGATATCTTTCTGACGACCGATTACACAAGCACCAAGCTTCCCGTGCTCCTCTCGCTCCTTTCAAGCTACGGTCTTTCCGCACCCTTAGGGGAAATGATCGTCTGCGAAACGGACGAAGCCCGTATCATCAGTGAGGACACCCCCTATTATTTTTCCGCGACTGTCCACGACAGCTCCTATGCGGAGACGTTTGACGGCATCTTCCTCTCGCTGCTTACCCATCCGATCCTCATCGAAGAGACGGACGGTGCCGAGGTGACCCCTCTTCTTTCCACAACTGCGAAGGGGGCATTGATGGATCCCGTTGAAGAGGAGCTTGCCAAGGAGGGCGAAGCTTACGTCATCGGCGCGCTCGCACAAAAAAAGGATGCCTCCGTATTTTGGCTTTCCTCGCCCCTTTGCGTCTCCTCCACGGCAAACAACCTCTCCTCGGGAGGAAATCTTCTCTATATCCTTTCCGTATTGGACCGTATGTGCCCACAAAAAAATACGGAGCTTTCCATCCCCTCCGTACAAATGTCCGCTTCCTCCCTCTCTCTTTCCTCGGGAGATCTTGCACTCTGGACGTTGATCGTCAGCGTCCTCATCCCTCTCATTCCCCTCGCAACGGGAATGATGTATACCTATATCCGAAAGAAAAGGTAACGTCCATAGAAGCATTGCGCCCGACAAATGTGACCGTGCATTTGTCCGGCGCAATATTTTTTAAAAAATTCAAAATTCTTTTTTAAACACGACAACGGGTGTCGTGCTTGTTTTGTATAATGAGCTTGCAGCTGCAAAACACATCAAAAAAACAATGGAAAGAAAGGATTTTGAAACCATGAAAAAAGAACACGT
>SVSZ01000004.1 GCA_015064025.1 Oscillospiraceae bacterium | reverse complement strand
GTAGGTATCATAGATTGACACACACGTGGGTGACGGCTCCGACGAGCTTGCCGTTTTGGATGATGGGGCTTCCGCTCATTCCTTGTACGATCCCACCGGTTGCAGAGAGAAGCTTGGGGTCTGTGACGGTGACGGTGTAGCATTTTGAGCCCGTGGCATCGCGATTGATGTTGGAGATTTTAACGCTGTACTTTCCGATCTTATTGGTGTCAAGCGTGCAAAGGATATACGCGTCCCCTTCCTTTATCTCATCTCTCAGACCAATGGGAAGAGGGGCAGTGTCTACCTCGGGAACCTCGGAGAACATTCCCCAAACACCGCATGCCGAGTTTCCAAGGAGCGCCCCGACCTTGCCCGCGTTGAAATATCCCTTGAGCTCTCCGGGGTCTCCCGCCTCTCCTTTGACAACTGCGGAGATGGTGACGTCGGAAACGCTTCCGCGCTTCATCGGGACAAGTGCTCCCGTCTCTGCGTCGCAGATACCGTGTCCAAGACCTGCAAAGGTGCCTGTGTCGGGCAGGATGAAGGTGACCGTTCCGATGCCCGCACCGCTGTCGCGTACCCATATGCCTGTTTTGTAGCGAGATTCGGCAGGGCAATAGACAGGCTTGAGCTTCGTCTCAAACTCGCGTCCCGCGCGACGGCACAGGAGCGTCAGCTCAGCGCCCTCGGATGCTTCGATGCGAGCGGTAAGGTCGGCGGCATTGATCAATGCTTCACCGTTGACCTTGAGGATCATATCCTTTTGTTTAAGACCGGCGATGCTTGCGGGGTTGACCTTGCCTCGATCACTTTCAACGTCACAAAAGCCAACAATGGTAACGCCCTCGGTGTAGAATTTCACACCGAAGGGCATGCCGCCGGGATAAACGGTAAGATCCTTCAATGCCTCGGGGGCGACGGTTGGTATGGTGTCTGTCAGAAACAGCTCTTCGGCGTCGAGAGCGACGGTGTCCGTGGATGCGGTGATTTCATTGCTCATGGCATAAGCGATCTCCTTTTCGGATGTTTCCGCCGCAAGAGGTACCGTTTGGGAGCCGAGAAGGATACCGCAGATGAGCAGGGAGGAGAGCCGAAGCCTCCAAATTCGTTTTTTCATCGTTTCTACCTTTCCTTTATATGAGGGCGACGGAGGCACAGGGGCTTTTTGTCTCCGCAAGCCGTGATTTTTAAATTGGCAATTATAAGGGGCGGCTCATGCGTTCTTCTGAGCCTGCCCTTTTTTTGCTGATATTAATGTGCGTCGCCAATCTCACTTTCATGTGTAACAATGATACCCATGATAACCATAAAGCGAGGTCTTGATCCGACGAAAAGGTTAGTTTATCAATAAATTACTTTTTGTTTACAAAATGTTCTTGAAGGGCTTTTTGCAAAGTTGTATAATCTAATTTGATTTATTGATAAACTAATTTTATGTGAAGAAGGGAGGAAGGAAATGGAAAACAAAAGAAGATGCCCACATCCCACGCCACCGATGCTTGTCAATGAAATCTCACGCCTTTTTCAAGGACAGATGAAGGCGTACGATCTTGAGGGCGTCATGTCTCAGGACAGCGCAAGGCTGATCATGCGAGAGCTTGCGCACGAGGATGGAGTAAGCCAATTGCAATTGACACGCCTGACACATCTGAAGGCACCCACCGTGAGCGTGGTGCTGAAGAGGATGGAGGACGAGGGGCTTGTGATGCGTGTACAGGACAAGACGGATCAGCGGATGGTCCGCGTGCTTTTGACAGAGCGTGGAAGGGCGCACAATCGGCGTGTTTTTGAACGGCTCAAAACCTTGGACGGGCGGCTTATGGAGGGCTTTGACGAGGAGGAAACGAAGCTCTTGCTTGGATTCCTTATGCGAATGCGTGACAATATTTTGCCCGAGGAAAAAGAAAAGCATACGGAAGTATAAAAGAAATATTTCGGAACAGGGGACTGTTTCCTTGGAAAAATATTCCGAAGGAGGAATTGCTTTGAAAAGAAGCTTGAAATCTTACATAAAACCATATTTGTTTCTTGCTATCATCTCTCCCGTGATGATGATGCTTGAGGTACTTGCGGACCTTTGCCTTCCTTTTTTAATGTCTTATATCGTGGATTTTGGAATTCTGGAGGGAGGACTTGTAGATATCCGCGAAACGGGCGGGATCGCATGGGCGATCATGCATTTCTTGTATGGCGAGGACTTTACGCAGTTTCAGATCGTTCTGACCTTTGGTGTCCTGATGCTTTGCATTACTCTGATCGGCGGATTTTTCGGAACCTTTTGTGCATACACCTCTGCCCGTGCCGCGCAGAGCTTTGGACACGATCTGCGCAGAGATGCATACCGCCGTGTCATGTCCCTGTCCCTGGAGCAGACGGACAGCTTTACCACGGGGTCTTTGGTGACCCGTATGACAAACGACGTGACGATGATCGTTGAATTTGTCGAGATGATCACACGACATTTCGTGCGTGCTCCCGTGTTTTTTGTGGGCGGTACTGTGATGCTCCTTATGCTGAACGTCAATTTTGGCGTGATCCTTCTCTGTGCGCTTCCCGTTCTTGCCGTGACGATCTTCTTGGTGCTTCGACGCGCGATCCCGATGTATTCCGTGATTCAGAAGAAGCTTGATAACGTCAATTCGGTCGTGCAGGAAAACGTCAGCGGTGCGCGCGTAGTCAAGGCATACGTTTGCGAGGATTTTGAAAACGAACGCTTTGATAGGGCAAACGATGAGCTCTGCTCGGTCAATTATCGCGTGCTCAAGCTGATGGCGATCGTGACTCCCGTTTTGCACGTGGTGCAAAACGGAGCGGTGATCGCGCTTCTTTACATTGGTGCGATCGACCTCAATGCGGGAATCGGGGGAATGAGCACGGGTACTGTGATGGCAGGAGTGACCTACGTAACGCAGGTGGTAAACTCCATTATGATGGCGACGATGATGTTTCAATCCATTTCCCGTGCGATGGCATCTGCCAAGCGTGTGCGTGAGGTGCTTCACACCGAGCCTGTGATCGTCGGTGGCAGTGAAACGGGACGGGGCAGCGACGTGATCGTTCGCATGAAGAACGTAAGCTTCCGCTATCCCGAAACGAAATCCGACGTTCTGCATGACATCAATCTTGAGGTGCGACGCGGAGAGACGCTTGCGATCATCGGTGCAACGGGATGCGGTAAGACCTCGCTTGTCAATTTGATCCCGCGTTTTTACGATGCGACGGAGGGAGAGGTTGAGATCGACGGTGTTTCCATCAGATCCTATGATCTTAGAGCTCTGCGTCATAAGATGGGCTACGTGCTTCAAAAAAGCGAGCTCTTTTCGGATACCGTGGCAAATAACATTCGTTGGGGAGACCCTACGGCAAGCGATGAGGATATCCGCGAGGCTGCGCGTATTGCGCAGGCGGATGACTTTATCATGAGCTTCCGCGAGGGCTATGACAGCTTTGTGGCTGAGAAGGGTGCGTCTCTTTCGGGGGGACAGAAGCAACGTCTCTCCATTGCGCGTGCGCTGACACGAAAGCCGGAGCTGCTGATTATGGATGATTCTACCTCGGCGCTTGACCTTGCGACCGAGGCAAGACTCAGGGCTGCCTTGCGTGAGCATTTGAAGGAGACGACAGTGATCCTCATCGCACAGCGCATTGCGAGCGTCCGTCATGCCGACCGTATCGCGGTCATAGAAGGTGGCACGATTATCGATTGTGCGCCGCACGACGAGCTTTTGATGCGGTGTGAGACTTACCGTGAAATCTACAATTCTCAGATGAAGGAAAGCGTGAGGGGAGGTGTTGACGCATGAACAATCAACCGAGAAGAGATGCGGGCAATCCTCCGATCGTTCCATTGGGCGGAAGACGCGGTCCCGGTGGCGGCGGTCCTATGGCGGCACGCATGAGCGTTGAAAAGCCGAAAAAAACGCGCGCGACGATCGGACGCTTGCTTCGCTACATCGGAAGAAGCAAGCTGATCCTTATTTTGCTTCTGATCATTATGCTGGCGGTGACGGCGGCAGATCTGTTGGGACCCTTCTTCCAGGCGAAGGCGATTGACACCTTCAAGTTTGAAAACGGGCAGATCCGCGTAGAGATGGATGCGCTCGTGAGCTGTCTTATCATCATGGCAGGCATCTTTGTATGCAGTGCGACGCTTTCCCTCTTTCAAGGGATCCTTTCAGCAAAGCTTTCTCAATTGACCGTGCGTGGGATGCGGAGCGATCTGTTCAAGAAAATATCGCGCCTTCCTATCGGATATACCGATTCACACCGTCACGGAGATATCATGTCACGAATGACAAACGATGTGGAAAACGTCTCCAATGCGATCTCCCAATCGATCACAACGCTTTTTTCCTGCATTCTGACTTTGGTCGGTGCCTTTTCCATGATGCTTTATCTGAGCTGGGAAATGACTCTGATCGCCATGGTAAGCATTCCACTGTCGATCGGAATCTCCTCAATGCTTGGAAAATTGATGCGCAAATATTTTGTGCGCCGTCAAAAGCTTTTGGGACAGCTCAACGGTCAGGTCGAGGAAAGCGTCACCTCCTACAAAACGGTGATCGCTTTTGGCAAGGAAGAGGAGGCTGTAGCGAAGTTCGCCGCAGTTTCGTGCGAGCTTCGCTCCTGCGCGGTCAAGGCAAAGGTGTGGGGATCGATCATGGGGCCGATCATGAACTTTGTCGGAAATCTGCAATACGTGCTGATCGCCGCTACGGGTGCGGGCATGGTGCTGAGCGGTATCGGACACGTTACGGTGGGAAGCATTCAGGCAATGCTTCAATACTCCAAAAAATTCACCCACCCCATCAACCAGATCGCGAACCAGTACGCAAGCATCCTCACAGCGCTTGCGGGTGCAGAACGCATTTTTGAGATCATGGACAGCGCGGACGAGATCGATGAAGGGAAAGAGCACCTGGCTTTCGAAGCGGTGCGCGGGGACGTTTCGTTTGAGAAGATCGATTTTGGCTATGTTCCCGGGGAGCAGGTCCTTCGGGGGCTTGATCTTTCCGTTCATCCCGGGCAGAAGATTGCCATTGTGGGGGCTACGGGCTCCGGAAAAACGACCGTTGTCAATCTTCTGACACGCTTTTACGAGCTTGACGGAGGGCGCATTACGATCGACGGCGTGGATATTACGCGCATTCCAAAGGCAGAGCTTCGCCATATGATCGCAATCGTTTTACAGGACACGGTGCTTTTCTCGGATACCATACGCAACAACATCAAGTATGGGCACATGCAGGCGAGTGATGAAAAAATGGTTGCCGCCGCGCGTGCGGCACGCGCGGACCGATTCATCGAGCGCTTGCCCGACGGATATGACACAGTGCTCTCGGAGGCGGGGGCAAATCTTTCCCAAGGGCAGAGACAGCTTTTGGCGATCGCGCGTGCGGTGCTGGCAGATCCAAAGATTCTGATCCTAGACGAGGCGACCTCCAACGTTGATACCCGTACGGAAATGCATATTCAAGAAGCAATGGTGGCATTGATGAAGAACCGTACCTCACTGATCATTGCACACAGACTTTCCACCATCCGCGATGCCGACGTGATCGTTGTCATCAAGGATGGACGCGTTGCAGAGTCAGGAAACCACGACACGCTTCTTTCCATGGGTGGAGAGTACGCAAAGCTGTACCAAAACCAATTTGCGGGGCTTTCCACTTAAATTGCGAAAGCCGTCTTGGCGATCCCCAAAAATCGGATCATCAAGGCGGCTTTTTGTTGACAAAGAAAGGAACCTGTGATAAAATGGGTTTGGAAGCCGACACGGTTTTCTGTTTGATAGGAGGAAAATGACGATGATGGATAAAAAGGCAAAATGGATCACCCTTGAGGGCACGGAGAAAAAGCGTCCCCTGACCTTTGCAAAGAATTTTTCTGTAAAAAAGAAGCTTTTGCGGGCGACGCTTTCGGTGTCCTCTGTGGGAATTTACGATGCTTTTATCAACGGTGTGCGCGTAGGTGACGCTGTGCTGATGCCCGGGTGGACCTCCTATCAGTACCGCATTCAATACCAAACCTATGATGTGACCGCGCTCACGAAGGCGGAAAACCGTCTTGAGATCGGTGTCGGTAACGGTTGGGCGGTTGGCAGAATCGGGTGCGGCGATGATCGGAGGAACGTTTACGGTGATTCTGTCGCGGTAATTGCTTCCCTGACACTTTCTTACGAGGACGCAGAGGAGACCGTTGTGACCGATGAGGATTGGCACGTGTATTCCTCCGAGGTTTTGTTTACGGATATTTACGATGGGGAGTGGATCGACAAGACCGCCCCGATCCATGCGCTCGGTAACGCAAGCGTGACACAGGTGGAAGGGGAGCTTGTCGGGCAGGTGGGCGAATGGATCACCGAGCAAGAGCGCCTCGCTCCCGTTGAGGTGATCAGAACTCCCAAGGGGGAGACGGTTCTGGATTTCGGTCAGAACATGACGGGCTACGTGGAGCTTCGCATCAAGGCAGCTCGCGGCTCGCGCATCCTGCTTCATCACGGTGAGGTTTTGGATATGGATGGCAACTTTTACAATGCCAATTTGCGTTCTGCAAAAAGCGAGGATCTGTACGTCTGCAGCGGCGAAGAGGACGTTTTCAAGCCGCGCTATACCTATCACGGCTTTCGCTATGTGCGCTTGACGGAATACCCCTTGGATGCTGTGGATCCCGCCTCCTTCCGCGCGATCGTCGTACATTCGCAAATGAAGCGCACGGGAGATTTCGTGTGTGGAAACGAAAAGATCAATCAGCTTTATCACAATATCATCTGGGGGCAGAAATCCAACTATTTGGATATTCCCACCGACTGCCCGCAAAGGAACGAGCGCCTTGGGTGGACGGGAGATGCGCAGGTTTTCTGCCGCACTGCCGCCATCAATTATGACGTGGAAAATTTTTTTGACAAGTGGCTTGGGGATATGGCGCTGGAGCAGTATGAGGACGGCGGCGTTTCCGAGATCATTCCCCGTTGTTTTCCGGGGCGCGGGCGTATTTCCGCCGCTTGGGCGGATGCTGCTTGTGTGATCCCGTGGGAGATATATATGGCTTACGGTAGCACGGAGATGCTGGAAAAATATTTCCCCATGATGAAAAAATGGGTGGAGTATATGCATCACGCGGGTCCGGAGGAATATCTGTGGCTGGAGGGGCATCACTACGGAGATTGGCTTGCGATGGATCACGGGGAGGACAGCTACGTTGGCGCGACCTCTACGGACTTGATCGCGAGTGCTTATTTTGCCCACTCTGCGTCGCTCCTTGTGCGCGCGGGAAAGGCGCTGGGGTACGATATGCGGGAATATGAGGATCTGCACTGCCGCGTGGTGGCGGCGTTCAGGGAACGCTATCTTGCCGACGGCAATCTCCGCCAGCTTCCCGACCTTGCTATGGATGACGCCCACGCGCAAAAGAACCCACCGAATGAAACGCAGACGGCATATGCCCTCATTCTTGCCTTCGGTCTTTGCAGGGAGGAGGATCGGTTGCGCTTTGCCGACCGTCTTGCCGCAATGATCCGTGAAAACGGTACGCGTATGACGACGGGCTTTGTGGGAACTCCCTATCTGCTCCATGCCCTTTCGGAGAATGGGCATGGTGACCTTGCCTACGATCTTTTGTTCCGGGAGCAATCCCCCTCCTGGCTCTATTCCGTGACCCACGGTGCTACGACCATGTGGGAGCATTGGAACAGTCAAAAGGAGGACGGAAGCTTCTGGAGCACCGACATGAATTCCTTCAATCACTATGCCTACGGTGCGGTGTATGACTGGATTTTTGGAAAGAGCGTGGGAATTGTCCCCATCTCTCCCGCATACCGTCGAATTTCCTTGACGCCTCACCCGGACCGCAGGCTCGGGTTTGCCAAGGCGTCGATCGAATCGAGAAGCGGAAGGATCGTGGCGCTTTGGTACTACAAGGGGGACACCGTGTATTACGAATTTGAAATTCCCGACGATGTCAAGGCGACCCTCACGCTGCCTTCGGGCTACCGTGAGGAATTGAATGGCGGCACGTATCATTTTGCAGAGAAGGAGACATCCGGTGGCAACATCTTGTAATGCGGTGGACAAAACGAAAAAAAAGATCCCGTGGGGGCTTCTTCCCGTGATCCTGGGGCTTGCCTGGCCTACGATGCTGGAGCAGCTTTTACAAACGGCGGTGCAATACATCGACACCGCGATGGTCGGTACGCTCGGAACCGACGCGGTGGCAGCGGTGGGGGCAACTACCACGGTCAACTGGCTGATCTTCAGTACAGTTTCAGCCATCGGTGTGGGCTTCCTTTCCTATATTGCGCGTGCAAACGGCGCGGGAGACGTGAACGCCTCCCGAAGAGCAACCGCACAGGCGATGCTGGCTGTCTTGGCGGTAGGGGGCTTTTTCACGGTGCTTGCCTTGTCTTTGAGCGGTGTGATCCCCACGTGGATGCAGGCGGAGGAGCACATCCGTCCGATTGCTTCACAATACTTTTTTATCCTTTATCTGCCGATGCTGGCGCGTACCGCAAGCGGAATTCTGGGAACGGTTCTGCGGGCAGCGGGGGATACCAAAACCCCGATGCTTGTCGGGCTGATTGTGAACGTGATCAACGTGATCCTCAATTTTCTGATGATTTACCCCACACGCGAGATTTCCGTTTTCTCATTTCACTTCACAATGCCGGGAGCGGGGCTTGGTGTCATCGGTGCGGCGATTGCCAGCGCGATCGCGTACACGGTGGGCGGTATTGCCATTACGGTGGCGGTTTTTCGCCATCCTGCGCTCTCCCCCGTTGGATGCTCCTTTTGTCCCGACCGCACGATTCTCTCCGCCTGCTTCCGAGTGGCGCTCCCCAACGCGGCGCAGCGCTTTGGTACTTGCTTGGGGTATGTGGTCTTTGCGGCGATGGTCAATTCCCTGGGGGGAATCGCTACGGCGGCGCATACCATTGCCAACACGGTGGAATCCGCCTTTTATATTCCCGGCTACGGTATGCAGACTGCTGCGGCGACTCTTGCGGGGAACGCGTACGGTGCCAAGGATCGGGAACGGCTTGTGGGGCTTGGAAGGTTGATCCTATTTCTTGAGGTGCTTTTGATGATCCTGTCGGGCGGGCTTCTCTTCCTTTTAGCCCCCGGGATGATGAAGCTGTTTTCCGGCGATGCGCAGGTGATCCTACTTGGGAGCGCCGTGCTTCGCATGGTGGCACTCTCCGAGCCGTTTTACGGCGTTTCCATTGTAGTGGAGGGAATGATGCAGGGCATGGGACGTACTGTGATGCCCCTTGTCTGCAATCTCTTTGGAATGTGGGCGATCCGCATTGTGGGAACCTTTGTCTGCACGCAAATGCTCGATATGGGGTTGATTGCGGCATGGGCGTGTATGATCGCGCATAATCTTGCAATGTTTTGTATGTTTTCCTTTTACTACCTCAGCGGACGGTGGAATCCGCTGAGCCTCCAAGCAAACGTAACATCATAAAAAACTCCTTGCTATGGGGCACGCCCCATAGCAAGGAGTTTTTTATGATCCTATAAAGAAAACGTTTCCGTCTGCGTTGATGCGTTCAAGAGCGAAGGTCCGCTCGATAACGTTCGTTTCAAGACAATCTTTCACGGAGCCGTAAAAGATCTGCTTTCCCGCGTCAAGAAGAAGGAGCCGATCCGCATAGCGGACGGCAAGATTCAAGTCGTGCATGGCAATCAGAAGCGTTTTTTCGTGCGCCTCCTTCCATGCGACAAGGCTTTTCATGAAGTGATGTGAAAAGGCAAGATCCATGTACGTGGTCGGTTCATCCAGAATAAGGAGCGGTGTGCCTTGTGCCACGATCATGGCAAGGTATGCCTTCTGCCGCTCACCGCCCGAAAGCTCGTCAAGATATCTGTCCCGCAGCGCGCAAATGCCCACGTCCGCGAGTGCTTGCTCTACGGCGTCCGTGTCTTTCTTTGATGCACGGGAAAGAGGAGAAAGATGTGGACTTCTTCCCAAAAAGACGAGCTCACGCACGGTCATGTGAGGGGCGGCGAGCGTTTGCGGAAGAATGGCAGCTCTCTGTGCGCGCGCGCGTGCCGAGAGGCTTGAAAGCTCCTCACTCAAAAGACGGATGCTCCCCGTGTAGGAGGTGTCGCCCATGACCGCCGAGATCAGTGTGGATTTTCCGCATCCGTTTTTTCCAATCAATGCGGTAAGTGTTTTGGGAGGCAGGCTAAACGTGATGTCAGAGAGCACCATGTGGGAGGCACGGATGACATCTGTGTGCAAAAACTCAAGCATGATAACGCCTCCTTGTCAAGAGATAAAGGAAGAAGGGGGCACCCAGCAACGCCATCAGGATTCCGACGGGGATCTCTGTGGGGGAAAGAAGTGTTCTTCCCAAAAGATCCGAGCTGAGAACGAGGATGCCGCCGAGCAGTGCGGAGGAGGGGAGAAGACGGGAAATGCGACCTCCGACAAGCCCCCGTGCCACGTGCGGCACGACAAGACCAACGAAGCCGAGGAGTCCCGCAAAGCTGACTGCGGCGGCAGCGGAGGCAGAGGCACAGATCAGTGCCAGAGTGCGCAAGGCTGTTACCCTCACGCCGAGCGCTTTTGCTGTACTGTCACCCAGGCGAAGTGTCTCAAGCGGACGGGAAAGCAGCAGGGAGACAAGAAAAGAAAGAAGGATCAGAACTGTGGGCAGGACCAGCTCCGACAGCTGTATTCCCGCAAGTCCGCCGATGGAAAAGTAGTTGTATGACGAGACCGCGTCTGTATCCAGGAGTGTAATAAAGGAGATCGTTGCGTTGATGACCGAGGTCAGCGCCACGCCCGCAAGCACGACCGTAGTACTCGTACCGCCGAAGCGTCGCGCCAGATGCACGATGATCAGTGTCGCAGCAAAGGCACCGAGAAAGGCAAAGAGAGGAAGGGCAGGGAGTAATGCGGGAAAAAAGACGAGCAGAAGGATCACGGCAAGCCCCGCTCCCGAATTGACACCGATGACGTTGGGGCTTGCCAGCGCATTTCCCGTAACGCTTTGTAAAAGCACGCCGGAGACTGACAGCCCGATTCCTGCCAGAAGGCCTGCAAGCGCACGCGGCAAGCGAAGCCCTGAGACGATGATGCTTACAGTGCTCTCGTCGGTGCCGAAGAGCGCTTTGAGCACCTCGGAGGGTGAGAGTGCGGCGGCACCGCAGAAGAGAGAAAGGAGAAAGAAAAGCACCAAAAGCCCCGTCAGCACCGATAGCACTGCGGGGTATGGTAATTTATGAAATCGTCGCTTCAAAATCTTCATATAACAGCTTGATCAAATAAAGATACGCCTCGTCCCAACGGGAATTCGGCTTGTATTGGAAGAGATCCTTCGGAAGAATATGACAGCGCCCCTCCTTGACGGCATCAAGGGAGGAAAGCACGGTGTCCGAGTCAAGGCGAGCCTTAGCGCTCTCCTCGTTCCCCATGACGGACACGAACACGTGGGTGGGGTTCTCCTGCAGAATGATCTCACCGCTGAGCCCGTCAATCAGAATGGGAAGCTTGTCTGCAAGATTGACAGCGCCAAGCTCCGAGAGCATTGCGGAGGCGAAATGATCCTGTGAGGATTTGGCTTTTACGGAGGTCGCGGAGGCGCGGACAAAGAGGAACCGTTCCGTTTCCTTTTTCTCTTTCACGGCATCCAGCAGTGAATCGATCCGTTCCTTGACCCGTACGCCGTTTTTTTCATAGAGGTCGGGGCGCTGTGTGACGTCCGTGCAGATCTTGAGAACACGCAAATAATCCTCGAAGGATTCCACACGGAAGCACGCTGCGGGAATACCGTTGTCGACAAGAAGCCTTGCCGTCTCTGCCTGTGCCTCGATATCGGCGGAGCAGATCACAAGGTCCGGTGCCTCGGCAATCAAAAGCTCGGTGTTGATCGTTTTTCCGGCACCGCCGTCCACAAGGATCGCGTCGCTCGCTGCAAAGCCGCGCTCAACGCTTTCTCCCACGGTGATCGCTACCGTACCTCCCGCGCTTTTCCATATGTCCGCGAAGGAGGAAAAGAGGACGGCTACGCGCTGAGGCTTTTGCGGGAGAGAAACTGTAACGCCTGCGTCATCCGCAAAGGTGATATAAGGGGCAGGAACGCCCGTGTCCCACGCGGGGACGCAGGAAAAGAGCTGTGGAAGAAAGCAAAGAGAGAGCAGAAGAAGCGCGAGCGCGCGACCGCAGCGGTGTGTCATACGCATGCTCAATCCGCTAAAATTTCCTGCTTGCGTGCAAGAAGGTCGTCGCTGCGCAGAAGCTCCTCGACTCGTTCAAAGCTCAGACGGGTGACAGTGTCTGCAAAGCGTTCCCCGGAAAGTCCTTTATCGCGGAACAGAAGGATGCATTTTTCAACGAGGGATAGGATCTCTTCCTCGCTTGTGCAAAGGATGGAGAGTGCTCTGCCGCGGGCGACTTGCTTACCCCAACGTCCCCCGATGTAGAGTCGGTAGCCGACCGTTTCCTCAGTGACGGCACCGAAGGGACACTTTCCAATGCATCTGCCGCAACGGTTACAGCGAGAGCTGTCAATGGTGATCTTGCCGTTCTCAAGACAGGGTGTTTTGATCGGGCAGGCTTTCTCGATCGAGCAGATTTTGCATCCGTGGCATTTCTCCGCATCGACAGAGGGGATGCGTGCGCCGATGATACCGATGTCGTTGAGATCGGGCTTAACGCAGTTGTTGGGACAGCCGCCCACTGCGATCTTGAACTTGTGAGGAAGCTTTACGGAATGATAGCCCTTGTAAAAGCGCTCATGGATCTTTTCGGAAAGCGAGAAGGTATCGATCAAGCCGTACTGGCAGGTCGTTCCCTTGCAGGATACGATGGGGCGCACACGGGGACCTGTACCGCCCGTCTCCATACCGTGCGCTTCAAGGAAGGCGCAAAAGGCATCGATATTGGCATAGGGGATCCGCTGAACCTCAAAGGTCATACGCGTGGTAAGTGCGACCTCTCCGCTTCCAAATCTTCTTGCTGCCTCGGCAACGGTCTCAAGCGTTGCGGCAGACACCTTTCCGTTTTTTGTGATCACACGCGCATTAAAGGCATCGGGTGTGGTCTTATCTCTTAAAAAGCCAAGCCCCTTGACACGGGCGATGTCCTCGGCACTCGGAATGACGGTTTTCTGTTCCATACTGCTGTCTCCTTTGTGTATGTAATGTTCGCTATGAGCCTATTATAGCACATTTGCAGGATAATTTCAACCGAAAAAGACAAAAGAAAAAAATATACGCGCAAGCTTCGGAAAACACTGTGGGAAAAGCGAAACAATTTCGCAACCGTGATTCTTGACAGCGGATAAAAAATGGTATATAATGATAGGGGTGCTTTGGAATGACGCATTGTATTTTGAAGATAAAAAGCGGTATTTTGTATTGACAAGCACGCTCTGCTTTTGTATAATGGTGATATACCTGTGATATCCGAAAAAGGAGGGGAACTTATGTTAGCTATTAAAAATGCGGTCCTTGTGATGAGGGATCACTTTATTCCCGACGCAACGCTCCTTGTTGAGAACGGAAAAATCGTTGCCTTTGACGAGGAAAGATTTCTTCCCGTACCGAAGGATTGCGAGGTGATCGATGCCGAAGGGCTGTACGTCGGTCCCGGCTTTGTGGACATTCATACGCATTCCGACGGAAAGGTGTTTTTGCAGGACGAGCCGGAGTCTGCCTGCCTTCATCACTTGAAGCACGGTACGACAACGCTTTTCCCGGCACTGTATTTTAACATGAATACAGAGATGTACGTGGAAAAGATCCGGCTTTTGCGCAAGGCGATGAAAAAGAAGGAATGCGCGAATATCGGCGGTCTTTACATGGAGGGGCCCTACCTCAATCCGAAGTTCGGATGTGAGCGTGAGTCCAATCCCTGGCAGGGCCCCGTTTGCAGCGAGCGTTATATGCCCATCGTCGAGGAGGCGTGGGATCTTGCACGCGTCTGGGCACTGGCTCCCGAGAGAGAAAATATCAAGGAATTTGTCGATGCTGTCAGAGAGAAAAATCCGCAGGCAGTATTCTCCGTAGCGCACAGTGAGGCGGCTCCTTCCGAGATCGAGGCGCTGATCCCCTACGGACTTAAGATCGGTACTCATCATACCAACGCGACGGGTGACCGTGTAAAATACCCCGAGTGTCGCGGTGTGTGTGTGGACGAGACGGTCAACTACAACCACGAAATTTATGCGGAGCTGATCTGTGACAGTCGCGGAATCCACGTAGATCCCTACATGCTCCGCCTTGTCAGACGGATCAAGGGAGACGATCGCATCATTCTGATCTCCGATGCATATGCGTGTGACGGACCAATTCCTCCGGGATATGAGGGTGTGGATGATATCAACTTCGACCACGCGGGTGAGATCGCAGGCTCCAAGCTGACACTGGATATTGCTTGTCGCAACATGATCAAGCATACGGGCGCGTCCGTGGTGGATGTCTTCAAATTTGCCTCCTACAATCCTTCCCGTGCAACAGGTCTTCTTGACCGCGGTGAGATTGCTGTAGGAAAGCGCGCGGATCTTGTTTTTGTTGACCACAGGATGAAGGTCAGTAAGGTGATCATGAACGGGGAAGCGGTTGTATGAGAACGTATGATATTCTGAAAATGACAGATGCGGGCTGGGAGGCGATTCCCACGCTTGAGATCGATCATAAGTATTTTGATACTCCGGAGGAGATCAAGGCGTATGCACAGATCTCTTATGATGACGAAGCGATCCTTGTACATCTTTCCACCGTGGAGCGCGTGATCCGCGCCGTGGAAACGGGCCCCTTGGGAAGCCCGTGTGAGGACAGCTGCCTTGAGTTTTTCTTCTGTCCGGAGGAGGGAGATCCCCGCTACTTCAACATTGAATTCAACTCAAACGGGTGCATGTATCTCGGCTTTGGAAGTGGCATTGCGGATCTCGTAAGGATTTTGCCGGGCGACGGTGTCGATCCCTTTTCCTACGTCATACAAAAGGAGGAGGGAAGGTGGGAGATCACCTATCGCGTACCCTTTGCCTTCATTCGCCGCTTCTTCCCCTCGTTTTCGGTATATGCCGGCAAGCGGATGCGCGCAAATTGCTATAAATGTGCCGACTTTTCCGAGCCTCCGCACTACCGGGCGTGGAGTCCGATCGTGGGCGAGCCATTTAAATTTCACCGTCCCGAGTGCTTTGGTGAGATGATCTTCAACTGATTTTAAATTATTAAAAAATATATAAACAAAGGAGACAAACATGAGCAACTTTATTACCGATCCCGCAACGAAGTTTGACTTCCAGCCTCACGAGTTCGTGCCCTTCAAGGACAAGAAGGTGTGCGAGTACGTCCGCAGTCTGAGCGGCAAGGACCTGGAGAAGAGAGAAGCTTGGTGGCACCCCGAATTCGAGGTCAAGGTGATGATGAATCCCCACCCCGTTCTCATTTCCACCCTCTTCACACGCCTCAAGGCAGCAAGCGAGGCAGGCAAGAGCTTCACAATGATCCTCGGTAACCCCGAGCCCGATACCTACATTCCTCTGGCACAGCTGATCAACTACTTCAAGGTTGACTGCTCCAAGGTTCACCTTGTTGCAGAGGATGAGTGGGCAGATCAGGACGGCAACATCGCCCCCATTACCTATGAGGCAGGCTTTGCGCACTCCATGATCAAGTACCTTTACTATCAGATCGATGAGAAGCTTCGTATGCCCATGGAAAACGTTCACTTCCCGACCAATGCCAACATCAAGGATTATTCCAAGATCATCGATGATATCACCGAGGGAACCGGTGCGGACATCGCTTCCACCTCTCCCGGATGGGCAGGCCACATGGCATTCGTTGATCCGATTCCCGAGTTCATCGGCAGCGGTGATATCGAGGAGTGGCTCAACCAGCCCGCACAGATCGTAAAGCTTCACCCCATGACCATCATGCAGAACTCCCTCAACGGAACCTTCGGTCAGTCCGGTGACATTGCAAACGTTCCTCCCTGCGCTGCTACCATCGGTCCTCTCGATGTGATGCGTGCAAAGGAGAGAATTGAGGTTCACGCACTGGCAACCTGCGGTACCTTCTCCTCTTGGCAGAGAATGACCAGCCGTCTCTGCACACACGGACCTATCACGCCTTACCTCCCCAGCACCATGCTCCAGACGAAGAAGACCCAGGTCTATATTTCCGAAGAGCTTGCAGCTCCGTTCGAATGCTGGGAAAAGGTCGGCTATTGATCGAAGCCAACAAAAATAACTATACAGGAGAATATACATATGGAATTCAAGGTATTTCAAAAGGAGCTGGAGCTTCAGTCCAGAGGCTGGATCCCCACCTTCCACGACGTTTCCAAGGAAATCATTGAGATCGTACAGGCTTCCGGTATCAAGAACGGTACCGTTACCATCGCGTCTCACCACACCACCTGCTCCGTGATGATCCAGGAGTGCTCTCACGACATCGACAGCTTCGATCTGGAATATCTCCAGCACGATCTGCTTGACATCATGAGAAAGATGATCCCCGATTTTGCAGAGGAGCATCAGTACCGTCATCCCGGTCCGATCCACTCTCAGTTCGGAAGATATGTCAACGAGCCCGGTGATTACACCTCCATGAACACGGACGGACATCTGCGCAGTGTGTTCTTCGGCAGAAGTGAAACGATGACCATCAAGGACGGTGTTCTTGACGGCGGCGAATTCGCACACGTTTACTTCATCGACTGGGACCACGTTCGCGCGCGTCACAGACAGCTCAACGTTACCGTTATGGGTACCACAGAGGACGTTGGCGACAGAAAGTGGAACAACGGCGAGACCATCAACACCCTCCGCAAGTATACGGATGAGGAGAAGGCATTCGACGTTCACTACACCCTCCAGCAGCAGCGCTAAAATAAAATTTCAAAGCTCCGTAAATGCATTTTTGTGTTTGCGGAGCTTGTTTTTTTGTGCAATTCGACAGAAAAAGTTTTCCACAACTTCTCTGTTGAAAAGTGACCCTGCCTATGGAAAACTTTGTGGATTATACGGAAAACTTGTATTTTGACGCCTTTATTCGTGAATTTTCGACCGATTATGCAGGAATGTAAGAAAATGGAAGGGAAATTGCTTATGGAAAACTCGACGCCGCGCCATAGGCTTTTTGAAATCTTTTTCAAAACTATTGATTTTCTTTCCTAAATCCGTTATAATGGTATTGAAAAACACGTGATGCGGAAATGGAATTCCGATTTGTGGCTTCCATCGGCATTCGGGAAGGAGCGTTTGGAATGGATATTGCGGAAATGGAACGGCTGGTAAGGGAAGCGACACAGGACGCAGACCTGCACCCGTCCGAGATTCCGTCGATCGACCTGTACCTGGATCAGATCACCAGTCTGGTTTTGGAAAAAAAGCGTGAGGCGTCAAAGCATTTTGAGGATCGCGTGCTGACGAAAACGATGATCAACAATTATTCCAAGGACGGCCTGCTCTCGCCCATTAAGGGAAAAAAATACAGCAAGGAGCACATTTTGCAGATGCTTCTCGTCTATGAAATGAAGAACACGCTTTCCATCGGTGAAATAAAGAGGATCCTGCAGAATCTTTACGGACATGAGGCATATGACTCCCGTATGCTTGAGGAGATCTATTCAAACTACCTATCACTTAAGGAGCTTGAAAGAGTGAATGCGTGGGATCAGATCAAGCGCTTTGCAGAGGATGCGCGCTTGAACGTGGAGGACGAGGGAGATTTCCTTACCCTTCTTCTGGGGCTTTGCGCAATGTCCTCTTATTTGAAAAATACCGTACAGCTTTTGCTTTCCGCGCATTACCCCGAGCTCATTGACGAAAAGGTACGTGAGGAGCAGGAAAAGGAGGAGGTAAAGCGCCAGAAGGCAGAGCAAAAGGCAGAGGCAAAGCGTCAGAAGAACACCAAAGAGACCAAGGAAAAAAAGGATGATAAAAAAGGAAAGGAAAAAAATGCCGACGTCTCTTCCGAGGAGGGGGACGCATGATCGATGTAAGAGAGGTCAGTACACAGGCACTGGCGTACCTTGGGGATTGTGTGCTTGAAATGCAGGTGCGCAGTCACCTTGTCAATGAGGGACTTTCCACATCGGGGCACCTGAACGAGGCGGCGCTTTCCTTTGTTCGTGCGTCCGCACAGGCAGAGGCGATGAAGCGAATCCTTCCTCTTTTGAGCGAGGAAGAGGAGGGGTATTTCCGCCGCGGAAGAAATCTCGGGCATTCGAGTGTGCCGAAGCATGCTACCGTCAGCGATTACCGTATGGCAACGGGAATGGAGTCTCTGTTCGGTTTTTTGCATCTGGCGGGAAGATATGAAAGGATCGCTGAATTGTTTACGCTTGCGTATCTGCAAGTAAATGCGGAATAAAGTCAATATTTGCAATCTTTTTGCCAAGAACGGTACTTTTACTTTTCAAAGCCGGGTGATAGAATGTTGGAGAAACAAATCCAGGATGGAGGTGCCGTAATGAACATTTACACGGTTGAAGATTACAAAGCCCGCTTTGAGGCATTGAAATTTGCACAGGAACGGGTAAAGGGATGTGCCCGACGCGAAAGAATTAAAGATTATATTCCGGGACAGGTGACCTATAATCTCGGTGAATATCCGTCACGCTTTTCTATTCGTCCGACAGAATACGATTACAATTTGATCAAATGCCTTTCGGAAAAGGGCGTGGGACTTATTCAGCTTCACGAGGAGTGGAATGATTCTCAAAGACTTTTGGGGGCGGACAAATACAACTCTCACGATCCAGAGGGGTTGCGCGAGTTTATCAAGCTTTGCCATGATTTCGGCATCAAGGTGCTCCCTTATATTTCCACGGGCTTTTTTGATTGGCGAGATCCCGAGTTCACGGAAAACTTTTCGCAGCACGGTGTCTATGAGCTCAATGCATTTTACTACCGCTACCGTTGCTGTGATGCGGCGTCGGCAGAATGGAATGATTTTCTCATGCCGAAGCTGGAAAGGCTTCTTGACGATTACGAATTTGACGGTCTTTACAATGATATGGGATACGGATGCACGGGTGCTCCCGAATTCGGTTATCTGGAATACGACCCTTTCTTTGAAGATATTCTGTCAAGGGTATATACTATGGTGAAGAAGCGCGGAGGCATTGTCAAGATCCATCAAGGACAGTGCGTGGCTCCCAAAACGTACAGTCGCGTGTACGATTATTTATGGGTCGGCGAATGCGTACGCCGTGCGTCCGATCTTTTGGAGACGGCAAAATTTGATCCTTACGTGATCGTCAATCCCGATTATCGTTTTGTAGAGGAAAAAAACACGGACGCATTTTATGCCATGGCGATTCCCATGATGCAGTTTTTGCTTCGTACGGACGGAAGACCTGTAACAGGGGAGCGTGCGTTTGTTCCCGGCGTGGAATATATCAACAATCCGGGGAATAACGAAACGCTTCATTTTGAAAAAATGCGCAAATGGTATGAGGAGCATCCAAACGGACCTTACTCTTATAGTGAATGGTCGGATATTCCCGATGACGTGCACGCGCGGGCACGTTGGTTTGATTATCTCGCTTTGTATCGCCCTATGGTGAAGGAGGATTCCCTTGCTCTGATCGACATTGGAGAAAACGGGATCGTCAAGGGGCAACTTCCCGAGGGGGTGCACGCAAGCCTTTTTGTCAATGAGGATGTGTATCTCTGTGTTTCCAACGTGGGACACGGACATAAAAAAATTGAGCTTTGTGATGCGTGGCAGAACCGTAAGACAAACGAAACCGTCCGTACAGTAGGACTTGATTACGGCGACCTTGTCTTTTTAAAGCTTCCGCGTAAAATTGCGGAATGAAAATTGTTACTAAATATATGTTTATAAAGGAGAATTGCACAATGAACAACCCTAAGATTAAAATTACAGTCAGAGATTACGGTGAGATCACCGCGGAGCTTTATCCCGATAAGGCGCCCTTGACCGTGGAGAATTTCCTTTCCTTGATTGAATCCGGATTTTTCACGGGGACGATCTTCCACCGTGTCATCAGCGGATTTATGATCCAGGGCGGCGGCTATGACGAAAGCTTTGCCGACAAGGATGCAAAGTCGATCAAGGGTGAATTTGCCTCCAACGGATTTGCGCAGAACGATCTTGCACACACACGCGGTGTGCTTTCCATGGCGCGCACCAACGTTCCCGATTCCGCTTCCTCCCAGTTCTTTATCATGCATAAGGATGCACCTTATCTTGATCGCCAGTATGCGGGCTTTGGTAAGGTCGTGGAGGGAATTGAGGTCGTGGACAAGATCGCAGAGGTTCCCACGGGACGTATGGGATGGTTTGATGACGTTCCGCGCACTCCCGTTGTAATCGAGAAGATGGAAGTGCTGAAGGACTGATCCTGTACTGTGAACAGTCAAATAAATATACGGTCGGTTGCGCTTGCGTGCCGAATGCTTGGCTTTTTGAAGCATGCGCGGAGGGTGACTGAGCGAGAAGGGATAAAATACACGTTATGAACAAGAAACTTTTGAAGCTGTTGAATAAGGATTCACGCACACCGCCCGAGAATCTCGCCGTGATGTTAGGTATCAGCGAGGACGAGGTGCGCCGCGAGGTTGCGGAGCTTGAAGCGGCAGGTGTGATCCGCGGATATAAAGCGGTGATTGACTGGGATAAGCTGGATAGTGCCTACGTTTCCGCGATCATTGAGTTGAAGGTGACGCCCAAGGCGGGGCTTGGCTTTGAGGACGTTGCGGCAAGAGTGATGAAATATCCCGAGGTGGAATCGGTCTATTTGATGTCGGGTGTGTACGACTTGAACGTGGTGGTAAAGGGAAAGACCTTTCAGGAGGTTGCAAAATTTGTTGCAAAGGAGCTTTCCACCATCGAATCCGTGACCTCAACGGCTACACACTTTGTACTGCGCCGTTACAAGGAGCTGGACGTGGAGCTTTTGGGCGAGGACAGAGATGAAAGAGGGAGCTATCTGCTGTGATGGATTACACAAGGATTCTCTCCCCAACGGTTGTCGGGATCAAGCCTTCCGGCATCCGTAAATACTTTGATATCGCAGAGAGCATGGAGGGTGTGATCTCTTTAGGTGTGGGTGAACCCGATTTCGCGACGCCGTGGGAGATCCGCAAGGCGGGTATTGCCTCTCTTGAAAACGGAAAAACCCGCTATACCTCGAACAGCGGACTGGAGTCTCTTCGCGAGGAGATCTGCCGCTATGTGGAAAGAAAATACGGTGTGCATTACGAGGCAAAGGGTGAGGTGCTCGTCACGGTCGGCGGATCGGAAGCGATCGACGCTTGCATCCGTGCCATTGCCTGTCCCGGGGATGAGATCATCATTCCACAGCCGAGCTACGTTTGCTACGAGCCGATCGCTCGTTTGTGCGGTTGCACGCCCGTGATCATTGAGACAAAGGCTGAAAACGATTTTAAGGTGACGCCCGAGGAGCTTATGGCGGCAATCACGCCGCGCACCAAGGCGCTCATCCTTCCGTATCCCTGCAATCCGACGGGAGCCATTATGGAAAGGGCAGATCTGGAGGCGATCGCACAAGTTTTGCGCGGCACTGACGTGCTGGTGATTTCGGATGAGATCTATGCGGAATTGACCTTTGGAGGAGAGAAGCATGTTTCCATTGCTTCCATTGAAGGGATGCAGGATAGATGCGTGCTTGTCAACGGTTTTTCGAAGACCTTTTCCATGACGGGCTGGAGACTTGGTTTTGCCTGCGGTCCCGCGCCCATCTTAAAGCAGGTCACAAAGATCCACCAGTTTGCCATCATGTGTGCCCCTACGACCTCGCAGTATGCTGCCATTGAGGCTTTGCGTAACGGAGACGATGCAGTTGCGGATATGATCGAGGAATACGACATGCGCCGCAGATTGATCGTGGACGGCTTTAATAAGCTGGGGCTTGTTTGCCGTGAGCCGAAGGGGGCGTTCTATGCCTTCCCGTGCATCCGTTCTACGGGTATGACCTCGGATGAATTTTGCGAAAAGCTTCTTTACGCGGAGCGCGTAGCGCTTGTTCCCGGAACTGCATTTGGCCTTGGGGGTGAGGGCTTTGTCCGCGCGTCCTATTGCTATTCCACCGATCATATCCGCGAGGCATTGCGCCGCGTGGGATGTTTTTTGAAAAATCTTTAATGTTAACAAAAAGCAGCATACCAAATCAAGAACGTTGATTCGGTATGCTGCTTTTTGTGATTAGAATTTATAAGGTGGTGGTATAATGCCGTTGTTGTTTTTCATGCATTCTTTATAATTGGGGCATTGTGTATGGTCGTATCTCATTTCCATACAGTAGGCATCCGTGTGATATTCTCCTTCACGATACAGTGTTTTATAAATTTTACAAATTTTGTATTCTCTTGAATAGTAAGGACACATGAAATCTATCTCCTTTCAATATTGGATTCTGTATACGATGTCATATCCGCTTGCACCCAAAAGAATATCTCTTCCGCTGATGCGAAACACAATATCATATCCGGATGAACCGCGTACGATATCGTTCCCACAAACGCGATATGCAACATCATATCCACTGCTTCCAAAGACAATGTCATTATTAATGATGCGATAGGCTATATCATATCCGCTACTTCCAAAGACAATGTCGTTGTTAATGATTCTGTATGCGATATCTGATCCTGCGCTTCCTCTTAAAATTTCCACTAATATTTCCTTTCGTACTTGTTTTATATGCTTCCGTTTGAAAGATATTCCTCATATTTCCAACTAAACAGCTCGCCGCTTGCTTTTTTGGAAGTGTAGAGGTCTAATAATTTTTGGCAGTTTTCCTTGGTGCGCCCTGTGGAGGGGATATACAGATAATTGAGAGTTTCAAAGCCGAGATGAAAATTTAAGCAGGGAAGCAAATTCTCTTGAATTTCACTTTTTTCTTTAAAAAATCGGTACAAATCCATGCCTGCCGAAATGTATGGTTTAGCAATTTCTTGCATATGCTTTATCCAAAGAATTCTAAATTTTGAGTAACTTGGTTCGTGCTTTTTCCCGATATCAATAAGTAACTTAACGTATTTTTCCGTATTTGCAATCTTCATACCGCTTGACTTCAAAAAGCGTGGAACGAAAATTTCGACTTCGATATCGTAAAGTCCATCTACCCGTTCATAAAATACTTCAACATCCGAATCGTATAACTTCTTTTTTTGCTCGTCCATTTCTTCTCTGTTCTCATGGAAAAGTTGAAATGCCATATAGTTAAGCGCGTATATTTTATTAAAGAATAAGTCGTCATAAATGTCTTTCTTCAATACGTTGTATATTTCGTAATAATTTCCAAGCAGGGGAAGAATTTCAATAATATGGTTTGATATTTGTTCATTGGTAGGAAGGGATTCAGATTTCACTTTTTTGAGTTTTTCTTTGTCATAAAGGCAGAGATTATGATCACTTATGGAAATAAGATCTTCCAAAACAGAGGCATAATGTTCTTTCATAGCATTCAAAGAGGGAAGCATTGTGTCCACCTCTTTCAAATTAACACCCAGTCCCTTTGCAAGTGTTGAATAGCAATCTCTAAACATAGCAGAGTTGTTTTCCATAGACTGAATATGCTTTTCCAGAGCAATTTTAAAGTCGTTTTGGAGCTGTTGTTCCTTTTTCTTTTTTCTTTGCTTCCTAAAAGTAATAATCCCGACAATTATGCCCACCCATAACAAAAATGAAAATAGTGGGGCTAAAACAGACAGAAATTGCATGCTTTTTCTCCTTTGCTTTTTAAAAATTATATGACAAATTGTCATATTTTTCAATTCGCATAATTCACAAAAATATCTCAAATAATTTGTGCGATATGACATAGCGTCATATTTAGGAGCGGAATAATATGATAAAATGTCATATAGAAGGGAGGGGATTTCTTGCAAACGAATTTGAAAGCGTTACGACTGCAAAGAAAAAAGACGCAATTGAACGTGCAATTGGAAACGGGAATTGAACAAGCTCTTCTTTCTAAGTATGAAAGCGGCAAGAGAATTCCTCCCACAGAAACTCTGATTTTGTTGGCGAACTATTATAACGTCAGCATGGACTATATTATGTGTCGCACCGAAAATCCTGAAATTAACCGATGAAAGCTTTTATATAAACAAACGGCGCATGGAATGCAATTGCATTCCATGCGCCGTTTGTTTATAAGTTACTTCTGATACTTCTTAAGGTATTCTGCGCTCATGCGGAGACTGTCAAAGGGAGTGCCCTTGAAGTTGTTGTCCTGTTCAACGACGTAATACTTAACGCCGATCTTTTCCGCAGTCTCCATAATGCCGTCCCAGTAGAGGTTGCCGTTACCGATCTCGGTGACGTTGAACTCGGGGCTTCTTGCATTGGCAACTTTGGTTGCCTCAAGATCCTTGAGGTGGAGAATATCGATGCGTCCCGCAAGACGTTCCATCCATGCGCGCACGTCGGCGCCTCCTGCCGCTACCCAGCAGGTGTCAAGAACGAAGGAGATGTTGTTAGGATCAAATTCCTCGGCGAAGATCTCCATCGGAGTTTTGCAGCCGTCGATAGGCTCAAACTCATAGTTGTGGTTGTGGAAGGTCAGCTTAAAGCCCTCCTTGGCGTATACCTCTGCTGCCTTGTTGTAGGTATCGATAAATTTTGCAAGCTCCTTGACTCCTGCACGTGCCTCATGAGGAATGCCGCCGATACCGAGGTTGGAAGTGCCCCACATGCGATGCTTTTCCATCGTCTCGTCGGGACGGTTGATGATGTCATCAAGAGAGCAGTGGTTGCCTACGACGCGGATACCATTCTTTGCAAGAAGCTCGCCGAAGAGCTTTGCATCAAATGCATGTCCTGCCAGCTGCGTCTCTGTGTAGCCGAGCTCGCGGAGGCGGCGGAAGGAAAGGTCTGCGAATTCGGGATCGGTGATAAAGTCGCGAACGGTGAACATCTGAAGTCCGAGATTTTGAAACATGATGATTCCTCCTTGGTTTTTAATAATGTGACTTAATTATATATGTCGTTCTTTGTTTTGTCAAGACAGATCATGTTGATTGCACCTTTGTATTCAGCTATTTTTCAAAAAGCTGTCTGCAAAGTCGGTTGCAAGCTTGTCACAGCGTTCGTTGTACGGATGTCCGTGATGTCCGCGCACCCATACGAAGGTGACCTTGTGTATTTCCAGAAGCGTGAGGAGTTGCTCCCAAAGATCGGAATTGAGGGCAGGTGAGCGATCGCTTTTTCTCCAACCGTTCGCACGCCAGGAGTGCGCCCATCCTTTTTCAATGGCATCGACCAAATATTTCGAGTCAGAGGTCAGAGTTACCTCGCAGGGCTCCTTTAAAGCCTTCAATGCCCGAATGGCTCCGAAAAGCTCCATGCGGTTGTTTGTTGTCAGCTCCTCGCCTCCGCTGAGCTCCTTTTCTTTTGTTCCGAAAACAAGGATGGCACCCCAACCGCCGCGCCCGGGATTCCCGCGGCAGGCACCGTCCGTATAAATATCAACGTGCTTCATATGCATCCTCCGTGCTTTACTGCTCTTATTATACAACACCGAGGCGCTTTTTGCAACATTTTTCAGGAGAAGTTTTTTATTGACAAAGGACAGCGTATGTGTTAGAATGAAAGCAAGAAAACGAACGGAGGATAGTGCATGAAGCGATTTTGGAAGAAAACGAACCGTGGGCTTTGGCTTGGTGGAATCTTGCTGCTTTTGCTGATCGTGTTTGTTGTGGTCAAGGAGGTACAGTTTGCCAAGGAAGCACCCGAGATCGGTGCAAGGGCGCGGGAGGCGGTCATTTCCTTGATCGAGCTCAATCTCTCTCCCGAAGGGGCTGTCCTTGATGAAGCTCTTTCCAAGGATGATGCGCGAAAGAAGCGGGAGGAGCTGGAGAGCTTGCTGCTTGAATACTGGACGCCCGATGCAAGCTCTGATTATTATCTTGGTGCCGGTGACGTACGGGGCTACTATGAAACGTTTCTTGAGGAGGATGTCAAGGTCATTTTCTACGATGTCGACGTTGAGGTGCCCGACAGTGCGATCGCCGTCAGAGGAAACGGGACGGATTATGCGATGGTTTCCTTTGAGCTTTCCCGCGTTTCTGCGGTCTTTTCGGGAGCGGGAGACGCACTGTTTTGCGGACCGTATTACGAGGACACCGATTGGGGAAGCTATGACGCCGGCGTCTGGAGAGGCAACTACCGCGGATATGCGGACGTTGAAATGCACCGCGTAAACGGAGAGTGGCGTGTGTGCGGTATGTCGGTATATCTCAATTTGTACGGAAAGACCGAGTCGGTGCAGCCGACGGGAGGTGAGAAATGAGTGAAAGAGATGTGGCTTTGAAAATTTCTCATCTGAGCAAAAAGCTTGGGCACAGAGAGATTTTGCATGATATTTCCTTCGAAACGTATGCAGGCGAGGTGTTTGGATTTGTGGGGCCCAACGGCGCGGGAAAAACAACGACGATCAAGCTTCTCACGGGTCTTTTGACGCTCGATGAGGGTGAGGTGACGGTCGCAGGGCACGATATGCGCCGTGACTTTGAAGGCTCGATGGCTTTGATCGGCGGGATCGTTGAAAATCCCGAGTTTTACAATTACATGTCGGGGCTTGCAAATTTGCGCTTGTATGCCTCGATGCACGGCGGTGTGAGCGAAGCACGTATCTGGGAGCTTGTCCGCCTTGTGGGAATGGAGGGACGTATTCGCGATAAGGTGGGAAAATATTCCCTCGGAATGCGTCAGCGCCTCGGAATCGCGCAGGCGCTGCTTCACCGCCCGAGGTTGCTTGTTCTCGACGAGCCAACCAACGGTCTTGATCCCTCGGGAATTAAGTCCTTACGGGAGATCCTTCGGTATCTGGCGCATGAGGAGGGCGTGGCGGTCTTCGTCTCCAGCCATTTGATGGGTGAGATGGAGCTGATGTGCGACCGCATCGGCGTGATCGTGAACGGTCGCTTGCAAAGCGTACAAAAGATCGAGACACTTGTCTCCGTCACCGCTGCCGATACGGTGCAGTACGTCCTTTGCGTGGACGATGCTGTGCGTGCGGAGGAGCTTTTGAGAGGAACGGAAAATGTCGTGTGCAAGGTGTGCGAGGAGAATGGTAAGATCCAAGTCGCACTTTCTGCAGAGGAGACGGATGTGCAGCTTGCTGCCGTTAATCGCACCTTGATCCTTGGCGGTGTGAACGTCTTCACCGTAACCCGACAGGAAAACCGCAGACTTGAGGACGTATACATTGAAATGACGGGCGAGGGAGGTGAGATACATGACTAAATTTTTTCGCTTGATCGGAAACGAATGGAAAAAGGAGTTTTCCAAGCGTGCAATGTGGGCAATGCTGATCCTCCTTTTGATAATTACCGCATTTTGGAGCGTACTTTCCGGGATAGACCTTGGTTCTTCCTTCTTCGTTTATGACCTTTCCTTCGAGGAATCGTGTCGCGAGGCGATCGCTTGGAGCGAGGAAATGCTGACGGCGACGGGGGCGAAGGATGACGAGGAGTCCCTTCACTACTACCGCATGGAGCTTGAGGCAAACCGTATCATGCTGGATGCGGGCATGGATTGGGAGGATTGGCGGTATACTCTGAATCTTGCGTACGATGCGGCGGAGGCAAAGCTGGCAGGAGATACGGAGAGCTATGCAGTGCTGATGGACGTCATCGAATCTCATGACGCAGGAAAGTATTTTTCCATGCTGAAGGGGAATTACGAGGCGCGATATGCCGACGATCCCGAACGCCGAGCGATCTATACCGAGACGATGGAATACTGCATTGCGCAAGGCGTGATTCCGAGTGACAGTGAGGATTGGCGCTATGCGCAGGTGGAAATTCTGATCCAAAACCGCGAAACGGTGCTCGCGCAGGAGCGCTTGCGTGATGCGGGCGGTGCCTGGAGTGAAAAAACTCTTGAGGCTGCCCAAAATGCCGCCGCGGTAGCAAGCTACCGTCTTGAGCATGATATTTCTCTCAATCCCGCAGATAGCTTTGAGCAGAATGAGTATGAAATGTACTTTTCGGACGTCTCGGTCTATACCTCCGCCAAAAGCAGCTTCTGGAATGCGGCTGTCGGATCAGTCTCGCTTCTTGCGCTTGTCGGCGTATTTGCGATCGTTTTGGCGGGAACCACCGTTTCCTCCGAGTTTTCCTCGGGAACGGTCAAGTTTCTTCTGATGTCTCCCGTCAAGCGTTGGAAGATCCTTTTTGCCAAATATGCGACGGTGATCTTCATTTCTCTTGGGATGGCAGCGCTTGTGGGAACTGTTTCTTTGTCGGTCGCACTTTTCTTTGGCTTCGGGGAGGCATTTTTGCCGGCTGTGTATGCAAGCGGCGGCGAGGTATATACGCTATCCCCCTATCTGCTTCTTTTGCGTGATTACGGCTTCGAGATGGTCGAGATCACGGTCATGCTTACCATGGCGTTTGCCATTTCTACGCTGACACGCAAATCTGCCATGGCGATCGGTGTGACTGTGTTTGCAAGCTTTATGGGAAGTGCGCTGTCGGGCTTCCTTCAGATGTTCGGGATCGATGCGGGAAGATATCTTCTCTTTTCAAACCTCGATCTTGGGGCGATCGTCAACGAAACCGCGTTGTACCCGCACCAGTCACTCCTTGAAGCGATCACTGTCATCGCTTTGCATATGCTCGTATTCCTCCTTGTAGCGCACGATGCGTTTGTGAGGCGTGAGGTATGAGTTAAATAAAAAATACAGCGCCCCATTCAAAGATTGAGCTTTGGATGTGGCGCTGTATTTTGCTGAATTAAAACGTAAGCCGAAATGTTTCCCCCGGGAGCATTTTGCGTTGGAGAAAGCCGTCGGGGGATTCCTCGGAGGCGTATTTTGTCCCCAAAAACAGCTTCAACGTTCCACCGACGCGCGAGGTGACGGAGAGACGCGTCAATGTTCCGTCACTCCATTCTGCCCCAACGACAAAGCCGCCGCGTGCGGTAAGGCCCTCAAAGGCGCCATTCTTCCACTCGTCGGGAAGGGCGGGGAGCAGGTGTACGAACCCCTCGTGACTTTGCAAAAGCATTTCTGCGATTCCCGCCGCAGCACCCAGATTGCCGTCGATCTGGAAGGGAGGATGAGAGTCCCAAAGATTCGGAAGCGTACATTCACAAAGGATCATTCTGACAAGATCATAGGCGCGGTTCCCGTCCTTTGCCCGTGCCCACGCATTGATCTTGTGAGCAGTGGACCAGCCTGTCGAGCGGTCGCCGCGCAGGTTCAAGGAGACCTTTGCTGCCTCGAGCCACTCGGGGGTGGTTTGGTTGATCAGTGTTCCGGGATAAAGACCTACGAGATGGGAGATGTGACGGTGATGGTGTTCTCCGATATCTCCGTAACAGACCTCCTCGCGGTATTCCTTCACCTGTCCTGAGGCACCGACCGAAACGGGGTCAAGGCGGGGAAGCTCCTCTCGGATCTGTTCGATGAAATCGTCCATTATTCCAAGCTCATCCGCGATCGCCACGGTGTCGCGGTAGCATTCGTATACCATTTGCTGATCAAAGGCGCAGCCCGAGGTGTGATAATACTTGCCTCGGTGTTTTTGCTCGGGAGAAGCGGAGTGTTTGACAAGCAGCGTACCGTCCTTCTGCGCTTCGAGTGTTTTTGAAAGAAATTTTGCCATGCGGAGATTGGCGATATATGCCACGCTCTCAAGGCACTCCCGATCCATGGAAAACGCGCAATAGTCGGTGAAGAGCTTGGCTGTAAATGCGCCCGTTCCGGGACCGGAGTGTCCCTCGCCGGGGGCGGGAATGCCGTCGATCTTGTAAAGCCACGCGCCGGTTCCCACGGTCATGCCGTTCTCACCCGTGAGAGGGGAATACTTTTCGGGAATATACTCCTTGACGTATTCGTTCGCAAGCTCCTCGGCAAGCGGTCTGTATGCGTTGAAATAATCGATGTATGGAATAAAAAGCTCCGTAAGATTTGTGTTGAAGGCAGGCCAATAATTCATCTGCACGTTGATGTTGTGCCAGTAGCCCGCAGTCCACGGAGAGCTTGCATATTGATTCCACGTGCCTTGAAGATTTGCGGGATATGAGCCCTTTCGCGAAGAGGCAATGAGAAGATATCTGCCGTAGGAAAAATACAGCTCCTCAAGATAAGGGTCGCGCTTGCCTGCCTTGTACTTCTCCAGCAAACGGTCGGTGGGTTGGACGGCGGGAGCGGCGCCCAGATCCACGTGCGTTCTTTCAAAGAGTGCGGCATAGTCCTTTATATGACGCACTTTCAACTCCCCGTATGAGGAGCGCAATGCGCTGTCGCTGATCGCACTGACCTTATCGTGCGGATGAGGGTAGGGGGAGAGCTTCTTTTTGGGATCCTTCTCAAGGAATACGCGGCTTTCAAGCCGATAATTTGTGCCGACAGCAACGAGGATCATTACTTCATCCGCATTTTCGACGCTGATCGTTGTAGCATTGGTGATCAGTCTTCCTCCCTTTGGGAGCACGGTGACCTGCCCTTCAAAGAGAATGTTATAATAGTGCATCCTGCCCGTGAGGGTGATGCGGTTTCCCTTTGCGTGGACCTCTCCGCTCTTTCCCATTCCGTCTCCTTCTCTGAGAAGAAAGTCACCAAGGAAGGGAATCTCGGGGCGCACGGTGAAGCTCAGTGCTCCCGCTCTGTCCGCAGTGATGCTTGTTACGAATACGCGATCCGGATAGGACGCAAAATGCTCTCTTTTGTATCTGATACCGTCGAGGGTGTATTCTGTTCTTGCAATTGCCGTGTTGAGGGAAAGACTGCGCCTGTAATCCGTTACGTGGGAAAAATCATGCCCGAAATCAAGGTATAGCTCGCAAAAGTTGTTCAATCCTGCGTTACAGCGGTCGGCAAAGTCCCAAACGGCGGGATTGGAAAGGCTGTTTTCGGTGATCTGCAAACGCTCCGTGTGCGTTCTTCCAAAGACGTTGATCCCCATGTAGCCGTTTCCGAGAGGCAACGACCATTTTTCCCAGCCGTCGTCGGGGACGTCGTCGCCGCAAATATAGAGTGCTCTGTTTTCAAGGCCGAAGGGGGCTTCGCTTGTATACCAAAGCTCATAATTTTTCATGGGTAATCACCTCGCATGCTTCTTTTGTGATGCTCCCCATGCAGGAGTCAAACGAGCTTTGGCTTTTGATGGGGAAGCGCAACATTATCATAGCACAAAAAATAACGTGTGTCAAGCGCGCCTCTCTTATTTAACGTGTGCCTTCCGAGGTGCTCTGGCACTTTCTAAAACTTGAATGGAAATCTTGACAAGCAAGGGATAGTATGTTATAATTAAAGAATGAAATGACGGGAAGGAGGAGATGAAATGGCAAAGATAAAATGGCGCGGCGGCGCGATGCTTTCGCCTGTTCCCCCTACCATGGTGACTTGCTCGTGCGGAGGGAAGGACAACGTCTTTACGGTCGCATGGACGGGAATCACCAATACGATCCCGCCAAAGACCTATATCTCCGTTCGCCCCTCACGTCATTCGCACGGAATGATTCGGGAAAGCGGCGAGTTTGCCATCCATCTCACGACCGCGGAGCTTGTCAGAGCCGCTGATTTTTGCGGTGTGCACACGGGTGCGAAAATCGACAAATTCGAGCGATGTCACCTGGAGAAGGAAGCGGCAAGTGAGCTCTCCTGCCCGATCCTTGCGGCAAGTCCTTTGGTGCTTGAATGCAGAGTGACGGACATGATCTCTCTCGGTTCTCACGATATGTTCCTTGCCGACATTGTTGCGATCGACGTGGATGAGTCGCTTGTGGATGCCGCGGGAAAGCTTCATCTGGAGCGTGCGGGGCTTGTTGCGTACGCGCACGGAGATTATTTTGAGCTTGGACGTCGCATCGGCACCTTCGGCTACTCGGTTGCGAAAAAGAAGAAGTCGGGAAAAAAGAAATAAAACACCGTTTTACAGTCTACAATAAGAGGGCGCACGTCGCTCGGGAGGTTATATATGCAGCTTTACAATTCACTCAGCAGAACAAAAGAGGAGTTTATCCCCCATCTGGAAGGCAAGGTCAGTATGTACACCTGCGGACCTACGGTCTACCATTTTGCGCACATCGGAAATCTGCGCACGTACATTATGGAGGACATCCTTGACCGCTATCTCCGTTACAGCGGTTATGACGTCACGCGCGTAATGAACATCACAGACGTAGGGCATCTGACCTCGGATGCCGATACGGGTGAGGATAAGATGCTCAAGGGCGCAAAGAGAGAAAAGAAAACGGTGATGGAGATCGCGCAGTTTTACACCGATAAATTCTTTGAGGATTGCGAGGAGCTCAATATCCGCCGCCCCGAGGTGGTAGAGCCCGCTACCGCATGCGTCGACGAATTTATCCGTGTCATTGCGTCCCTCATTGAAAAGGGGTACGCGTATGAGGCGGGCGGAAACATTTATTTCGACACCTCCAAGCTGGATCAGTACTATGCCTTCCACAATTTTGAGGAGGAGGATCTTGCTGTCGGTGTACGTGATGGCGTTGAGGCTGATGGGAATAAGAGAAACAAGGCAGACTTTGTGCTTTGGTTTACAAAATCCAAGTTTGAAGATCAGGAGCTCAAATGGGAAAGCCCTTGGGGTGTAGGATATCCCGGATGGCATATTGAGTGCTCCTGTATCAGCATGAAGCACCTTGGTGAGTATCTTGATATTCACTGCGGCGGTATCGACAATGCTTTCCCGCACCATACCAATGAGATCGCACAATCCGAGGCATACCTTGGTCACAAATGGTGCAAATACTGGATGCATGTGCTTCACTTGAACACCAATTCGGGGAAGATGAGCAAATCCAAGGGGGAATTTCTGACCGTATCTCTTCTCAAGGAAAAGGGCTACGATCCCATGATGTACCGCTTCTTCTGTTTGCAGTCTCACTATCGCAAGTCCTTGGTGTTCTCATGGGAGAACATGGACAACGCCCGTACAGCTTACAATAAGCTTGTCGCGCGCGTGGCGCAATTGAAGGGCGAGGGCGACGTGGACACTGCGGCGTTTGATGCTCTGCGCGCTTCCTTTGTTAAGGCACTTGATAACGATCTGAATACCTCCTTGGCAGTGACCGCGCTTTACGACGTGCTCAAGGCAAAGGTCAACGATGCGACAAAGCTTGCCCTGATCAAGGATTTTGATACCGTTCTTTCACTTTCTCTTATCGAGCATGCCGAATCTCTTCTCAAGGCGGAGGCTGATAAGAAGGCGGCGGAGGCAGAGGCTCTTGCGGCAGAGGCGGCAAAGGATCCCTTCGTTGCAGAGATCTTGGAGAAGATTGAGGCAAGACGCGTTGCGAAGAAGGACAGAAATTTTGTCGAGGCGGATCGCATTCGTGATGAACTTGCCGCCAAGGGTGTGACTTTGATTGATACCAAGGACGGAACAACCTATCAGATCGGTTGAGGAAGCACCATGACGGAATTCTTGAATAAATACAAGAGCGCGATTTTCTACGTTCTCTTTGGTGGACTTACCACCGTTGTGGACTGGGGTGTTTCCTTTCTTTTGTATTTCGTTTGGGGAGACGTGATCGCGGCGGAGCGTTGGATGATCCATCTGGCGGATGCGATCGCTTGGATTGCCGCCGTCGCCTTTGCGTACGTAACCAACCGTATTTGGGTATTTGAGAGCAAAAGATGTGGATTTTGCCCTGTGCTCGGGGAGATCGCTGCGTTTGTGGGCGGACGTTTTCTGACCTTCCTTTTGCAGGAGGCTCTGATGGCGATTTTCTTTACGTGGCTTGGCTTTAACGAATACGTTGTGAAGATCTGCGCAGCCGTGATTGTTGTGATTCTGAATTATTTCATCAGCAAGCTGGTGGTGTTCCGGAAAAAGAAAATTTGATATCGGTGGCAGAGGCAAGCGGTGAAGCCCCCTTGATGGGTATGAAAAGGAGAAAATCTATGAAGCTTATGATCGTTCGTCACGGAGATCCTGATTACGCGATCGACGGACTGACCGAAAAGGGGAAGCGAGAAGCAGAGCTTCTCGCGCATCGATTGATAAGAGAAAAGGATCCGAAATTTTATTGCTCAACTCTCGGCAGAGCACGGCTGACGCTGGCGCCCACTCTGGAAAAGCTTGGAGCTTCAGCAGAGTATTGTGATTGGCTTCGGGAATTCTCTTACGTGCGCGTCACCTCTCCCGACGGAAACGAGGAGCACCTTGCGTGGGATATGCTGCCCGATTGGATGCGGAAATCCCCAATGCTTTATTCGCCGGACGCATGGAAGGAGGCTCCCATGATTCGGGATTCAGAGGTTCCCTCCGCATACGCTGTTGTGACGGATTCGTTGGACAAGCTTCTCGCATGCCACGGGTACGTACGAGAGGGAAATGCATATCGGGTGGAGAAGTCAAATCATGACACGCTGATCCTTGTTTGTCACTTTGGGCTGGGGGCGGTGCTCCTTTCACATTTGATGAACTGCTCACCCTATTCGCTCTGGCAGAATACCGTCCTGCTTCCCACCTCGGTCACAACGCTTTGCACCGAGGAGCGAGAGAGGGGAGTTGCCGCCTTCCGTTGCTTGGGAATGGGAGACGTTTCGCATCTCACCGTTGCCGACGAGGAGCCTTCCTTCGCAGGTCGCTTTTGCGAATGCTTTGAGGATGAAACAAGACACTGATAACAAAAGAGGACCGACGATTCGGCAAAGCTCCGAATGCGTCGGTCCTTTTTTATTCACCCCTCTGCCTTCGATTACGGCAGATCGCGGATCTCACTGCGGTGCAGTCGTTTGTATTCGCGAAGGGCGAACGCACACATGATAAAGAGTGCCGTGGACGTGATGACCCAAGTGACGGGATAGGAAATATAGAGCATGTTGAGGCGGAAGATCGTGTTTTCTACCGTACCTTCCTTGGGAAGATTGTTGAAAACGGTAAAGATCCAGACTACGCGCAACAGACATGAGCCGATGAGGGACACGATCATGGAAATAAAGGATTTCCCGAGCCCGCGAAGCGTGCCGCTGCCGACCTCCATGATGCCGCATAGGAAATAGGTAAAGCAGAATATGAAGAATCTGACGCCGCCGTACATGATCACCTCGGGATTCCCGGGCGCATAGACGCCAAGCAACAGATCTCCGAAAAGGTACATGATGCTCCCTACGGTAAGACCCACTACAGAGACCACGAACACACAGTAGAGAATTGATTTTTTCATTCGTTTGTACTGCCCGGCTCCCATGTTTTGCGCAACAAAGGTCATAGCGGTGTGATAAAGGGCGTTTTGGATCACGTAAATATAGGACTCAAGGTTCGCCGCCGCCGTGTTTGCCGCCACGATCGTAGGTCCGAAGGAGTTGACCGAGGATTGTATCAAGACGTTGGAGATGGAGAAGAGCGCACTTTGCAGTCCTGCGGGGAGACCGATGACAAGCATCTTTTTGAACTTTTTTCGGTCAAGAGTAATTTTGGATAGCTGTATTTTGCATGGACCCTCCATTCGCATCATGTAAATGACGATGAGGATACAGGAGATCCATTGGGAAAGCGCGGTTGCGGCACCCACGCCCATTGCGCCCCAGTGAAGCACGAGGACGGCAAAGAGATTGAAGATGACGTTTGCAACGCCTGACACGGAAAGGAAGATCAAGGGGCGAACCGTGTCGCCCTTGGAACGCAGAATGGATGCGCAATAGTTATACAGCATATTCGCGGGCATGCCGCAGAAATACGCCATGATGTATTTGCTCGCCTCGGGAAGAACCGACTCATCGGTTCCCATCAGAACAAGCAACGGGCGAGTCACAGAAAAGCCGAGTGCTGTGACGATCACCCCTGCTCCGAGTGCTATGATGATTGCGGTGTGTACCGATTTTTGAACTCCCACGTCATCCCGTGCTCCAATGTCATGCGCGACGCAGATGCCGGCGCCGACGGAAAGCCCTAAGAAGAGATTGACGAAGAGCGTGATCAAGGATGAGCAGGAGCCGACTGCCGCCAGTGCCTGCTTGCATTCCTCGGGAGTGTCACCGCCCCAGTTTCCCACGACGATGATATCGGCGGTGTTGAAAAGAAGCTGCAGGATTCCCGTCGCCATCAAGGGAAGGGAAAACAGAATGATCTGAGGAATCAGAGCCCCTTGGGTCAGATCCCTTTTCTTTTTTTCGATCGCCATTTCGGGTTCTCCCTTCAAACCATTTCCTCTGGGTGAAATACCTCGTCGAATTTTTCCGCAGTTAAGAATCCGAGACGCACGCAAGCCTCCTTGAGAGTGATTCCCTCGCGAAAGGCGAGCTTTGCGGTTTTTGCGGCGTTTTCATAGCCGATATAGGGATTCAGCGCGGTGACCAGCATCAAAGAATCGGTCAGATTTTGTTTCATCCTTGCTTTGTTGGCAACGATCCCGCGCACACAGTGCTCCTCAAAAGAGTGCATAACGTCGGAAAGAAGTCTTACGGATTGCAGATAATTGTATGCGAGCACGGGCATAAATACGTTGAGCTCGAAGTTGCCCTGCGATGCGGCAAGCCCCACGGTCGTGTCATTTCCCATGACTTGTGCGGCGACCATCGTGACCGCTTCACATTGGGTGGGATTGACCTTTCCCGGCATGATGGAGGAGCCGGGTTCGTTTTCGGGGATGAAGATCTCCCCAAGACCGTTGCGCGGTCCCGAGGCGAGCCAACGGACGTCGTTGGCGATCTTCCAAAGGTCCGCCGCCAGTGCCTTCAACGCTCCGTGAGAGAAGACCATCTCGTTTTTTGAGGTCAGTGCGTGAAATTTGTTTTCCGCTGTTCTGAAGGGAAGGGAGGTGAGCGACGCGACCTCGCGTGCTACCGCCTCGTCGAAGCCTGCGGGTGCATTGAGACCTGTGCCGACCGCCGTGCCTCCGAGTGCCAGCTCATAAAGCGGCTCCAGAGAACGCTCGATCAGCTCGCGATCCTTTGTAAGGGAGGAGCGCCATCCCGAGATCTCCTGTGAAAAGCGAATAGGCGTTGCATCCTGCAGATGCGTTCTTCCGCACTTGATGACGTCCTCGTTTTCATGCTCAAGACGGTCAAGGGTTGCGATCATCGTGTCAAGCGCGGGAAGAAGAGATTCGCGAACGGAAAGCACCGCGGAGATGTGCATGGCGGTGGGGAAGGTGTCATTGGAGGACTGTGACATATTGACGTCGTCGTTCGGGTGTAAAAGCACAGTGCCCTTCGCTTCATTTGCACGGTTGGCAATGACCTCGTTTGCATTCATGTTGGACTGCGTTCCCGAGCCTGTCTGGAAAACAACAAGCGGAAAATGAGATGAAAGTGCACCGCTTGTGATCTCATCGCAGACCGTGCAGATCATACGGCATTTTTCATCGGTCATTTTTTGCGGTCGCAGGTCGTGGTTTGCCAGCGCTGCCGCCTTTTTTAGAATTCCAAAGGCACGGGTGATCTCATCGGGCATTTCTTCATGCCCAACGCCTGCTTTGAAATTGTTACGGCTTCTTTCGGTCTGGGCGCCCCAGTAACGGTCGGCGGGGACCTTTACCTCGCCCATGGAATCGTGCTCGATTCGGTAATTCATTTCGGCATTTCGTCCTTTCAAAACTTGGCAAAGCAAAATGCTTTGCGGAGACATTATATATCATAGCACAAAAAAAGAAGGATTGCAAGTCAAAAAAGCCGCTTTTTGCTTCCAAACAAAAAATGATTTTTTTCGAAGCGTGCGTTTTTGTGAGAAATCCGGAATTCCGCTTTGCATGAAATAATCCTGTGGTGTGTCTTGACAAACGCGCAGCAGTATAGTATAATAATAAATATATATTAAAACTTAATTCGGTGCGTTCCGCGCGGAGAAGGAGGCTTTCGGGGCATGCGGTGTGAAAAAAGCAGAATTCTTGCCATTGTGGGACCGACCGCAAGCGGAAAAACCGCTCTCTCCATCGCTCTTGCAAAGGAGCTCGGTGGGGAGATCGTTTCCTGTGATTCCATGCAGGTCTATCGCGGTATGGACATAGGTACGGCAAAACCGACCGAAAAGGAAAGGGACGGGATCCCTCATCACATGATCGACATTGCCGATGCGCATACGCCGTTCTCCGCGGCAGAGTACGTTGCTCTTGCGCGCGAGGCGGTGGAGGATATTCTCTCCCGTGGGCGAGTGCCCGTTTTTTGCGGTGGCACGGGGCTGTATCTGGACAGCTTTTTGCGCGGAGGCTTTGAAACGACAGGGAATGATCCCGCAGTACGGGAGCGCCTAACGCGTTACCTTACCGACCACGGTGCGCGCGCACTTCACGAGCGCCTGCGCGAGGTGGATCCCGTGAGTGCCGAAGCGATCCATGAAAACAATGTCAAGCGTGTGATGCGTGCGCTGGAGATCTATGAGAGCACGGGAATGACGAAAACGGAGGCGGATCAAAGGACGCAGACGATGGAAGCTCCCTTTGCCGCAATGGTCGTAGGACTCTTCTATCCCACGAGAGAGATCCTTTATTCACGGATCGAGCGCCGTGTGGACGCGATGCTTCAGGGCGGTCTTGTTGAGGAAACAAGGCGTTTGGAGGAGGCAGGGGTATTTCTTACCAATTCCACTGCGGCGCAAGCGATCGGATACAAGGAGCTTTTGCCGTATCTGCACGGCGAGGAAACGCTTGCGTGCTCGCGTGAGAGACTTGTACGGGCGACGCGTCACTATGCCAAGCGACAATTGACGTGGTTTGGCGCTAAGGATTACGTCCGTAGGATCGATATGGAGCGCGATGGTACCGTGCGTCGGACGGAAGATGTTGCGGATGAGGTTTTGAAGCTTTGGAACGGCGCGGACGAAAGTCTTGCGTCGGAATGATATCATAAGGTCGGAAAGGGGGCATGCGGGCATGACGCGTATGGAGTTTTTGAAGAAATATTGCCTTAAGGTCGCGGCGGTGCTTGCGATGCTCGCTGTTCTGGTCTACCTCTTTTCCCATGCGCTGGGACTGACGAAAAGCAGTCTCCATACTACGCCTGTACGCCGGATCACGGATCATCAGGTCACCTCTGCAACGGCATATCTTTTCCGCGACGAGCGTGTTTTGTATGCAGACGGTGCAGGACTTGTGGATCCGCTGGTTCCCAACGGATCGAAGGTGGGAAAAAATGTGTCCGTTGCCCGTTTCTATCCAAAATCCTTGGATGGATCCGAAATCGTCGCTCTTCAGAATGCGATCGATAAGGAAAACAGATATATCGAGATATTGGAGGATAGCGTCTCTGTTGCGAACGAACCGGTCTCCCGTGCCAACGGGTACCGTGAGCTTGCGCGTTTGGAGTATCAGGGGATCAGGGATGCCATTACAAAGGGGCGCTTTTCGGATCTTGGAGCATCTGAGGAGGATTTTCTGATACAGCTTAACCGCTACATGCTTCTTTCGGGAAAGGATCCTACCCTCGAGGATGTGCTTGAAACGATCAGAGCGGAAAAGGAAGCACGCCTTGGCGGAAGGTATGAGGAGATCAAAAATAGCGATGACGGAGAGGCAAGAACGTCAGGTACCTTTTACGATAGCTCCTACGTCGACGGATACGAGAGCGTTTTTTCCTCCTCTCTCCTTGAAGAACTGACGCTTGAGGAGTTTGAAGCGTTGCAAAAAAGCTCCGCGCAAAGCGAGGATGGAACCGTTGTAGGAAAAATGATCTACGGATATTCGTGGTACGTGGCGCTGACAGTGGAAGCGGACGTGGCACAGCTTTTTGAGGAGGGGCGTAGCTATACGTTTTCGTTTCCCGAAAACGGTGACGTTTCCATTACGTTTTCCTTGGAGCGACGTGATGACGGAGCGGATTCCTCTCTTCTGATTTTTTCGTCAAGCGATACGCCCGCGGGGTTTGACTATCACCGTGTGCAAAATGTGGAGATCACGGTAGACAGTGTGGAAGGCTTTTATATTCCCCAATCTGCTCTGCAGCAAAGAAAGAGCGGGGATGGCGGGGAGGAGAGCGGTGTGTACGTTTTTGAAAACAGTGTCATTCGCTTCCGCCGAATCGAGATTCTCTACGAGGGGGACGGATATTGCATTGTGGCACCGCCCGATATTTCATCTGTAACGGAGCTGACGAAAAACGATATTCTTGTGACGTCGGGCAGAGATTTGTACGACGGAAAGGGGTACTGATGAGCGATCTGTCTTATATGGACCGAAACGTGCAAGGGATTCGTGAGCGGATCGGTGCCGCGGCAGCCCGTGTGGGCGGTCGCGACGTAACGCTTGTGGCGGCAATCAAATATACGGATACGGAGCACGTCAACTATTTGCACCGCGCGCTTGGGGTGTGCGACGTGGGAGAAAATCGCGTGCAGCAGCTGCTTGAACGTTGGGATGCGTTGGATCGTGAGGGGCTTCGGATTCATTTTATAGGGAAGCTGCAAAGCAATAAGGTCAAGTATATCATCGATAAGGTGTCTCTCATTCATTCGCTTGACAGTGAGAGCCTTGCCGCGGAGATCGAAAAACAGGCGTCGAGGCACGGACTTGTGATGGACGTTCTGGTTGAGATCAACAGCGGTGAGGAGGAAAACAAAAGCGGACTTTCCCCACATGCGGCGGCAGAATTTTGTGAGGGACTTGTCAAATATCCGCACATCCGATTGCGCGGATTTATGACCATGGCACCGAAATGCGAAAAAAAAGAGGATTATCGAAAATATTTTCGAGAAACTTCGCAATTATGTCTTGACATTTGGCAAAAAAAACTTCATAATATAGGTAGGCCTATTTTGTCGATGGGAATGTCGGAGAGCTTCGAGGTTGCCATTGAAGAGGGAGCGGACATCGTGCGTGTCGGACGCGCACTGTTTGAGCCGTGATGGAAAATGAAAACACGAAAAGAAAATACGAAAAATAAATGAATGAAATATATTTTGGAGGAACAAAATGAATCTGTTGAAAAAATTTGTGCGTAACGACAATGCCGATTTGGAAGAGGATTACGAGGAAATGTACGTAATGCCCGATGACATCCGTATGGAAATGCCCGATACGGATGCCGAGGAGGGCGTTTCTTCGATCGATAGCCCCAGCCGTAAGGAGCCCGAGATCCAGCCTGTATCCGCGGATAAGGTCTCTTTGAAGCTTCTTCAGCCCAAGAGCCATATTGAGGCGACAAAGATCGCGGATAAGCTCAAGGAGGGATGCATCGTTCTTTTGGATATCAGCCATCTTTCCAAGGATCAGGCACACCGTCTCGTGGATTTCCTGGCGGGCGTTGCGTATGTGCTTGGCGGTGAGATGATCAAGACCAATAAGAGCACGATCGTTGTTTCTCCTGCAGGGGTCGATATTTCCGGCTTTGCCCCTGATCTTGAGGATGCTGCTCCCGCGGTTGAGGCAGTTGAGGAGGAGACAGAGGACGCCGTCGCTGAGGAGGAGCCCGCAGAGGCTTGATCTCGGTGTCGCGTCACCTTTTAAGCTTTGATAAGTCAAACGGGGCTGTTGCAATGTGAGATTGCGACAGCCCTGTGGAATTCGCTGATGATATGTAAGGGAGGGCACAGTGGCAGTTGCTGTTTATCTGATAAAAAATACCGCGCTTGTTCTGATCGGCGTGCTGGAGCTTGCTATGCTTGCGCGTGCGATCCTTTCATGGTTTGATCAGACCGGTGAGGGCGGATTTTCTGTTTTTTTGTATACGGTGACAGAGCCTGTGATCTATCCCGTCAGAAAGCTTTGCGAACGGATGCACTGGTTTGAGGGCATTCCGATCGATATTCCCTTTACACTGACGTGGTTGATTCTTATGGTGATACAGATTCTTTTGGAGACGTTTATCTGATGGCATATAAGCAGAGCACGGAGAATGAGCTTTTGGAAGCAAGGCTTGCGGATGCGATTGAAAAAAGCAGAAAAGGGCACATAGCGCACCTTCCCTTTCTGACACCGGGAGAGCACCGTCGGGCAGAGCGCTTTCTGAAGAGTGCGGGTGCTTACGGGCAGGCATGGTTCTGGGGAGGTTACCCCGACGCGGAGCGTGTCTGCCTGTTCTTGTTGCCCGAATATCTTTCGGATATGCTGTCAGCCGCTCCTGCGGACTGTCCGTTGGAGGAGTTGGCGGCTTTTCTTGAGGAGAGCCTTAGGGAGTGTGTGTGCGCTGTGCGCATCAAGGGGAGCGGCTTTCGTACGCTTTCCCACAGGGATTTTCTCGGTGCCGTGCTGGGGCTCGGTATCAGCCGTGATGCGGTGGGAGATCTTGCCGTGCAGGACTCCTTTACGGCGGTGCTCTTTTGCTCACGCACCCTTGCGGATTTTTTTGTGACGGATCTTGTGAAGGTTGGTGCGGATACGGTCAAGTGTACGCTTTACGTTCCTGATGAGCATTTTACCGATGGGCGCAGGTATGCGCCGATCAGTGATACGGTGGCGTCGGCACGACTTGACTGCGCGGTGGCGGCACTTTGCAATCTTTCCCGTGATGCGGCACAGGGACTGATCCGCACGGGAATGGTTGAGGTGGAATACGAGACTGCGGAGCGGACAGATCTGGTGCTGTTCCCGCCCGTGACGATCACGGTACGCGGGCACGGAAAATTTATTCTTCGCAGCTTTGACGGAGAAACGCACAAGGGACGGCTTCGCTTGCGCGCGGACAAATTAATATAAGCGCTTCTGTGCCCGTGCAAGAATGGGGACAGAACGTATTCGCGGTTTTGGAGGATGTGAGAATGAAGCAGATCAACGGAAAACGCTTCGGTGAGGAGCGAGCCCTGTACGGAAGCGAGGGACTACAATTGTCCGACTGCATCTTTTCGGGTGAGGAGGACGGCGAGAGCGCCTTGAAGGAATCGAGCGAGATCGTTTTGGAGAGGTGTCGCTTTGATCTTCGCTATCCGCTCTGGCACACAAGGGACGTACGTCTCCTCGGATGTGAGATGCGTGAGAGCTGCCGTGCCCCGATCTGGTACGGTGAGGACGTGACGCTTGACGGCACGGACATGCGCGGGATCAAGGCATTGCGCGAATGTCACGGCGTGCGGATCAAGGATTGCCGCCTAAGCTCGGAGGAGCTTGCATGGTTTTCAAAGGACGTACATATTGAAAAAAGCCGTATTGAGGGCGCATATTTTATGATGCGTTGTGAACGCTTTTCTCTTCGCAACGTTGCGTTTTCCGGAAAATATTCCTTTCAGTACGTTCAAGACGGTGTGATCGAGGACTGTGAGCTTGACACGAAGGATGCCCTTTGGCATGCCAAGGGGGTCACGGTCAGAAACACGGTGCTCCGGGGCGAATATCTTGCATGGTATTCTGAGGATCTGACCTTGATCAACTGTAAAATTTACGGAACGCAACCCTTCTGTTACTGCAAAAAATTGCGTCTTGTGGATTGCGAGATGCACGAGTGTGATCTCGCTTTTGAAAAAAGCGAGGTGGAGGCAACTCTTAAAGCACCTATTGTCAGCATCAAAAATCCGTTGCGCGGCGTGATCACCGTGCCGTCGGTCGGTGAGATCATTATGGACGATCCCACGGCATGCGGCAAGATCGTCGTCGGATAACTTTTTACAAGAGCACGTTTCCCGATTAGCTGATGCCCGATAACGCAGGTTTAACTAAATGGCAGAAAAGCACTTATGACGAATGGTGAATACCGTCTGTCATAAGTGCTTTTGCGTTGCTTGGGAAAATCCTTTTTCCCGATAGTTACGAATTGACGGCAAGCCGTCATGAATTGAAACCTTGCGGTTTCATGATTTGAAAGCTGTCGTTTTCATGAATTGAATTGCCCTGTTTTTCAATGCCGAAGGCAATTCATGCACTTGAAGTGCAATTCATGGCGTAAGCCAATTCATGCCCGTCAGGGCAATTCATTATGGGCGCGTCCGAAAACGCAGTTTTCACACGCGCCCATTTTGGAAGCGTGTTCTTTTTTTCTCAATCTGATATTCGATAATTTGTAGTTTTGTCAATGATGTGAGACTAAAAAAGGAAAAAATAAAAGTAACGAGTTTAGTTAGATGCTTTTGCAGTCGGAAGGAGGGGCGAAGCCCCGAGAGGAGACTGCAAAAGCGGCGCGCGAG
>SVSZ01000113.1 GCA_015064025.1 Oscillospiraceae bacterium | reverse complement strand
GCGCTTCCCGAATATCGCGCGCTCTTTATCGGCGCGGATACCGCAATGGATGCGGTACGCTCCGACACGCTTTTGATCATGAGCGACGTCAATAACATCTTCAATACAGAGGCACCGAAGCTTCTCAAGTGCATCAATAATGTGGTGATCGTCGATCACCACAGAAGACAAAGCCAGATGTATGAGTTCAAGCCGCTCATGACCTATATCCGTCCGGGCGTTTCCTCTGCATGCGAGCTTGTCAGTGAGATGCTGGAGTACAGCCCTTACCACGATATGCTCCTCAAGGAGGAGGCAAATCTGATGCTTGCGGGTATGATGCTGGATACCAAAAACTTTACGACGGGTGTGGGTATGCAGACCTTTACCGCTGTGCAGTATCTTTACAAGAGAGGCGCGCATGCGTCGGTCGTGCGCAGATTCTTTACCGAGACGATGGCAGATCTCTTTACGGCGAGCGATATCGACAGCCGTACAAGAACCTACCGCGGAAAGATCGCCATCACGTGGCTGAGCATCGACCGTCCCGCAAGCGAGGCGGACAACATTGCCATTGCAAAGGCGGCGGACAAGCTGATGAACGTGGACGGGATCGAGGCATCCTTTGCGCTTCTGCGGTCCGAGAGCACGGTGTCGATCTCTGCGCGCTCGCATGATAAGATCAACGTACAGATCATCATGCAGAAGCTTGGCGGCGGCGGTCACTACGACATGGCGGGTGCGAGACTTTTGCACGTTTCCCTTGAGGAGGCATGCCGCAGACTGAAGCTTGTGCTGGACGATTATCTTGACCATGAATACGAGGCGCAGAATAAGGCGGCAAAGTAAGGGCTTTGCCGGGTGAAGAGTGAAGAGAGAAAAGTGAAAAGAAAAGGTAGCTTTTCTCCCTTCGCTCGAAAAAAAGATGAAAAAAGAAACCAAAAATAAACCAAAAGAAAACGGAGAAACTACATCATGAAGGTGATTTTACTTGCTGACGTAAAGGGTCAGGGAAAAAAGAATGACGTTATTGAGGTGTCCGATGGCTACGCGAAGAATTTTCTGATTCCCAGAAAGCTCGCAAAGGCGGCTGACGCACAGTCTCTCAACGACGTAAAGGTGCGCGAGGAAGCAAGGCTTTACCGCATCGAAACCGAAAAGAAGGAAGCGCGTGAGCTGGCAAAGAAGCTTGAAACTCTGGTGGTGAAGATCCCCGCATCCTCGGGTGCTGACGGACGTCTTTACGGCTCCATTACCGCCAAGGATATTGCGGAGAGACTTGAGGCAGACCACAAGATCGTGATCGATAAGCGTCGCTTGGTTCTCAATGAGAACATCAAGGCGTACGGCAAATACGAGGTTGAGGCAAAGCTTTATACCGAGGTCGTCGGCCGCGTCAACGTGCTGGTGTGTGAAAAGTAAGCCATGCAGGACGAATTGATCAGAAAGCTGCCGTTTTCGATGCCTGCCGAGCAGTCTCTTCTTGGCTCGGTGCTCATCGATCCCGCATCGCTCAACGAGGTGGCGGATCTGCTTTCCAGTGAGGATTTTTATCTGTCGGAGCATAAGCAGATCTATCTTGCGATGCACGAGCTGTTTCTTGCCAACAATCAGATCGACGTGGTCACGCTCATCGATATGCTTGTCAAGAAGGGCATTTACGACAAGTCGGGCGGCGAGGACTATATCCGCACGCTGACCGAAGCGGTTCCCGACGCGCTCAACGTCAAGGACTATGCGCGTATCATCAAGGAAAAGAGCATTTTGCGTCAGTTGATCGATGCGGCTTCCGAGATCTCGGAGGCGGCGTATTCCGAGCAGGAATCGGTTGCCGACATTCTTGATCATGCGGAAAATCTTATTTTTAACATCGCGCAGGGAAGGGATACAAAGAACTTCCGTCACATCAAAGAGGTGCTTGGCGACGTTTACGGGCATCTGCACGAGCTTTCCACCAACAAAGAGGGAACGCAGGGAACACAAACGGGCTTTTCCGCACTTGACCGCGTGCTTGCGGGCATGGGAAAGAGCGATCTTGTGCTGGTCGGTGCGCGCCCCGGTATGGGAAAGACCTCCTTTGTCCTCAATATCGGCACCAACGTGGCGAAGATGACAAAGAAGACCGTGTGTATCTTCTCCCTTGAAATGTCCGCGGATCAGCTGGTCAGCCGTGTGCTTTCCAGTGAGGCATTGGTCAACAGCTACAGTCTGCGTACGGGTGAGCTTGAGCCGGATGATTGGGAAAAGCTTGCGTACGCTGCGGGCGAGCTTGCGGGCTGTGATATTCTTATTGACGACAGCGCGGGTATGACCGTGACCGCAATGAAGGCAAAGCTGCGCCGTGTGAAAAATCTCGGGATGGTCGTGATCGACTATCTGGGACTTATGACGGGAGACAAGCATACCGACAACCGTGTACAGGAGGTCTCGGAGATCTCCCGTGCACTCAAGATCATGGCAAAAGAGCTGATGGTGCCCGTTGTCTGCTGTGCACAGCTCTCGCGTGGACCCGAATCCCGTACGGACAAGCGTCCGATGCTGTCCGACCTTCGTGACTCGGGTGCGATCGAGCAGGATGCGGATTCGGTCATCTTCCTTTACCGTGACGAATATTATAAGACGGGTGAGGAAAACCAGAATACCAGCATCGTGGAGGTCATTGTCGCAAAGAACCGTCACGGCTCAACGAAGACGGTAAACATGGGCTGGAACGGTCAGTTCACAAAATTTGTCACGATCGACAACGAGCAGGAAGCATCAACATGACGGTAAAGATTGCACGTGCGATCCCCCCAAAGGCACAGCTTCCGCATGCGCTTTGCTCCCTTCCCACCGACGCCCCCGTGCTTCTCGGCTTTTCGGGCGGCGCGGATTCCACGGCGCTCTTGCACGTTCTTCTTGCCATGAAGGAAACGTACGGCTTTCCGCTTTATGCGGCACATCTCGATCACGGGATCCGCGGAGCGGAGGCGGCGCGGGACAGAGCGTTTTGTGAGTCCGTTGCGGCACGGCTGGGGATCGAGCTGTTCGTGGGAGAAGCGGATGTGCCCGCACGGGCGCTGGCATCGGGTATCTCGCTTGAGGAGGCGGCGCGCAAGGAGCGCTATGCGTTTTTTGCCGACGTGATGAAAAAAAAGGAAATTCCGATCCTTGTCACGGCACACCATGCGGACGACAATCTTGAGACGCTTTGCTTTCGCCTGGCGCGGGGAACGGGAGTGCGCGGTCTTGGCGGGATCCCCGCCTGTCGCCCCTTTGAAAACGGATTTCTCGTTCGTCCCTTGCTTGGCGTTACGCGTGCGGAGCTTCTTGACTTCTGCCGCGAAAATACCATTGAATACGTGACCGACAGTACGAATGCGGACGTGGCGTATACGCGTAACCGTATTCGACGTGACGTGTTGCCTGTATTGGAGGCGCTCTATCCCGGAGCTGCCGAGCGCGCGTCGTGTCTTTGCGAGGAGCTGCACGAGGACGACGCATTTCTCTCGTCTCTTTCGCGTGAGCTTTTGGGAAAATGTACTTGCGCAGATGCGCTTGACCTTGCAAAGCTTCGGGAGGCGCCGCGCCCCGTTCGCCGCCGTGCGATCACGATGTGGGCAGAAGCACAGTGCGGAAATCTTTTGCACGTCCATACGGAGGCGCTTTTGCGACTTTGTGAGGAAGAGCACCCGCATATGGAGGTGGCACTCCCCGGGGATCTGATCGGATGCTGTGAGCGTGGGCGCCTTTACGTTCGGAAAAAGGAGCTTTTACCGCATCCCTCTTACCGTATCCCGTTTGCTTTTGGGAGAGAAGCGGTCCCCAACACGGAATTTTGCGTATATGCCGCGCAGCTGGAAGCAAAGATAAAAGTTCACAATTTATCTACAGCGCCGTATATAATTTTAACGCGAGAGTTTGATATAATAAATAAAGGTGCATATTGGCGGGAACGCCGCGCGGGGGATACGATCCTTTTGCGCGGCATGCACCGAAAGCTGCGAAAGCTTCAGAATGAAGCGAAGCTCCCGCCGCGCTTGCGCATGCGTCTTCCCGTTCTCTGCGACGGGGAAGGTGTGCTGTGGGCGCCCTTTGTCGGAGCGCGCGACACGCTTCCCTTAAAAGCTCCCCACGATGCGGGAAAGGGAGATATATTGATTTGTTTCGAATCGGTAAATACCTAACAACGGAGGAATCCAATGAAGAAAAAAAGCGGTTTTGGCCGTCAGCTTCTTTTTTACGTGATCATTTTTGCGATCATTATTCTGATGCTGTCAACCCTGATGGAGCAGGGACCTACGGCAAAGAAAATTGAAAGCTATGACGAGCTTTACAAGCTGATCAAGGGAGATACGGTCTCAAAGATCTACCTCTCAAACGATCATCAGCTCACCATTACCCTGCGTGATGAATCGGTGCAGACCTATACCGTTGCGGACGTAGATTGGTTCCGCGACACCTTCGATGCCATGATCCTTGAGCATGAGCCTTCGATCACGTATCAGATACAGCCGCCCACGACCCTTCCTTGGTGGGTGAGCCTTTTGCCGACGCTGTTTATCATCATCCTTTTTGTGGTGATCTATTTCGTATCCGTCAAAAAGATGAGCGGCGGAGGAGGGAAGTTCAATTCCTTCGGAAAAGCACGTGTGAAAACTCCGGGGGCTAACGACAAGAGCCGTGTGCTCTTCCGTGACGTTGCAGGTGCCGAGGAGGAGAAGGAAGAGCTTGTGGAGATCGTGGAATTCTTGAAGGATCCCGCGAAGTTCACGCGCCTTGGTGCGAAGATCCCTCACGGTGTGCTTTTGATGGGCCCTCCCGGTACGGGTAAGACGCTTCTTGCTAAGGCTGTAGCGGGTGAAGCGGGCGTGCCCTTCTATTCGATCTCGGGCTCCGATTTCGTGGAGATGTACGTCGGTGTGGGTGCATCGCGTGTGCGCGATTTGTTTGAAACGGCAAGAAAAACACCCGCGGCGATCATTTTCATCGATGAGATCGATGCAGTGGGACGTCACCGCGGCGCAGGTCTTGGCGGCGGACACGACGAAAGAGAGCAGACTCTTAACCAGCTGCTTGTGGAAATGGACGGCTTCGGCTCGCATGACGGTATCATCGTTATGGCGGCAACCAACCGTCCCGATATTCTCGACCCCGCGCTGCTGCGTCCGGGACGCTTTGACCGACAGGTAACCGTCAATTATCCCGATATCAAGGGAAGAGAAGAGATCTTGCAGGTGCACGCACGCAATAAGCCCTTGGAGTCCGGTGTGGATTTCCATAAGGTCGCGCAAAGCACGGTTGGCTTTACGGGTGCGGATCTTGCCAACCTTCTCAATGAGGCGGCGCTTCTGGCGGCGAAAAAGGGCAAGTCCCTGATCGGCATGGACGATATTGAAGAATCTTATATGAAGGAACTTTTGGGTCCCCAGAAAAAGACGCGTGTGCGTCGCGAGGAGGACAACAAGCTCACGGCATATCACGAGGCGGGGCATGCGGTGGTGTCTTACTATTGCGAGCACACGGATCCCGTCAAGCATATCACCATCATTCCCGCAGGGCGCGCGGGAGGTGTCACCGTCAGCGTTCCCTTGGAGGACGTTTCCTACAAGACGCGCGGTGCAATGATCGACGATATCCGCATGAGCCTTGGCGGACGTATTGCCGAGGAGCTGATCATGGGAGATATTTCCACGGGCGCCTCGGGCGATATTCAGCAGGCGACAAAGGTTGCACGGGATATGGTCACGCGCTACGGTATGAGCGACAAGATGGGTACGGTCCTTTACGGCTCGGAGCATTCGAGCAGTGAGGTGTTCCTCGGCCGTGACTACGGCACGGGAAAGAACTATTCCGAGGAGACCGCGGCACAGATCGACGCGGAGATCCAGCGCATTATCAAGGAGGCTTACGCGAAGGCTACCGAGATCCTTTCTTCGCATATTGATAAGCTTCATTTTGTGGCGCAGTATCTTCTTGCGCACGAGTCCATGGACGGCGACCAGTTTGCCGCCGCCATGAAGGACGGTGCGACCGTAGAGGAGCTGGAGGCGATCGCTGCCGAAAAGGCAGAGAAGAGCCGCCGCGACAATGAGGAAAGAGCCGCGATGGAGGCTGCCAAGCGAGAGGAGGAAGAGGCTAAGTCCGATTCCGACGGCGAGGACAGCGGCGATGACGGTGACGGCGGATCTGTCACCGAGGACGCGGGACACGTTGATTTTTAAAATATAAAACGGGGGCTGAGTCACTTGACGAAGCCCCTGCACGAAAAAGGCGAAGGTAGGCTTTTTCGTGCTGCGGAATTTGCGGTTTTCGCTTAGTTTTCTACATTACTTTGCTAAATGATGGGCGAAAATTGCGGCGTCGAGCCGCAAAGCAAAAAACGACGGGGGTGAGTACCAAATGCGTTT
>SVSZ01000112.1 GCA_015064025.1 Oscillospiraceae bacterium | reverse complement strand
GCAATTCTAACCTTCAAGTCACGCAGGCTCCTTCCACCGCTAACGCGGTCCCCCTCCCTCTCGGAGGGAGGCATTTCGCAAACCCATTATAACACAAATCGGCAGAGAAAACAAGTTCTCTGCCGAAATTCTGTGCCTGCTGATTCTCCGCTAAGAATGCAGACCGAACCTCTCTGCCCTTTTGTTTTTTGATATAGGGGCGCCATTGAATGTCCGCGTGCGACCACGGATCGCCCCTGCGAATGTGATTTTATCGGCAGATCAAGCCTGCTTGACAGAAAACCTTGAGAGAGAACGCCTCGGTGTGTTGATATGTTGATAAAATCAAGCTTTTTCAGAAAAAGCAAAGCGTTCCGCTATTGGATTCGATCTCCTTTGCTATGCAATGCAGACTTTCCTCACTCGGTGTCTTGTACTGTTTTTGCGGAAATTTACCGAGAACAGAGGACTTTTCGAGTCCCGCCGAGTGATACGGCATTAGCTGAATACTCTTGATTGCCTGCTGATCCTTGGATAGCGCTATGATCTTTTGAATCAACGCACCATGGAGATTGGCGCCCTCAACCATAGGACAACGCAAAATAATCGACGCCCCCACTTGACACAAAGCAGATAAATTTTTTACGATTTTCTCATCGGTCACGCCCGTCAGCATCTTGTGCTCCTCACTCGATGCTTTACAGTCAAAAAGAAAGGAATCGCAATATGGAACCAGAGAAAGAAGATCCTCCGTTTCACCATAGCCGCTTGTTTCTACGGCAACCGAAATTCCTTCCTCCTTTGCGGCTTTCGCGAGAGCCAACGTAAATTCCGCCTGCGCCAGTGGCTCCCCACCTGTAATCGTGAGCCCTCCTTTGGTTCCATAAAAGATACGGTCACGCCGCACCGTTTCCATCACTTCCTCTACGGTCACGGTCCGACCGACGGTAACCAGCGCCTCCGACGGGCATACGTCGGCGCACTGCCCGCAAGACACACACGCTTTGCGGTCGATGGAAACCGCCCTGTCTTGCATAGATAAGGCACTGCTCGGACAAACCGTGACGCAAGAGCCGCAGCCGATGCAATTCTTTTCGTAGAAGGCAAGCTCGGGCGCAAAGGACAACCCCTCGGCATTGTGACACCAAATACAGCGAAGGGGACATCCTTTGAGGAACACACAGGTGCGGATACCGCCACCGTCATCGGTAGAAAATCTCTGTATATGAAAAATACGACCCGTTATCATTTCAGTATTCCGTTCTGTCGATGATCTCCTGCTGGAGCGTGGGAGATAGACGAGTGAAATAGTCACTATATCCACCGATTCGGACGATCAGATCTCTGTGGGCCTCAGGATGTATTCTGGCATCCTCTAAAGTCGCTCTGTCTACCACGTTGATCTGCATTTCAATGCCCCCCCGTTCCATGAAGGCATGGACAAGGCTCAAAAAATTTTCTCTTTTTTTCCCGCTGAGATTTTCTTTTCCGAATTTCATATTGATCACCATACCGCCAAGCATGGCGCTTTGATCCCACGAGGTCGTCGAAAGGAGCATGGCGGTGGGACCGTTTACGTCTCTTCCCTGTACCGGTCCACATCCGTCTGAATACGATGCTCCCGCCAAGCGACCGTCAAAGGTCGCGCCAAGCCTTGCGCCCATGTTGGCATGGTTTACGTAGCTGAACGTACCAACCATCATTCGATCCCAGATCGGTACCGTTCCACGGATCATATTTTGCAAGGAGAATGCCAAGCGAGCCGCCATAGCGTCAGACACCGACTCGTCGTTTCCGTAGTGAGGAAGCTTGTGAACGATATACTGCCGAAGGGGCTCATGTCCTTCAAAATTCTGTTCGACGATCGCCACAAACTCGGTTAAGGAAAGCTTTTTTTGCTGATATACAAGGCTTTGAATGGCAATCAGAGAGTCCACCACGGTAGAAAAGCCGACGAGAATCGGTTGCTCAAACATATACCGCTCACCACCCTCGTAGATCCCCTTTCCCTTTGCGATACAATCGTCGATCAGGGTGGCGATCCGCATTGCCTCGTTTCCGATCCGAGAACTTTCCAATAATCGGAGCGCATATTTACGGGCATATCTCTCAGACCTGCGTGTCAGATCCTCTATATATCTGTCGTAAAGCTCCTCAAAGCTTTCAAAGCTCCCATCCTTTATAACACCAAGTAAAAATTTTGGCAGGTCCATGCCAAACGAGGTGGAATGTGCCTTTGATTTTCCGATCACCGAGATCTCCGCGCAGGTGGAATGAATATAGTTTACGGCATCGGCGGGAGTCACACCGTAATTTTCGATCAGCGATCCCACGATCACATCGTCATTATAAAGAGCGGGATGCGAGGTTCCGTGCGACAAGACCTCCGCGCAGTATTCCAGAAGCTCCTTGCTGGTTTCTCGGTTGACCGCCAACGCTCCGTTGGGATCGGGAAGCTTCAGGTGGTCAAGGGCAGTCAAAAACATATAGGTCAGATCGTTTTCAACTAACGCGCCATGCTCGTCCTTGCCCCCCACAATGAATCCGCAAGCGGCACGGGAAAAGACACGGTCAGATACGCAGAGGCAGAAATTATCGATCAGCTCCTGGGCAAATTCTTTCGTTAACCTTCCGCTTTCTATATCGTTTTTGTAATAAGGATACAGATAGCGATCGGGACGCCCCAAGGGGTAAAGTCCAAAAAGCGTGGACAAAAAGAACTGCACGCTTTGTATTGCCTCATAGAAATCCGTTGCCGGTTCATCGGGCACTCTTTGAAGGATCTTGCTCAGCCTCACCAATTCACGGTTTCTCGGCTCGGTCTTTTCCTTTGAAAGACGGAGTGCTTCCTCCGCGTATCGCTTTGCGAGATCGGAAACCGCATCCAGCTCAATGAGACAGCATTGGTAAAACTCCCATCGCTTGAAGGACTCCAGCTCGGGATACGTATCAGGGGCATTCAAGTCAAGCTCGGCTAGCTTTTCGTTAATTTCCGCCCGCAACCCGTTGATCCCCACCCGCAGCAGCTTCTCGAAATCAAGACAAATATGATCCTTTCTGGGCGGAAGCTTCAAAAGGGTATGCGCCGACATTCCGAACGCCTCGCAGAGCGCGTCATATTCTGCCTGCTCCTCCTTTGTGTATTCGGGAAGATAGAGATGTCCAAGAAGAAGCTCGTCATCATAGATCATGGGCTTTGCTTCATATAGCTCTTGCGCTTCGGCATAAGAAGTACGAAGACGAGTCGTCATGGCGTCCTGATGCTTCCAAAAGCCTCGGAGATATCCAATCGTCATCAATCGGTCACCCGAACGGTAAAATTTGTATTTTGTGTCGTGATAAGGCTCGATCATCGTAGGAACGGTCAATCCAAGATAGGTCTCCTTCACCCGTGCCATTCTCTCACTCATCGCTTCTGCCCGATATTTCATCATAGCTCCTCCTCTTGACAAATAGGATTTTTCTGTTATAATTATAGTTGATATTTCTTCTATATAATAGAATTTTTTTGCTATAACATAAAATATGTGAACCAAGAGGTTGAAATGAATCATTTTCCGATCCTGCAAAATACGACAGACGACGTTTTTTTGGAGTTTTCCCATTTTAATTACGATGCCCCTGCGGGGCTCTGGAGCAAGAAAAACGTCATTATCCCAAACGGCATCAAGATCAACGTTTTCGTGGAAGGAAGCTTTTCTGTGTTTTCCGACGGTGTTCTCCATGTTCCCATGCTTGGAGACATCAGCTTTTTCTCCCCTATGAAAATGCATTATGGGCAGATCAAGGAGCCTATGCACATCAATTATTATCAGATCGACATCGGATGCCGCACCTTTTCCTCGATCCCCAACGGGGAGGAGATGATCAACCGATTGCTTGAGCTCTTGTCGAATACCGATTCCTTCTTACGTCCCGACACGAAAAACCGAGACAGGATTCTTGCGCTGTGTCGGGAGATCGAAATGGCAATCGTACGGGAAACGCTCTTTTTGGCATATGCCAAGGTTATAGAGCTTCTTACCGCGCTATACTCCATGTATTTAACCCCAACAAAGGTGACGGGAGAAGCCTTTTCCCGTCGAACCGCGCAAGCCGTTCGGTATATCGAAAAGAACTATGCCGATCACGTGTCGGTCAGGCAGATCGCAGATAACCTCGGCGTCAGCACCTCATTTCTCTCACGGATATTTAAGAAGGAGATCGGGGTCACGATCCACGAATATCTGAATCAATACAGGATATCCAAGGCGATCCCTCTCCTTGAGACCCATTCGGTAACCGAGGTTGGCTATCTGTGTGGATTTTGTGACAATTCTCATTTCATCTTAATCTTCAAAAAATACGTGGGAACAACCCCAATGCAGTACAAGAAACGACAATACTGATCCGACTTCGCCCCCAATAAGACATAAAAGAAGAGCGACCTTGCGGTCGCTCTTCTTGGCTTTAAGCTTGCTCGGATTTCTTGTTGCATTTTAAAACAAAAGCTTGACCGTCACAACAGAACGAGCTTCGATCTTGGTCGTCAGCCTTCCGTCACAAAGAGCGAGCAGGGAGAGAACGGCTTCATTGGTGTCGGTCAGAAAGGCTTTCGCGATCGGTCGGCAAGCTCGGTTTGAGTCAATCCTTGCTTTTGTCTGAGACGAGCGATATTCGCCCCCATCGAAAACCCTTTTTTGATTTCTTGCATAAGCGCGCCCCCTTTTTATGTTCTCTACTATGATTGATAAGAAAAAAATACACCAAAAAAGTAAAATACTCCATCGACAAACGATGAAGTATTATGTATAATAAGAATTGGATATACTCATTCAAGCAACGAAAGGATTGTGATCAGTATGAAATACCCGGAGCTTTTGATTTTTGGAATCGACGGCGCCTCCCCTGCTTATATCAAGGAGGCGGTTGCGCGTGGAGAGCTGCCGAGCTTTGCGGCAATGATGAAAAAAGGCGTATTTCTTGATGACTGTATGACAGTGTTCCCAAGCATCACGCCAACATGCTGGACGGCGATCGCCAGCGGCTCGGTTCCGTCGGTCAACGGAGCGCTTTGTCATCAGGTGCATTTGGACGGAGCGCATCCGACGGCATACGTGACACCGTATCACAGCTCTTATATCCGCGCCGAACGCTTTTGGGAAGCAGCCGCAAAAATAGGTAAGCGATCACTTTTGGTCGATGTTCCATGCTCAGGTCCTGCCAAGTGCGATGGGATCTTGCAGATCAAGGGTGGCGTGACAGCCCCCTCTGATGTTTGCATCACGAAAGCCTACGTTTCAGGGGTGCCACAACAGTTTTTCACCAACGAGGATGAGGGGTTACAGACCGTCGATACCGTCAAGGTTCGCGCGGGAGGCAGTTGGGATGACATTAAAGGTGAGAGTGAATACGACTATTTGGGCAATCACAAATACCGCTTTTATCCTATATACAGCACCCCCAATTACCGCCCCGAGGAAATCGAAGCACACAGCTGGATCGTCATTGCCGAGGCGGATGGTGTGCGCGTAGGTATCGACGAAGCCGATGCCGCGCAAGCGCCGATCCTGCGGACGGGCGAGTGGAGCAATGTCATCACCCGACGTCTGATGACAAACGACGGAGCACGTGTTCCCTTCCATTTCCGCGCGAGATTGGATCGCTATGACGCGGAGACCCGAACGTTTACCGTCTTCGTATCGGGGGCGCAAAATCTTTATAAGGAGATCACACCCCTCTCCCTTGCCAAGGAGCTTGCTGAGATTCCCGAGATCTGCGCGACAGACTATTCTTCGTTGAAGCGAGAGCTTTATAACACAGACAAATTCTTCGACGGAGAACGTCAATCGATCCAATGGGTCCAACAGGCAATTGCACACTGCACAGAAAAATACGAGCCTGAAATCGTCTTTGATTACTACGGCAATATCGACACTCTTAACCACCGATATCGGGGCGTATACGAGCAGCTGCGTCTCGATTATGAGGGAGAGTATGAGGTTGCTTGCGACGCCATGAAAAAAGGTTACGAGCTGGTTGACGAGCATCTCGGATGGCTTCTGGAGCACTTGATCGATGAAAAAACCACCGTTGTGCTGGTTTCGGATCATGGATCGGTAGGCTCGTCGGGAAGAGCCGAAAGGTTTCACCCGTGGCGAATTTTGGAGCAGGCGGGCTTGATGGTGTACGAGGAAAACGATCTGCCGAGAGATTGGAATAATCCTCATATCGATTGGGCAAAGACTAAGGCATACCCCGTCGGAAGCTGTTATATCAACGTCAATCTCAAAGGACGCGAGCCTTGCGGGATCGTCGATGAGAGCGACTATGAAGCAACGGTAAGCGAGATCATTCGCGCCTTGCAGACGCATGGATTTTCTTCGGACGGAAAGACGGCGTCACTTGCCTTTGCGGTTGAGAAGGAACAGGCGGG
>SVSZ01000111.1 GCA_015064025.1 Oscillospiraceae bacterium | reverse complement strand
ATTATTACAACCTTTACAGCAATTATCCGGGACACAATTTCGACCCCCGAACACAAACGATGTCCTTTACCGTCCCCGAGGGACACCTCTTTGTCCTTGGTGACAACCGCAATTTTTCCAAGGACAGCCGCAATGAGGACATTATGTTTGTCGATGAAAGATCTGTGCTTGGTAAGGTCGTTGTCCGACTCTCTCCGTTTACTGTCTTCTCCTGACATCAAGCAAAGAAAGGTAATCATTCATGCCATCTGAAAACATCCAATGGTTCCCGGGGCATATGGCGAAAACCCGCCGTATGATCTCGGAAAACCTGAAAAATGTAGATATCGTTATTGAGATCCTGGACGCACGGATCCCCTACTCCTCACGGAATCCGGAGATCACGCGTCTGACAGAGGGAAAGCCAACGCTTCTCCTTCTCAACAAAGCCTCCTTGGCGGACCCTGCGCAGAACAAGCTTTGGATCTCACGCTATACCACCGAAAACACCCGTTGCCTTCTGACCGATTGCGTCACCGGCGAGGGACTTCGCAGTATGGAGGGCGCCATCAAGGATATCCTTGCGGATAAGCTTCGTAAATACGAAGAAAAAGGAATGAGCGGCAGACGCGTCCGTGCGATGGTGCTCGGAATTCCGAACGTTGGAAAATCCTCGCTGATCAACCGCATTTGCGGCAATAAAAAAGCCAAGGTTGAAAACCGTCCGGGTGTCACCCTTGACAAGCAATGGGTCACAACGGGGATCGGAGTCGATCTGTTGGATATGCCCGGAATCCTTTGGCCAAAATTCGAAGAGCGTCGCGTTGGTGAAAATCTTGCCCTGACAGGGGCAATACGCGACGGCGTGCTTGATACGGAAGCACTCGCAGTAATCCTTTGCAAGCGTCTGCGCATCCTTTACCCCGATATGCTGAGCACAAGGTACAAGCTTGGAGACATGGCACAGTACGAGGAGCTTTCCGATTACGATCTGTTTCTCACCATCGGCAAAAAGCGCGGCTTTCTGATCAGCGGCGGAGAGATCAACACGGAACGCACTTCTTTGATGCTTCTTGATGAATTTCGCAATACAAAGATCGGACGGATCACCCTGGAGCGCTACTCAAAGGAGGAGCTTCATGCTTGATTTTACAATAGAGACCGAACTGATGAAGGAGGGCTATACCGCTGTCTGCGGTGTTGACGAGGCAGGAAGAGGTCCGCTTTGCGGTCCCGTTTTTGCCGCCGCATGCATCCTCCCTCACGATTATCATCCGGAGGAGCTCAACGATTCCAAAAAGCTCACGCCCAAAAAAAGAGAGCGTTTATTCGATGAGATCCGCGAGCATGCCCTCGCGTATTGCATCGCCTCCGCAAGCGTTGAGGAGATCGACGAGATGAATATTCTTGAGGCAGATCTTCTTGCGATGCGCCGCGCGATCGACGGGCTTTCGGTAAAAGCAGATTTTGCACTGATCGACGGCAATATTGCAAGGGATTTCCAAATTCCCGCACGCGCAGTCATCGGTGGAGATGCACTTTCCCCCTCCATAGCCGCGGCTTCGATCCTTGCAAAGGTAGCGCGTGACCGAGAGTGTATTGAATTGGACCGCCTGTATCCTCAATACGGGATCGCAAAGCACAAGGGATACGGAACGAAGGTACACATGGATGCCCTGCGCACCTACGGTCCTTCTCCCATTCACAGAAAACAGTTCATCCGCTTTCTCAACAAAGATGAAAACGCTGAAAACACAAAGTGAGATCGGAAGGTACGGCGAGCGGGTCGCTGTGCGCTATTTGCGCCTCCACGGATATACTGTAAGAGAGCGCAACTGGAGAGCCGGGCATCTTGAGATCGACATCATTGCAACAAATCTTCACGATATTGCTTTTGTCGAGGTCAAAACGCGCTCTTATACCGAGGATACACTGGATACGGCTCCGCCTCCAAGGGTAGCCGTACGATCCGAAAAGCAAGCGTTGACACGCTCTGCAGCTCGCAAATATTTACAGAAAAACCGCACACGCAAGCAACCCCGCATGGACGTTTTGGAGATTTCTCTCATCAAACGCACGGACGCTCCCAAATATAAGGTCGCAAAAATCCATCATATCAAAGCAGCCTATTGAAAGGAGCACGTATGAAGCTTTCGCTCTTTGATCTTCATTGCGACACTGCGTATGAAATGTATAAGGAGCACCTGCCGCTTTACGAGAGTCGCCTCGCGGTCTCGCTCAAAAAGGCTCATGTTTTTGAGCACTATATCCAGGTGATGGCACATTGGACGCCCCCCGCACTTTCGGACGGTGACGGCTGGGAGCAATTGAAAAGGGTTTACGCTAATCTTCTGAGAGACCAATCGATTACATCCGGTGAGGCTCGCGTCGCAAATCGTTGCCCAAACGATCCCCCCGACGTACCGACCCTTCTTTTTTCTCTTGAGGACGCGCGCGTGCTTGGCGAAGAGCTTTCAAGAGTCGATGCTCTTCTTACCATGGGCTTTCGCATCGTGACACCGCTCTGGCGCGGTGTCAGCTGCATCGGAGGCGCTCACGACACCGATCAAGGCTTGACAGACTTTGGAAGAGCGGCGCTTTATAAAATGGCAACGAGTGACATCCTTCTTGACGTGTCCCATGCCTCGGAGCGCTCGTTTGAAGAGATCCTGCAGATATCCTCCGATGCAAAAATTCCCCCGATCGCATCACATTCAAACGCCTACACCCTCTGTCCTGTCTCGCGAAATCTGAGCGACGGACAAATAAGAGCGCTGTTGCAAGCAAACGGGATCATCGGGATCAATCTCTTCACCGACTTTCTTCGGTACGATGGCGAAGCAAATGTTGAGGACGTCCTTCGCCATGTTGAATATTTTCTCTCCCTCGGTGCATCCGACGTACTCTGTCTTGGTTGTGATCTTGACGGTGCAGACGTACCGCAGAAGCTTTCCGACGTATCAAAGCTTCCTCTCATCGCCGAGGTTCTTCTCAAGCACAATTACAGCGAGACGCTTATTCGCGCACTCTTCTTTGATAACGCATACAATTTTGCAAAAAAGTATATATAAACCAATCCAAAGGAAGGAATCAACTCATGTTTTACAAAAGCACACGAAGCAACTCCCAAGCGACCGCCCTCGCCGCACAGATCATCAAGCAGGGACTTGCAGAAGACGGAGGACTCTTTGTTCCAGAAAGCATTCCCGCACTCACAGAGGAAGAAATCACGGCACTTTGCAAGGACACCTACCCCGTTCGTGCCGCAAAGATCCTTTCAAAATTTTTGACCGATTACACCTATGAAGAGCTGCTTGAAGACTGCGAGGCAGCATATGATGAAGCCGCCTTTGTGGGAGGTGCCGCACCTCTTGTCAATCTTTATGACAGCATGGAGATCCTTGAGCTTTGGCACGGTCCCACCGCAGCATTTAAGGACATGGCATTGCAGATCATGCCGCGTCTTCTTTCCCGTGCACTGAAAAAGACGGGTGAAGACCGTACGGCGCTCATTCTTGTCGCTACCTCGGGAGACACGGGTAAGGCAGCACTTGAGGGATATCGCGACATTGACGGCGTAAAGATCATGGTCTTTTATCCCGTGGACGGCGTCAGCCGCGTACAAAAGCTTCAGATGTCTACACAGAAGGGAGAGAACGTCAACGTCTGCGCCATCGAAGGAAACTTTGACGATGCGCAAACCGGCGTCAAGGTGATTTTCGGTGACGCGGCAATGGCTCAAAAGCTGAATGAAAACGGTTATTTCTTCTCCTCTGCAAACTCCATCAACTGGGGGCGCCTTGCTCCTCAGATCGTATACTACGTATCTGCATACTGCGATCTGATCAACAGCGGAAAATGCAAGCTCGGGGACCCCTTCAACGTATGCGTTCCCACAGGAAACTTCGGTAATATTTTCGCCGCATATCTTGCAAAGCTGATGGGACTTCCCGTTGACCGCTTGATCTGCGCTTCCAACGCAAACAATATCCTGACGGACTTTTTGCATACGGGTACATACGATCGCAACCGTGATTTCTATCTGACAATGTCTCCCTCTATGGACATTCTCATTTCCAGTAATCTTGAGCGTCTTCTTTATTTCACGGCAGGAAGCGAAAGAACCGCCGCTTATATGGAGGAACTCAAAAAGAACGGTGTTTACACGGTTTCCTCCGACGTAAAGAGTGCCATTGATGAGAGCTTCAAGGGTTATTTTGCCGACGAAAAGGAAACGGCGCGTGTGATCAACGAGGTCTACACAAAATACAATTATCTTGCGGATACACATACTGCAGTGGCGATCAGCGCCGCAATGCAATACGTAAAGGAGTCGGGAGACGCGCGCCCCATGGTGATCGATTCCACGGCAAGCCCTTATAAATTTGCAAATAACGTTTACAAGGCTGTCACGAAAAAAACGCCTACGGACGATCTTGCAGCGCTTGACGAGCTTGCAGAAGCAACAGGCACCTCGATCCCCTACCCGCTCGCAGGTCTTGCCGAAAGAGAGGTTCGCTTTACAAAGGTCGTACACCGTGAGGAAATGGCAAACGCCGTGCTTGAATACCTCGGAATCTGACCCGCAAAAAAAGAACGGCATTGCCCGCAAGGCAGGCAATGCCGTTTGTTGCAAAACACAGAAAAAAATCAGTCTTCCTTCGGCTTGAAGGTTGCGCAAAGCGTTTCACCGGAAGATACCGCACTGTGAGGTCCTACCGCAATCTCGTTTGCGGTGCAATAGGTGTCACAGTCGTGGTAATAGCAATTCTGAACGTTGCACTTGATCCCCTTGATGTGCTTGCATCCACAGCCGCTTTCGTAGTTCTTGTTCTCTTCCATTTCAGCGTCCCCTTTGTTATTCCGATTGCGAAGGTTTTATCCTCTCGCAAGCATTATTGTACCCCGTCAAAGCACCATTATGTATGAAAGGAGCTTCCGAAATTGTCACTTTTTGTCATTGCAGATCTGCATCTGTCCTCGGACGGAACAAAATCCATGGAAAAATTCGGCTCCAGGTGGACGGGATACATCCAAAAGCTTGAAAAGAACTGGCGCGCAGTGGTAAAGGATGAGGATACCGTAATTATCCCCGGGGATATTTCCTGGAGTCTTAAATTGGAGGATTCCCTTGACGATCTCCGTTTTCTTGATTCCCTCCCCGGACAAAAGCTGATCGGAAAGGGAAATCACGATTTTTGGTGGGCGACAGCCTCCAAGATGAATGCATTTTTTGAAAAAAACAGCATCAAAACGATACGAATGCTCTACAACAACGCCTACCGACTTGACGGCTGCATCGTTTGCGGAACGCGCGGTTGGTTCGTCGAGGAGGGACAGCAAAATACGGTGGGCGAGGTGGATTATGCGCGCATCGTCAACCGCGAGGTCGTTCGTCTGCGGCTGAGTCTTGACGAGGCGGTCAAGTTGAAAAAGGAGAGCGGAGACGAGACGCTTCCGATCCTTGTGTTTTTGCACTTTCCTCCCGTTTGGAAGGAATTCGTATGCCACGAGATCGTGGACACACTCAAGGAATACGGGATCAGCACCTGTTACTTCGGACACATCCACGGAGCTTACCGTGAAAGGCAGATCACACAGGTTGACGGGATCGACCTTGTTCTTTGTGCCGCCGATTACTTGAATTTTGTCCCACTCATCGTAAAAAGGTAGCTTTCCCACTTCTTTTTTGCAAAATACGTTACCATTTTTTTGAAAATCTATTGACAAAATGCGCAAAAAATTATACAATATAAAATGTATGCAATAAAATCACCATTTGAATTTGGAGGACTTAAAAAATGAGTTTGATCAAATCCGAAAAAACCGAAAAGAACGTACACACCATTGAATTTTCGGTTGACAAGGAAACCTTTGACAAAGCGGTAACGAATGCTTACCGTAAGCAGGTTGGAAAAATTTCCGTTCCCGGCTTCCGTAAAGGAAAGGCACCCCGCTCTGTCATTGAAAAAATGTACGGCAAGGGCTTCTTCTATGAGGATGCCGTTAACGAGGTGCTTCCCGATGCTTTCGATGCAGCGTTGAAGGAATCCAAGCTGGATATGGTCGGTCAGCCCGAGTTTGATATCGTTTCCATTGACGACAACGGACTTGTTATGTCTGCAAAGTTTGCAGTAAAGCCCAACGTTAAGATCGAGGGCTACCTCGGTATCGAGGCGGAAAAGAAGGTTGCTGAAGTAACCGACGAAGAAGTCGAGCAGGAGATCAACACTGTTCGCGAGCGTAACTCCAGAGAAATCGAGGTTACCGACGCAGCGGCTGTCATGGGCGACGTTTGCAACATCAACTATGAGGGCTTTGTTGACGGTGTCGCTTTCGAGGGCGGCAAGGGCGAGGATTATCCCCTGAAGCTCGGCTCCGGCAACTTCATCCCCGGCTTTGAGGAAGAGATCGTCGGTCACAA
>SVSZ01000110.1 GCA_015064025.1 Oscillospiraceae bacterium | reverse complement strand
TTTACGGGTTGCAAGCATCCGTTGCATGGCTGGCAGGCCAATCTCAAGCACACTTGTGTGCAGCCGGTATCGGGTAGGGCTATGCCCGAAAATGAAATACCACCCGCTATGCGGGTGGATATTTATTGCCGATTGAGAGCGGGAGGCTGCCCTCTCCGTCAGCCTGCGGCTGCCACCTCCCCCGGAGTGGGAGGCTAGGCTCCCCCTTTGGGGGAGCTGTCGAGCGAATGCGAGACTGAGAGGGTGACCCTTTGGGGGAGCTGTCGCCGAAAGGCGACTGAGAGGGTAGACACTTTTTGGCAAGCTTTACCTAAAAAACTTCCCCTTGCAAAAACGCCTATTCTATTTTGCTCTGCTCCATTCTCTCGAACGCCATGGCGCGACCGATCTTTTCGGTCTCTCGGATCACCCCAAGGGCTACAAGCACCCGCACGGCGGAATATGCATCCACACCGCGGTATCCCGTTGCCTTGGCAAAGTCGCTGACCTTGAAGGGAGAGGGGAGAGCGTCCGGGAGAAAGCGTCGGTAGTCATCGAGAGAGGAAAAGCTTACTTCCCGAAGAAGAGAGAGCGGGATGCGCTCGTACTTCGACGAGCGTTTTTTTCTTGCCTTTTCCCCTTTGGAAAGGATGCGGAAATCCATGGCTTCGATCACAAGAAGTCGGAAGCAAAGCCGCGGACTTTCAAGATAGGGAATGAGGGGATAGAGAAGCGGCAACAGATCCGCTTCCTTTTCGTGCTTGGGAGAGGGGACACGCTCCGAGACCGATCTTGTCAAGGGATCGACCCAAGCCACCCACTTTTTTGCAACAATGGGATGCACAACGGTCACGGTCAAATCGGTCTCTTCGAGGTAATAGCCGATCTTCTTTTTCATCGGAGCAAAGAGTCCTGTTTGGATCTCGTAAGCAGAGTTTCCCACGCGGACATCAGAAACGTAACGTGTGCCGTCTACGGGGATCTCATGATAATTCTCGTTCGGGCAGACGTATTTTTTGAGAATTGCGTGCATTCTTTTTTCAGCCAGCGTCCCGATACCGTCAAGTCCTTGCTCATGCCTTTGCAGCATCGCTTCGCGGCAAAGCTCCCGAAAGCGCAGGACGTCAAGGCGAGAGGTGTCCTTTGAAGTATCCATTGCGTCATACCTTGGTAAGCTTGGCATAGGTTCCCATCAGCTTTTTCGTTCCTACGCGTTCAAAGGCGATCTCATACAGGGTGTCGGCGCCCATCGGCTTGACCGACAGGATCTCGCCTACGCCAAAGGTCATATGGCGTACGCGGTCTCCCGGCGCAAAGGCGGGGGAAACAGCACTTTTTTTGGGAGCCTGTTGGGGACGTGTGATGCGCTCCACCGAGCTTTTCTGCGCAGTGGCAGGTGGGATCCTTGTCGCAGATGCCGAGGTGTCTCTCTCGGAATAGTAGACCTTCTTTTGCGTGATGGGGGAGGCTGTGTTGCCGTAGCCGTATTTGCCTGTATATCCCCCCGAAAAGCCGGCTGAGGAGCCGTAGCCCGTGACGCGGACGGCGCCCGCCTCGCTCTCATCAAGCTTTTCAATGAGGGCTGAGGGGATCTCGCTTACAAAGCGGGAAACGGGGTTGTACATGGTTTGTCCGAAGAGCAATCTGTTTTTCGTGTGCAGAATGTAAAGCGTCTTCTTGGCGCGTGTGATGGCGACGTAGGCAAGTCTGCGCTCCTCCTCCATCTCGCTCTCTCCCGCCGTGACGGTCTGCATTCCGGGGAAGAGTCCGTCCTCCATACCGGGAAGGAAGACAATGGGGAACTCCAGTCCCTTCGCGCTGTGAATGGTCATCAGCACCACGGCGTCGGCACTTTCATCGTATCTGTCCACGTCGGCGACAAGCGCGGTCTCCTCCAAAAAGCCCGTTAGCGTCGGTGTTTCGTTTTCCTTGATGTATTCGAGAATACCCGACTTGAATTCGTCGAGGTTTTCCAGTCGTTCACGCTCCTCCTCGCCTGCCGCGATGAGCATCTGCCGATACCCCGTGCGATCGAGCATTGCGTCAAAAAGCACGTCGATGGAAGTGCGCGCGGCAAGCTCGGTCAGCTCCTCGATCACATTGGCGAAGGAAACGAGACTTGCGGCACTCCGTGAGAGCGCGGGATAGCGGTTCGCCGAAGCGATCACGGAGAATTGACTGCATTTCTGCTCCTCTGCGATCGCGGCGATCGCCTCCAGTGTTTTCGCGCCGATCTGACGGCGCGGCTCGTTGATGATACGGAGGAGTCGCGTGGTGTCGTCGTGGTTGTTGATCAGCTGAAGATATGCCACGGCATCGCGGATCTCCTTGCGGTCGCTGAAGCGGGTGCCGCCCAGCACGCGATAGGGGATCGCGGAGCGCGCGAACGCCTTCTCAATGCTGTTTGCCTGTGCGTTGGTGCGGTAAAGCACCGCAAAATCCCGATAGACCGCACGTCCCTTTGCCACCTCGCGGGAAACGGTGTCCACGATGTAGCGAGCCTCCAGGTTCTGATCGTCACACAGCTTGAGCTGTATCTTGGCGCCTGCGTCCGAGGCGGTCCAGAGCGTTTTTCCTTTTCTGCCGCGGTTGTGAGAAATGACCGCGTTTGCCGCATCGAGGATATTTTGCGTGGAGCGGTAGTTTTGCTCCAGCTTGATGACTCTGGCACCGGGATAGGTTTTGTCAAAGGTCAGAATGTTTTCGATGGTCGCACCGCGGAAGCGGTAGATGCTCTGGTCATCGTCTCCCACCACCATCAGATTGCGGTAGAAATCCGAGAGGAGAACGGTCAGATGAAGCTGTGCGACGTTGGTGTCCTGAAACTCGTCAACGCACACGTATTTGAATCTTTTCTGATACGCCTCGCGTACGTCTTGGTGGTTTTTGAGAAGGAGCACCGTTTGCATGATGATGTCGTCAAAATCAAGTGCGTTGGACTCTCGCAGATAGCGCTGGTATTCCACATACACGCGCCCGATCTGCTTTTGTCTGTAATCGTCGCCCGCCTCCGCGAGAAAGTCGTCGGGGGTGAGCATGCGATCCTTGGCGCGGCTCACGGCGCTCATGACCCCCTTGACGGGAAGGAGCTTTTCGTCGATGTTGCAGCGCCCCATGGCGGCAAGCATCGCCTTTTTCGTGTCGTCCGTGTCGTAAATGGTAAAGCCCTCACGGTATCCCATCCGCTCACCGTGGCGACGCAGGATGCGCACGCAAACCGAGTGAAAGGTGCCCGTCATGATGTCCGCAGCGGTCTCGGGCTCCTCGGGAAATGCGCGGGCGAGGCGTTCCTTGATCTCATTTGCCGCCTTGTTTGTAAAGGTGATGGCGAGAATGCGGTAAGCCTCGCAGGCGTTTGCGGAGAATTGGGGAAGCACGAATTTTTCGATCTCCTCAGGAGAAAGGGAGAGCGCTGCCTCCAATTCGGAAACGCGGCGCTCGTCCATACCGTAGGGAATATAGTCCGAATAATAGGCGTTTCCGTAGCGGATGATGTAGGCAATGCGGCGCACAAGCACGGTGGTTTTTCCGCTTCCCGCGCCCGCAAGCACCAAAAGGGGATCGTTTACGGTAAAGACAGCCTCGCGCTGACGCTCGTTGAGTGAGGAATAGACCCTGTCAAAGAGGCGGCGCTTGACGTCGAGATATCGTTGTTCGAGGTTTTGCATGAAGGTTCCTTTCTAAAAGAGATTGACGATCGCGAGGATCAGAAAGAGAAGGAGCGCGGCGGCGAATACGGGCGTGAACAGGGCATAGAGCACTCGCTTCGGGTATTCCTTCAAGGGGACGGAGACTGTGTAGGAGGAATCCGCATTGGAAATGGCGTATACGTGGTAGATCTTCCGCGCCTCTCCCACCGTAAATGCTGCCGTGAGAAGGAAAATGACAATGAGACAGAATACGAAGATCTCATTGCTTCCCGCGTGCACGTAGAAGGTGGAAAGATAGGGCTGTCCAAAGAGACAGAAGACGTTGTAGAAAAGGTGAAGAAGGAGCGGCGCGAGGAAGGAATGCGTCGCGTACATTGCGGCGGCAAGAAGTACGCCGAGAAACAGATAGGTGAAGAAATGCTCGAAGGAAAAATGGAGCATCGCAAAGCAGAGCGCCGAGACCGATACCGAAACACCGACGCCGTACTTCTCATACTCCGTGCAAAGGATCGAGCGATAGATCAGCTCCTCTCCGATGGCAGGCAGCACCGCATAGGCAAGGATGGAATACACGACGTCGATGGGGGTTCCCGTGCGTGAGGTGAAGGTGTTGTAAAGGGTGAATTTTCCCGTAAGGGATTCGATACCGCCCGTGATGATCGAGGTCAGCATTCCACCCGTGATCATCAGCACAAGCACGAGAAGCACCAACGGAATATGCGTGGGACGAATGGGTGAGATGCGGATGCGATCGATGAAGCGCGTGCCGCGCAGCTTGCAATAAAGGATCGCGGGAAGCAGGAAGATGAGGATCTGCAGAAGGATCACGCCGATGTATTCGTTTCCTCGGTCAAGAAATTTTGCTTCCACACCGCGGGAGAAAAGAAGCATTAAGAAGGTGACGAGCACCAAGCCCTGCGGCATGTGCAGAGCGCGCACGCCGTCCTCCCCCTGTGAGCGTGCATCACGCGCAAGGGCGAGCAGATACGTTCCGCATTTTTTCAGAAATCCCCCAACCTTCGGGAGCAACCCGTCGGGGCTCATGCGGAGCTTTTTCTTTTTTTGCGCCTTTTTTTTCGGCTGTGGAGGACGCGTTTCGTCCTTTTCGGGAAGGATCAGACCGTGCTCGGTCACAAGACAGTGCACGGGGCGGTCGTGCTCATCCGTCGGCACTCTTTTGAGCATGGTTGAAGCATAGAGGACACCCATGGTAACGCCGGGGAAGCTCTCAAGATATTTGTCATAATAACCCTTACCGTAGCCGAGGCGGTTGCCGAAGACGTCAAAGGAAAGGCCGGGGAGGATGCAGAGAGCATGCTCGTCCGGAACACAGACGGGGGCATCCGCTGGCGGCTCGGGGATGTGATAGGCTCCCGGGGAGAGGCGCGCCTCGGGCAGGAGCGTGTAGAATTCCATGGTTTCGGTTTCCGTATTACAGCGGGGGAAGGCGATGGGCTTTCCCATGCTTCGCGCTGTGCGCGAAAGCTCAAGCAGTGACACCTCGCTCTCGATCGGAACGTACAAAAGGATCATGGAAGCCTTCTGAAAAAGCTCCGAGCGGACAATGTGAGAGAGGATGGCACTGTCAAATTCCTTTTTCTGTTCGGGAGGAATGGCACCTCGCCTCTCCCGCAGCTTTGATCTGAGTTCTTTTTTTGTCATATCAGTCGGCAAGAACGGCTTTGCGAAGTGCCTCTGCCGCCTCCTCTCCCTTGAGCGCGCACACGAGGGCAAGTCCGAATTCAAGTGCTACCCCCATGCCTGCGGCGGTGATGATCCGACCGTCCGTAACGACGCGCGTTTGGTCGGTGGGGAGGATCGCGCCCGCAAGGTGCTCCTCAAATCCGGGGAAGCAGACGGCGCGCTTTCCTTCAAGGTATCCCCGCTTTCCCAGAATCATGGGAGCGGCGCAGATGGCGGCAATGTAGGAGCCGTGTGCACGTGCGGCACGAAGCGCGCTTTCCACCGTACGGGAGCTGTCAAGATGGCGCGTGCCGGGCATTCCGCCGGGAAGAATGATCATGTCGGGGGCGGAATCTCTGTAAAGCGTGTCGGGAATATCTGCCATGACCGCGATGCCGTGGGCGCCCACGACCGTGTCACCGCCCACTCCCACCGTCGTGACGTCAAGTCCTGCGCGGCGCAAAAGATCCAGGGGGCAGAGTGCCTCTACCTCCTCAAAGCCGTTTGCCAAAAACATATAGATCATGATAAGCTCCTCCTTACTTTTCAAGTGCGCCCGCAGTCAGACGGATCAGAAGCCGCATGCTGTCGGGCTGTACCTTCGCTTCGTGCGCGGCACGGTTTCTGTGTATCTCACCGCACTTGGTACAGCGGTGAACGATCACGTAGCCGCGTCTTGGGTCCGGCTCTGTGCGAATGGGCTCCATGGCGCCGCCGCAGGTGTTTGCGCGGTCTCCCGGGTTGACGTCCACGTGAAGCGACCAGAGGCAAAAGGGACAGTGGTTGCGTGAGGTGTATCCGAGCGGCTCCACCTCCTTGCCGCAATGGGCGCAGACAAAGCCCGCGTCGTTTTTCGTAAAGCGTTTTTGTTCCATGATACGCTCCTTAATAAGATTAAATTATATACTACCATAAAAGGGAGAAAAAGTCAAGGCGGATTTTGTGAAAAGGGAGCGCCGACGCTTTATAATCGAAAAATACCGGGGAAAAAGACAAGAATCGTGGCTTCGTGTAGTTTTGTCAATGATGTGAGACTAAAAAAGGAAAAAATAAAAGTAACGAGTTTAGTTAGATGCTTTTGCAGTCGGAAGGAGGGGCGAAGCCCCGAGAGGAGACTGCAAAAGCGGCGCGCGAGTT
>SVSZ01000109.1 GCA_015064025.1 Oscillospiraceae bacterium | reverse complement strand
GAACGGCTTGACCTGTCCGCTCACGCACATCCCCTATGACCGCGTTATCAACGAAACGGAGGCGGCTATTGCCGATCACAACGTATTCGGTTGTGATCACATCGGCCTTGGCAGTATGCCCGGGATCTTTTCAGGGGACGTTCTTGAGCGTGAGGCGGCGACTCGCAAGTTTGCGGCAGACGTAAAGGCGGCGGCACAGAAGATCGCTGCGGCGGGAAAGCTCCTTATGTACCACAACCATCATCTTGAGTACATGACGAGTGTGGACGGCAAGAACGTGATGAAGTATCTTTCCGACATGCTTGCTCCCGAGGAAATGGGCTTTACGCTGGATACGTACTGGGTAAAGGCAGGCGGCTGCGATCCCGTTGAGGAGATCAACCGTCTCTCGGGCAGACTTCCTTGCGTTCACTTCAAGGATTACAAGCTGGAAGCAGACGGCACCAACCACTTTACGTGGTGCGGCGACGGTATCCTTGACTTTGAAAAGATCGGTGACGCGCTTGCAGCTGCGGGCACGGAGTACGTTTTCATCGAGCAGGACAGAACCTTCCCCGATGAACCCAATCCCTTTGTTTGTCTTGCAAACAGCCGCGGATATCTCAAGTCCCTCGGCTTTGAGTTCTGAGGGTTATAAAAACAGACGGAGAGGCGTGGATCTTCCACGCCTCTCCGTCTGTTTTTATAGCCGTCCCTGCTTTTTGCAAGACTTTTTATCGTTTTGATAGGATCTCAGAGAACCTCCACGGGATCGTTGATGACTGTCTCGCCAAAGATCGAGCCGACGGCGTTGGAGAACATGTGCTGGTCAAACCAACGCTCGACCTCGATCTCCCATGAACCGCACCATGCGGAGAATTTTTGCCAAGCCTCCGTGGACGCCTTGTGGTGTCCCTCTGCCTTGATGACAAGGAGCTCGGATAGCTCGGTGAGATATTTCAAATAGTAGCGCAGGAGCTTGTAAGAAACGGTCTCTGCTCTCCTTGGCATGATCTTATGCGCCTCTGCGAAGGGCGAGAACTCCTCGACCAATGCGGGAAGCTTGCGCGCCGCGTCTGCCACTGCGGGATTGTAGAATTTCCCGCGCGCCGGATCAACGCTCATTTTGCCATGCATATAAGGGTGAGGAATGAGCTCGCCCACACGCTCGTAGAAGTCGGCGACTGTCCTCCAATCCTCGCCGTAGGCGTGGCTGAAATAGTCCTCCTTGAGTGCTTCAAAGTCGACGGAGGTGTCAAAGAGCGTTTCCGCGTAGACGTAGAAGGCAAAGCCGGAGGGGAAGAAGGAACGCTGTGAGCCGTCCTCAATGAGCCCTTGGTAGCCGTTGGCGTAGTAGCCGCGGATGTCGTCATAGATCATGCGTGCCGCCTTAAGCGTACCCAATTCACGGAACTGCGGGAGCCAGAAATGGTACTCATACACAAGGGCGGGAACGGGGCATTGCTTCATCCAGCGCTTGGCGTGCAGGAGATATTCGTTGACGGTCTTGGGAAACTCGAGGTCATTGCGAACGTAAGGAGAGAGCGTGATGCCCGTATCGTCAAGGGTTGGGGAGACAGACTGTGTGTAGTCTCTCGTAATTGCCGCCACGAGAAGTGAAAATCGGTCGGGATTGCGAAGCTTTGTTTTCTCGGGCGCCCAGGTCGTATCCACGTAGCAGATAAAGACGATGCGGGTTTTAAGAGCACGGGCGGTAAGCTCCTCGTCGATGTCGTTCATCAGATCGATGTAATAGTCGCTGGGAGTCTTCTTCCTGCATTCTTCACACTCGCAATGGTTGTTGGAGCCGTCGGCGAGCCATACGTGCAAATAATCGACGTTGGTGGCAAGCTGTGCGTAATCCGCAATTTTCAGCGCCACCTTTTTGCGGGCGGCGGGATTGGACATACAGAAATTCGTATTGAGAGCCACACCGTCGCGAAGCTTGCGCTCACCGTTGATCATGGCAACGTAGTCGGTGCATTCCGCAGGAAAGTCGTATTCGTCGGTTTTGACCCATCCGTTTGTGGTGTCTGCGTCAAACGCCATTGCCGTCCAACCGTGTCCCATGTCGTGGAACTGAAGTCCGCGCTTGGACATTTCCGCTTCGCACTGACGCTTCCATTGAAGCACGGTCTCGGCGGTAACGGATTCCGCTTCACGGGAGGCGTTTTTGTTGTGATCGTAATAGTAGTTGTAGTATGCCTTGGGGTTGTCAAACTCGATCATGAAGATGTTCATTCCGATCTTCGGTGTGAAATCGATCGCCTCCATCATGTTCGGCTGATACTCCGCGCCCTCGTTGCATTGCCCTCTGTAGCGGCAATCTGCCATTTTGTGGTATTTGACCGCCTCGATGTCCTTGACGGGGATCCACTCTCCGTCAATGCCGGGGAAGAGCCAGCGGCAGCCGTTGATCGTGAGATATCTGTAGACCGCGAGAAGCACACTGCGCGGATTGCTTCCCCCGATGATGCCGCCCTCTGTATCGGTGTCGATATGGAGGATATCGTCAAGATCGGTATCCTTTGCCTCGGAGGTATCAAGAGAGAAGTCCTGCAAAAGCCCCAGCCGGAAGCCGTCGGTCGCTGCGGGATCGTAGGAAATTTCGATCTCGCCGCAACGGGGCATCATCATGCGAAGATACTTTTTCAGCTCCTCGGCGGCAAAATCCACAACGTGATGAGAAGTGATCTTATAAATGCGGTACATAAGCGTGTACTCCTTTGTCGGTTTATTGAAGGGCGAGCCCCTTTTCTATTATACCATAAGGAAGGCGTTTGTGCAAGAGGTTGAAAGAACGAATTTCTTTCGTTTTTCTATAGGTATACGCAAAAAAAGAAAGCGGGCACGGCGTGTGGGTGCCGTGCCCGTGGGGAGATGTTGTCGAGCTGCTATGCGAGAGTGACAACATCATTTTGTTTTTTCGCACCGTTACCACGCTGTTGGAACGCCGTTTACGTATCTCCAATAGTTCCCGGAGGCTGTGGGCGCGGTTGCGCTGTAGAAGTATATTGTGGCACTTGTAAGATCGGAATTATACGAGCTTATGTCGATTGCATTCCATTCTGATTCGGTGCCGGTGTAATAAACGTCGGCAAGGGCAGAGCAATCGGAGAATGCCCAGCTTCCGATGTTTGTGATGCTGCCGGGAATTGTGATGCTTGTGAGTGACGTACAGTTATAGAAGGCAAAGCTTCCAATGGTTGTAACACTATTGGGAATAGTGATGTTTTCCAGCTTTGTGCAACCGTTGAACATGCCAAGGTATTCATATTCATGTCCGGACAAATATACTGTTCCGAGTGTCGTCACCCCATGGGGAATCGTAATGCTTGTCAGTGCTGCGCAGTTTGTAAATGCTTCCTCACCAATGAAATTCAAGCTGCTGTCTTCATCAAATGCAATGCTTTTAAGTCCGGTACAACCGGAGAATGCCCGGATGCCAATGGTCGCTACGCTTGAAGGAATGATGATGCTTGCAAGGCTTGTACAACCGGTGAAGGCAAAGTCACCGATGCTTGTGACGCTGTCGGGAATTGTGATGCTCGTCAGCTTATCGCAATTTTCAAAATAATAATCTCCGATAACTTCAGTATTCTCCGCAATAACAAAATCGGTCAGCCCTGCTTCGATAGCACTTATATAGTAACCCTCTGCCGCCAAGCGGTAAGCCTCCAAAAGGGGAACGGTTGTTTCCGTGTGTCCGACTGCACTGAGATCACGATAAGCGGTTGCATAATCACCTTTCGCTATATGGGACTGAGTTTCTTCCTTTACAAGATTCTGTATTTCCTCAATTTTTTCGTTGCAATCCTCAATGTCGGGGTTCTCTTTTAAAACGTTATATGCCTCTGCGTATTTCTTTTCCGCCATCAAAGAGACGTACGTATCGTACGCTGTGATGGGGGATTCGGTGTTACAGTACAATGTGGCGCTTCTAAGAGGAGAATTGCCCGAGGCGATGTCGATTGCATTCCATTCTGATGCGGTGCCGGTGTAATAAACGTCGGCAAGGGCAAAGCAATCGGAGAAGGCATCTGCCTCAATGCTTGTAACGCTGTCAGGGATCGTGATGCTTGTCAGCCCTGTACAACCGGAGAAAGTCCTTTCCCTAATACGTGTGAGATTATTAGAAAGGGTAGCATCGGTAAGATTGCTACAATACGAGAATGCTCCTTTACCAATGTTGGTTACACTGTCCGGAATGGCAACGGAGGTGAGACCTGTGCTTGCAAATGCATAAGTGCCAATTGTCACTACAGTGTTGGGAATTGTGACAGAGGTAAGATTTGTACATCCGGCAAACACCCCGCCGGCGTCGGCAACGACTGCGTCCGGCTCTTCCAGAAAAATATCATCGCCGATTGTAATTGTTCCAACGGGGAATTTGAATTCAGCAAGGCTTGTACACTCGTAAAACGCGCCTGCACTAACCCTTTTCAGGGCACTTCCTTCTTCAAATGCTATGCTTTTAAGATTTGTGCAATTTGCGAAAGCGTTAAGACCAATGATTTCTACACTTGCAGGGATTACAATACTTGTAAGCGTTTCGTTTCCTGCAAAAGCATCCGCTGCGATTTCTTCTGCCCCCGGTGCAACGATATAATTCTCGGAGGGATCATCATTGTCATCGGATTTTTCTGTGCTATGATTGCTTTGAAGGAGGTCACTTCCCGTAGATTCCTCAGGTGTATAATCTCCACCGGAGGGGGTTGTTTGAAAAGGATTACCGCAATGATTCAGTATGATTGAAAAAACAAGAACGATACATAGGCAGGAAATCGAGATAAGTGAAATCTTTTTAAAGCGTGCTTTTCGTTCCCGTTCTGCTTCCTCGTAACGTTTTCGCTCCTCTGCCGCCTTTCGTTCTTGACGCATGCGTTCTTCTTTTTCAAGCTTTGCTTGCTCAAGACAGCGTTCGCCGAGCGTTGCGGCATCCTTGTAGTTCCCAAGAGAGAAAAATACGCTTGCCGCCGCAGTGTATGTCTCCTCCGAATCGGCTTCGTCCATCGCGGTAAATGCGCTTTGGTACGCTTCTTCCAGGCGGGCGCTTTCGTTGCGCGCACGGATCGTGGAAAGATAGCCCTGTAATTCTGATTTGAGCTTGTCGTCTCCAAAGCGTAATGCCTTTTGGCAGCTGTTATGATCGTCAAAGGGAATTTCACAATGTCCTAAGTCTTCGCGGGTTTTGATGTTAAGCTCTGCCATAAGCTTGCCGAGATAGCCAAACGCGCACTCGGGATCGATGTCAAGCACCTTTTCTGCGTATTCGGCGGCACTTTCAAAGTCGCCGTCCTCAAGAAACATGAAAAGACGCTTGAGAAGGGAAGCGATGCCTGCGCTTGCGGTGGGAATTGAGGATTCCTTTGCGGGTGGCGTTTTCGGGGTGCTTGCCTTGATGATCTTTTTGATTCCTCGGATCAGATCCTGCATAAAGCCAAGCTTTCCCATATCCTGCGCTTGCAGATGGGAAAACTCCTCGGGAAGATCGTAAGGATCCATATCGCGGTAAGCGGGGATCAGAGTTTTCTGCGCGCCGTTTTTGATGAGCGCGAGATAACGGCTCCATTCATTCTTCACCCATGCGGCATTGAAAAACTCGGGACGGGTGCCGACCACCACCATGATCTTTGCGGAATTAAGTGCCGCGAAGATGTAGGGCTCGTACGCACTCCCAAGCTTATCCTCCAAGGTAATGCGCGAGAAGAAGACCTTGTACCCCTCGCCCTTCAACTGATAGTAAAGCTCCTGTGCAAGCACACTGTCCCGCGTCCGTCTGCCGCCCTCATCCGTTTCTTTGTAGCAAATAAAAACGTCGAAGGGCTCTTCCTTCTGCGAGATAGCGATGATGCCCTTTTGGATCTCACTGATGGTGTGTGCCTCCGATTCGTAAATGCCGCGTTGCTCTTCGGTAGCGTATGCAAGTGCCGACTTATAGTTATCGTCATCGAAAACAGAGGTGTATTGCGCGCGGTTGACGGTGGGAATGCGTTTTTTTGTCGCAGGATCCTCTACGTATTCAATTCCAAAGCGACAAAGCACGAGCGACCAGTACGCCTCGGCGTCCTTTCCGTCCTCGGTCAAGATCTGCTCATAGATCGCCATTGCTTTATCAAAATCGTTGTTGCGACGAAAATGATTGGCGCGGTCATAGAGATTCGCGCGTCGCTCGTCATCAAGGTGCGGGAGCGTTTGATGCGTGCCGCAATATACACATTTGGTAACGGTCGAGCCCTCGGAAATCTCCAATGCGCCGCCGCACATCTTACACTTGAATACTGTCATGCTGTCTCCTTACGTTTACGGAATATGAGATGTCACCGTATATTCAACATTGTATCACCTTTTTTGATAAAATGCAAGGGATTATGCAATTTTATCGGTTTTATACGTGTAGTGTTACAATAGATGTGAGACCAAAATTGAAAAAAGAATAGAAAAAGTGATTGAGTTCTGTTAAAATAAAGTCACCACAACCAAATCTAACAGAAAGGA
>SVSZ01000108.1 GCA_015064025.1 Oscillospiraceae bacterium | reverse complement strand
CGATGGTCGCAGTGATGTAATGTTTGCCCACTTCGCCGATAGGCGAAACATCACTCACGCAGTGAACATCACTGTCGAAGACTACACCACTTGCCCGTCAGGGCAAACATAACTGAAAAACGACAAGCTTCTGTCGAAGCTTGTCATTTTTTCTGGTACGGGTAACAGGACTTGAACCTGCACAGTTTGCACTACCGGATCCTAAATCCGGCGCGTCTGCCAATTCCGCCATACCCGCGAGGTATGAGTGGGTATGGCGGAATTTCACCGCACATACCCGCGAACGTTTTACATTATACTATGAAAAATAAGGTTTGTCAAGTGAGCAGTGCAAAAATGCATGTTACAAAATTGAGCCACGGGCGGTAAGGGGATTTTTTTCTTGCAAACTCGCCCCGGAGTGGGAGGCTGCCCTCTCAGTCTCGCATTCGCTCGACAGCTCTCCCAGGGGGAGAGCCTGCCCTCTCAGTCTCGCATTGGCTCGACAGCTCTCCCGGGGGGAGAGCCTGCCCTCTCAGTCTCGCATTGGCTCGACAGCTCTCCCGGGGGGAGAGCCTGCCCCTCCCTTTGGGAGAGGTGGCAGCCGTAGGCTGACGGAGAGGGGGAAAAAGTGAGGACGTAAAACTTTCACTGTACGTTATAAGAGAGAGCTTCGGTTGTCACTACGGATACGGCGGTGATCTTGCGCCGCTGCGACCACGATTTTCATGCTGCGAAAGCACGTCTCCTACGACCATCTTCCGTGAAGGTTTTGGAAGGGGTGTGGGGGAACTTTTTGCCTAAAAAGTTCCCCCACGCGATCATTCATTCAATGATTCAATTGTTCAATTATTCATTTTCGGGAACGAGGAGGCCGTAGCCGCCGTCGTGGCGCTTATAGACCACGCAGGTTGCGTGCGTGGCGTCGTCGTTGAAGACGAAGAACTGATGTCCGAGCAGGTTCATTTGAAGGATGGCTTCCTCGGCGGACATGGGCTTTGGCGAGAAGGTCTTGGTGCGGATGATCTCTTCCTCGTCGGCTTCGATGTCGTCGTAGATTTCGTCGGGGTAGGGGTTGAACACGTTTTCACGAAGTCTTTTTGCAAGTCTTGTTTTGTTCTTTCTGATCTGGCGCTCGATGTTGGAGATCGCGCCGTCGAGTGCATCACGGAAGCTTTCTGCTCTTACTTCACTGCGGAAGAGGGTGCCTGAGGCGTTGATCGTAATTTCTATATTCCTTTCATTATGTTTAGAGCTGAGCGTGACGGTTGCGTCTCCCTCGCTCGGAAAAAACTTATCAAATTTAGCAAGCTTTTTTTCGATGAGCAGCTTCATTTCTTCATAAACGTTCATCTGTCTTCCAACAATGGTAATCTTCATACACTTTTCCTTGCCTTTCTTTGAGTTTCTGCGCAGAGGATATTTGTAGGTCCTCTGCAATTGTAGTATAACACATCTCATGACGTTTGTAAAGATGGTACAAAAAAATTTTACATTTTGAGAGATAAATTGTCGAAAATATTGATAAAAAGATAAGAAAGTTAAGAAAACCGATTGACAGAGTGATGGATTTTTGGTATAATAAAAAGGATGAGTGCCCGCATGGGCTGTGTTTTGGAACAAACGGTGGAGGATTGCGAGAACATGCGCGAGATTCAAGAGAAGATTGAGAAGCTGCGGCGGGAGCTTTTGTACCACGCAAAGCGCTACTACGTGGAGGATGCTCCCGAGATTTCGGATTATGAATACGACATGATGTATGCGGAGCTTTTGCGCCTTGAGGGGGAGCATCCCGAATTTTTTGATCCCTCCTCACCGACACAGCGCGTTGGCGGCGCACCGCTTGAAAAGTTCGAAAAGGTGGTTCACACGGTGCGGATGGATTCGCTTTCCGACGTGTTTTCCTTTGAGGAATTGCGCGAGTTTCTGGAGCGCGTTTTGCAAAGCGTCCCGTCTCCCCTCTATTCGGTGGAGCCGAAGATCGACGGACTTTCCGTTTCCTTGCGCTATGAGAACGGTGTGTTTGTACAGGGCGCTACACGCGGCGACGGCGAGGTCGGCGAGGACGTAACGCAGAATCTGCGAACGATCTTGTCGATTCCCATGAAGCTTCCCGAGCCCTTGACGCTGACGGTGAGGGGCGAGGTGTATATGCCGCGTCTTGTTTTTGAAAAATTGAACCGCGCAAGAGAAGCGACGGGACAGGCACTTCTTGCCAATCCGAGAAACGCCGCCGCAGGGTCGCTTCGCCAACTGGATCCCAAGATCGCCGCAGAGCGGAAGCTGGACGTCTTTATCTTTAATTTTCAAGAGGGAAGCCTCTACACGGACGGACGCGCGCCCACGTCGCACGCCGAGACGCTGGATCGGCTTTTTGAGCTTGGCTTCCACACTCTTGAGCACCGCATCACCACGGGGGATGCAGACGAGATCCTTTCTCACATTACGCACATCGGGGAGATCAGAGACGAGCTTGCCTATGACATTGACGGTATGGTGATCAAGATCGATTCGCTTGATACGCGCACGCTGCTTGGTGAGGGGACCAATACCCCGAAGTGGGCGGTCGCATATAAGTTCCCGCCCGAGCAAAAGCAAACGCGTCTTGAGGATATTACGGTGGCGGTGGGCAGGACGGGCGTGCTGACCCCTACGGCGGTGCTCTCGCCCGTGCGTCTGGCGGGGACGACGGTTTCCCGTGCGACGCTTCATAATCTTGAATTTATCCGAGAGAAGGACATTCGTATCGGAGATATCGTCACGGTGCAAAAGGCGGGGGATATCATCCCCGCAGTTGTCAAGTCGCACAAGGAGCTGCGCGGTGAGGACGTGCGTGAGTTTTCCATGCCGTCGCACTGTCCCTCCTGCGGTGAGCCCGTCTTTTACGATGCGGACGAGGGAGCGGCAACGCGGTGCACGAACAATCGCTGTCCCGCGCAGATCGCGCGCGCGATCGAGCATTTTGCATCGAAGAATGCCATGAACATTGAAGGGCTTGGTCCCCAGCTTGTGGAGGCACTGCTGGAGGACGGCTTGATCGAGGACGCCGCGGATCTTTATACGCTTGACGTGGCGCGGGTCGCAAAGATCGATCGGATGGGAGAAAAATCCGCAAAAAATCTGATCGAGGCGATCGAGAATTCCAAGGGCGCGGGACTTGAACGCCTGATCTTTGCACTGGGTATCCGAAACGTCGGTGAGGTCGCGGGAGCGGCGCTTGCGGCGCGCTTCGGAACACTGGAGGCGTTGCAATCGGCGACGGTCGAGGAGCTTTGCTCAATCCCCGATTTCGGAGAGATCACTGCTCTTTGCGTGGTGAATTTCTTCTCGCATCCGCAAAACACAGAGCTTTGCAGACGCCTGTCTGCGGCGGGGCTTGTGACGGCTTCAACGGCGAAGCCGACGGAGGATTTCTTCGGTGGGCTTACCTTCGTCCTGACGGGGACGCTCCCCACGATGACACGCGATGAAGCCGAGGCGCTGATCCGCGCGGCGGGAGGAAAAGCGGTGGGCAGTGTATCGAAGAAGACCTCTTTCGTTGTGGCGGGAGAGGCTGCGGGGTCAAAGCTTGTAAAGGCACAGGCTCTGGGGGTTCCTGTGATCGACGAGGCGCGTCTTCTTCGGATGATCCATGATAAAACTGCGGAAGTAAAAGGATAAAAGGGTGAGCCAAATGCGATTTCGCATTTGGCTCACCCTTTTATCATACCATGTGCTTGTAAACCTCGTTTTTGGGAACGCCTCTGTCGCGTGCCGCCTGCTTGATGGCATCCATTTTGGAAAGCCCCGTATCCATATAGTGCTGTACGTGCGTTGGAATATCCATGTCCTCCCAGAAGGCGACGCGGGAGACGCTTTCGCGACACCCCTCCACGACCAGCACGTATTCGCCGCGCGGTGCGGTCTCGGTATAATAGGCGACGGCTTCGGAGAGCGTCATGCGCAGGATCTCCTCATGCGTTTTTGTCAGCTCCCGACAGATGGCGATGCGGCGCTCCTTGCCGAAGACCTCGAGAAGATCGTCAAGTGTTGCTCGGAGCTTATGCGGCGCCTCGTGAAAGAGCATGGTTCTTTTTTCGCTTTCAAGGTCCGCAAGATGCGCGCGGCGCTCGGACTTGTTGACCGACAAAAAGCCCTCGAAGGTGAATCTTCCCGTGGGAAGCCCCGAAAGCGTCAGTGCCGTGATGGAGGCAACGGGACCCGGAACGCTTGTGACGGGGATGCCGCGCGCGGCGCAAAGGGCGACCATGTCCTCACCCGGGTCACTGATGGCAGGGGTGCCCGCATCGGTAATGAGCGCGCAGGATTCGCCTGCCTCCAGACGAGATGCGATCTGCTCGCCGCGCTCGCGCTTGTTGTGCTCAAAATAGGAGACCATGGGCTTTGAGATGCCGAGGTGAGTCAAAAGGCGCAGGGAATTGCGCGTATCCTCGGCGGCAATGAAGTCGACCTCGGAGAGCACCTTGATGGCTCTTTCGGAGAGATCTGCAAGGTTCCCGATGGGAGTGGCAACAAGGTAAAGCGTACCCGCCTCCACGCGGTTTTTCTCGCGGTCGGCGGTGTCGATATTTTTTACAGAGCTCATAACGATCCTCCCCTCGGTCGGTGTGTGCTTTTGTTGCTTACGTCTTCTATTTTAACATGCTTTTCTTATTTTTGCAAGCGATTTGCGCATTTTTTCTTTTTCCTCATATACTGGGGTTGAGGAAGCATATTTTTTGGAGGATCATATGGCGACAAAAATATACATCGATCAAGGACACAATCCGGAAAGTCCCAACGCGGGTGCGGTGGGGAACGGGCTTCGTGAGCAGGACATCACCTATCGCGTAGGCGTTGCGCTTGCAGAGCTTTTGCGGGCGAATCCCGCGTTTGAGGTGAGGCTTTCCCGTCCGACGCCTACCACTTCGTTGGGCTCGAGCAACACCACAAGTCTGCGGGCTCGTGTGAACGATGCCAATGCGTGGGGAGCGGATTACTTCATCAGTATCCACACCAATGCGGCGGAAAATCCGAGCGTGAGCGGCACCGAGGCGTTTGCTTATTCGAGCCCCTCGAGAGCCTTTGAGCTTGGCGAGGATATTGTGGAGGGGATCACCGACGCGACGGGACTGCGTGATCGCGGAATGAAGGTGCGCCCCGGGCTTTACGTGCTGCGAAAGACCGCCATGCCCGCGGTGCTTGTGGAGCTGGGGTTTATCACCAATCCGGGAGATGCCGCTCTGATGAACGAAAATCCGGGGCTGTTTGCGCGCGGGATCTATAACGGGATTGTTGATTTTATCGGCGGGTGATGGGTGCGGGGAGGAGTGCGCGTGCACGAACGGAGGGCAATTATAGCCGTAGGGGCGGGCTGTGAACGCCTGCCGAAATGACGGTGAAATCTCTAAAAAACAACTCCTTCCGTCTTTTTGCTGCGCAAAAAGACACCTCCCTCAAGGAGGGAGGCTATTACTCCTTCCGTCTTTTTGCTGCGCAAAAAGACACCTCCCTCAAGGAGGGAGGCTATAATGGAGTTGCCCACGCTACCGCGGTTATGCCGCGGTAGCGTGGGCAACTTCTTTTTATTGATCGTCGTCCAGCTTGAGCACCGCCATGAATGCCTCGGGAGAGACCTGCACGGAGCCGAGCTGACGCATTTTCTTTTTTCCTTCCTTCTGCTTTTCCAGAAGCTTTTTCTTTCTTGTGATATCACCGCCGTAGCATTTGGCAAGGACGTCCTTGCGCATTGCCTTGACCGTTTCGCGTGCGATGACCTTGGTTCCGATCGCGGCTTGGATCGGCACCTCGAAGAGCTGGCGAGGAATGTTATCCTTGAGCTTTTCCGCGATCTTGCGCGCGCGACCGTACGCCTTTTCCTCATGGACAATGAAGGAGAGGGCGTCGACCTGCTCGCCGTTGAGGAGAAAGTCAAGCTTGACAAGCTTTGAGGGCTCGTATCCGAGAAGCTCGTAGTCAAGAGAAGCGTATCCGCGCGAGCGGCTCTTGAGCGCATCGAAGAAATCGTAGATGATCTCATTGAGCGGCAGATTATAGTGAAGCTCGACGCGCGAGGTGTCAAGATATTTCATGTCGATGAAGTTGCCGCGGCGATCCTGGCAAAGCTCCATCAGTCCCCCCACGTAATCGACGGGCGTGATGATGTTTGCCTTGACCAAGGGTTCAAACGCCGTATCGATGGTATCGGGGGAGGGGTAATTGGTGGGGTTATCGATCCGCACCGTCTCACCGCTTTTGAGCTTGATCTCGTAAATAACGCTGGGTGCGGTGGTGATCAGATCGAGGTTGAACTCGCGCTCCAGGCGTTCCTCAATGATCTCCATATGAAGAAGCCCCAAAAAGCCGCAACGGAAGCCAAAGCCGAGCGCTACCGAGGTTTCGGGCTCAAAGAGAAGCGCCGCGTCGTTGAGCTGTAGCTTTTCAAGCGCGTCGCGAAGGTCTCCGTATCTTGCGCCGTCCGCGGGATAGATGCCTGCATAGACCATGGGCTGGACTGCCTTAAAGCCGGGAAGCGGCTCCTTTGTGGGATTGGACACCAGGGTGACCGTGTCGCCCACACGGGTGTCGCTCACACT
>SVSZ01000107.1 GCA_015064025.1 Oscillospiraceae bacterium | reverse complement strand
TCGCGCGCCGCTTTTGCAGTCTCCTCTCGGGGCTTCGCCCCTCCTTCCGACTGCAAAAGCATCTAACTAAACTCGTTACTTTTATTTTTTCCTTTTTTAGTCTCACATCATTGACAAAACTACAAAACAAGAAATCGATAAATTTTCATAAAAATGTTCGACACAGTTACCCTCTCCGTCAGCCTGCGGCTGCCACCTCTCCCAGAGGCAATGTCGTCAACTTAAAGTTGCCGCCATTGCGTGAGGCACGGCGCTTTGCGTCGCATGATGCGTGCCGTTTTACGGCACAGTGATATCGCCGCTGTGCGGCTGTGAGGCGTGTTGCTTCGCAACACATTGAGGAAGAAAATTTCCGCGTTTTACAACGCTGAAATTTTCAAATAATTCTTAAGTTGACGACATTGCCTTTGGGAGAGGTGGCACGGCGACGGGGTTCCCCGAAGCGAGCTGTTCCCTACAGATAAAATATTGCAAATGCATTACGGGAACCTTTTTGCAAAAAAGGTTCCCGTAATGCAAATTCTATCATTTACTTCTCCGCCGCGCTCTCGCAATAGAGGCAACGGTAAACACGCCGCTCGGAGTCGGTCAGGCGGAAGATATGGGGGAGCTCCTGCTCGGTGGAGGTGATACAGCGCGGATTCTTGCACTTGATCACATCCACAAGGCGCTCGGGAAGCGCGATCTGCTTTTTTTCGACGATCACACCGCCCTTAATGATATTCACGGTCACGTCCTTATCCACGTAGCCGAGAATATCCATGGAAATATCGATGTCGGCATCGATCTTGATGATGTCCTTCTTCCCCATCTTGCGGCTGCCCACGTTTTTGATGAGCGCCACGGTGCAATCCAGCTCCTCAAGAGAGAGAAGTCTGTAAAGCTCCATCCCGCGACCTGCGGTGATGTGGTCGATGACGATTCCGTTTTTGATGGAGTCTATGTTCATACACTCACCTCCAAAAGCTTCATGATCAGCGCCATACGAACGATCTTGCCGTTGTAGACCTGCTTGAAGTAGCAGGCACGGGGATCGTCGTCGATGGCAACGGCGATCTCGTTGACACGGGGCAGCGGATGCATAATGGAAAGATCCTTACGGGCATGACGGAGCTTATCGGGCGTGAGGATATAGCTGTCCTTGAGGCGCAGATAGTCCTCCTCGTTGAAGAAGCGCTCTCTTTGCACACGTGTCATGTAAAGGATATCAAGCGAGGGGAGCGCCGTGATCAGATCGGTCGTCTCCTCGTAGGCAATGCCGTTCCTGTCCAGCACGTCGTCGGTGATATAGTTGGGCACCTTCAATTCCTCGGGCGAGATCAGAACGATCTTGATGCCCGTGTATCTGGACAGCGCGGAGATCAGAGAATGTACGGTACGCCCGAACTTAAGGTCACCGCAAAAGCCGACGGTGAGGTCAGAAAGTCTCCCCTTCTCACGGGAAATGGTAAGAAGGTCGGTGAGGGTCTGCGTGGGGTGGTTGTGTCCTCCGTCACCTGCGTTGATCACGGGAATGGAGGCATTCATTGCCGCCACGAGGGGGGCACCCTCCTTGGGATGGCGCATTGCGATGATGTCCGCATAGCAGGAGACCGTCTTTGCCGTGTCCGCCACGCTCTCGCCCTTGGAGGCAGAGGAGGAGGATCCGCTGGAAACGGACATCACGTTGCCGCCCAGCTCGTACATTGCCGCCTCAAAGCTGAGCCGCGTGCGCGTCGAGGGCTCGAAAAAGAGAGTTGCAAGCTTCTTACCGCGACAGACCTCGCTGTATTTTTTGGGGTTTGCAATGATATCGTTCGCCACCGAAATGAGCTCGTCGATCTCGGTGGGCGTCAGATCCTGAATATCAATCAAGCTTCTCATAGCCCGCCTCGCTTACGCCTTTGCGCCGTTGATCGCAAGATATGCCTTGATGCGCGCTACGTTCTCTACGTTCTTTTCGTCCATTTCAAGGTACTCGATGATATCGTAAACGTCTACGATGGAGTAAACCGGGAAGCCGAACTGCTCCTCGATCTCCTGCATAGCGCCCTTCTCGCCCTGTCCCTTTTCCTTGCGGTCAACCATGATGAAGGTTGCTGCAACCTTGACGCCTTCAAGGTGGGAAAGGATCTCCATGCTCTCACGGATCGCCGTGCCCGCGGTGATGACGTCCTCAATGATGACGACCTCCTCACCCTGAGTGGGAACGTATCCTACGAAAACGCCGCCCTCGCCGTGATCCTTCACCTCTTTGCGGTTGAAGAAGAAAGGAACGTTGAGCCCGTTCTTGGAAAGCGCGACCGATGCGGAAACCGACAGCGGGATCCCCTTGTAGGCAGGTCCGTAAAGGACCGTGGGCTTTTTGCCGAGCTTTTCAAAGTATGCCTTTGCGTAAAACTCGCCAAGCGTTCTGATATCGTCACCGGTCTTGATCATTCCCGCATTGATAAAGTACGGGATCTTTCTGCCGCTCTTTGCCGTAAAATCACCGAACTTGAGCACACCCGCGCTCTCCAGAAATTCAATAAATTCTCTTTTGTATGCTTCCATTTCTTTAAATCTCCCAATAAAATGTTTTTTGTTTTTTGGCATCCGCTAATTTATCAAGCTGACGGATGCCGGCTCAATTTTTTCGTAGGCAAGGCGCACCGGAGCAAGCAAAGCGCAGGCGTAGTTTCCTACGTCAAGCTGCTTGTGAGGAGCAACGAAGCATACGGAGAAATTGAGTTGGCAGAATCAGTCAACAAACTCGGCAACGCATCTTTCGTATGCCGCTACGGGATCCGCCGCCGCAGTGATGGGTCTGCCCACCACAATGTAATCCGAGCCAATGCGCTTCGCCTCTGCGGGAGTCATGACTCTCTTCTGGTCACCGACGTCCCCGTCCGCAAAGCGTACACCGGGGGTCACGGTCAGAAAGCCCGTGCCGCAACGGTCGTGTACCTTGCCTGCCTCCAAGGGAGAACAAACGACACCGTCAAGACCTGCCTCCTTCGCGTTCTGCGCGTAGTGCATCACAACGTCCGCGATGGGCTCCTTGATCAGAAGATCCTTTTCCATGCTCTCCTGATCGGTGGAGGTCAATTGCGTGACCGCAATAAGAATGGGACGTGTGCCGTCGGGACGGGTCAAGCCCTCAAGAGCCGCCTCCATCATACGCTTCGTGCCCGATGCGTGAAGGTTGGTCATATCCACGTCAAGACGGGAAAGCACCGCCATCGACTTTTTAACGGTGTTGGGAATGTCGTGAAGCTTCAGATCAAGGAAGATCTTGTGTCCTCTCTTCTTGATCTCACGCACGATGGAGGGTCCCTCCGCATAGTAAAGCTCCATACCGATCTTCACAAAGGGCTTTCTTCCCGTGAATTTGTCAAGGAAGGCAAATGTCTTTTCCGCGCTGTCAAAATCGCAGGCAATGATAACGTCTTTTCCCATATCTGTTCTCCTTTTTTAGGTTTATTCTTATTCTTTGTTTTGTTTTTTGCAAACGCCGTCCGCCCAAAGAGCGGCGTGCTCCACCCAGCGTGCAATGGCGGGATCCTCCCATTTTTCCACGCCGCAACGGGTGATCCTGTTTCCGAGCGCCGCACCGTGAGGCGCATCGGGATAAATATGCATTTCAAACTCTACACCCGCATCACGGTAGGCAGATGCCAGCACCAAGGAGTTTTTCACGTCCACCACACTGTCGTTGGAGGTGTGCATGATAAAGGCGGGGGAGGAATCCGCATCCACGTGCCGCTCGATCGCCACAGCCTCCAATTGCTCCCTTGTGGGTGTGTCCGTGCAAAGAAGATTTTCAAAAGACCCCCTATGATGCTCGGGGCTTATGACGGGATAGATCAGCATTACCCCCGTAGGACGCGCAGAAGAGGGGGAGATCCCCGCGCGCTCGACTGCATCAAGCTTCCAGAACACCCCCGTCGACGCCGCTAAGTGTCCGCCCGCGGAAAAGCCGACCGCAAACACCTCGTCTGCCTTTACTCCAAGCTCCTCTGCATGAGCCTTAACGTAGGCGATCGCGCTTGCCGCCTCGATCTCCTGGCACGGAAAGGGTGCCAGGCGCCCCACCGTATAGTGAAGAACAAAGGCGTTGTAGCCGTAAGGAAGGAACGCCATCGCAATGGGCTCGCCTTCCCGGGCGGAGCAAATACCGTGATAACCTCCGCCGGGGATCACCAGCAGTGCGCGGCGGGTAAAATCCTTCACGGGATCGGCAATGTACGCCTCCATATACGCGCTCCCCGAAAGCTCGATTCTTTCAAATTTCATGACTTATACCACCCCAATGATATCGGAAAGATTTTCGATCCTGTATTTTTTCATCACGTCGGGAAGCTCCTCGATGATATCGCGCGAGGCATAGGGGTTGACAAGATTGGCAGCTCCCACCTCAACGGCGGTCGCTCCCGCCATCATCATTTCGATCACATCCTCGGCGCTCGATACGCCACCCATGCCCACCACGGGGATCTTTACCGCGTGAGAGACCTGATAGACCATGCGTACCGCCACGGGGAAGATCGCGCTTCCCGAAAAGCCGCCCATCTTATTGGCGATCACGGGACGGCGGCGTGCAAGATCGATCCGCATACCGAGCAGCGTGTTGATCAGAGAAATTCCGTCGGCACCCGCCTCCTCGCACGCCTTGGCGATGGAGACGATGTCGGTAACGTTCGGAGAGAGCTTGATGATCACGGGCTTCTTCGTCACCGCCTTGACAGCGCGTGTAACGGTTGCCGCCGCCTCGGGCGAGGTTCCGAAGCTCATCCCTCCGCCGTGAACGTTGGGACAAGAAACGTTGACCTCAAGCCAGCCCACCTGCTCCTCTTTGTCAAGCAGCTCGCAGGTGTATGCGTAATCCTCGACAGAGAAGCCGCTGACGTTTGCCATCACGGGCTTGGAAAAGCAAGCCTTGAGACGCGGAAGCTCCTCCGAGATAACCTTTTCCACACCGGGGTTCTGAAGTCCCACAGCGTTGATCATGCCCGCAGTGCACTCGGCAATGCGGGGGGTCGGATTCCCGAAACGGGGATCCTTTGTCGTTCCCTTGAAGGAGAAGGTGCCAAGACAGTTGATGTCGTAAAGCTCGGCAAACTCGTAGCCGTAGCCAAAGCATCCGCTCGCGGGAATGACGGGATTGTCCAGCTCGATCCCGCAAAGATTGACTTTCGTGTTCATAGCTGATGACCTTTGGAGAAATGTGTGAAAACAGAAGCTTCCCATGGAACGAAGAAAACCGCAGGCGGTTTTCGACCTTCCCTTTTCACTCTTCACTTTTCACTCCAAAGGATCTCCTCCTTTCTCATCACAGGTCCTTCCTTACAGATGCGCTTGTTGCCCGTAAGAGTCTTGCAGGAGCAGCCCATGCAAGCGCCGAAGCCGCAGCCCATGCGCTCCTCAAAGCTCAGCTGTCCCCCCGTGCGGCTCGCGCCGTGCACGGCGCGGAGCATCGGCTCGGGACCGCAGGTATAGAAATAAGTGTAATCGATGCTCTCCATCGCATTCGTGACAAAGCCGCGTACGCCATAGGAGCCGTCCACGGTGGTGACGGTCACGTCAGCGCCCAACGCGCGGAACTCCTCCTCGTAGAAGACCTCGTCCTTCGTGTTAAAGCCGAGGATGACAGATACGTGCTTTCCTTCAGCGATGAGGCGCTTCGCAAGCATGTAAAGGGGAGGCACGCCGACGCCGCCGCCCAGAAGGAGCGGACGGTCGCCCGACGCGGACAGGTCATAGCCGTTGCCAAGACCCGTAAGAATATCCAGAGTATCCCCCGTGCGCATCGCGCTCATCTGCGCGGTGCCCTGCCCCACGACCTTGTAAACGAGGGTAAGAACGTCCCCCTCGCAATCACAGACCGAAATCGGACGGCGCAGAAACCTGCCGGAAAGTAAAAGGTTGACGAACTGCCCCGATGCCGTGATCGCGCCGGTGTCGCCCACAAGGCGCATGCGGTATACGGTCTCGGTCAAGGGGGTATTTTCGATGATCTTGAAAATGCCTTGCTTCATGTCACGCTCCTTATGCGTCAATGGTGGAAATGGTCTGGGTAGTCTCCTCAAGAACGTCAAGCAGCACGCGGATGGTATCCAGCGCCGTGAAGAGGTTGACGTTGTTCTCGGTCGCACAGAGGCGGATCTCCTGACCGTCGTGCATCTGCTCCACGCTTCCGATGTCGCGGGTGTTGATGACGTATTCGATATATCCCTGTCTGAGTGCCTCGGGGATCTCGTCGCTTCCCTCGCTGATCTTCTTGAGAGCATGTGTGCGGATGCCGTTCGCCTTGAGGAATGCCGCCGTTCCCTCGGTCGCCTGAATGTTGAAGCCGAGGTTGTAGAAGCGGCGGATGAGAGGCAGTGCCTCCTCCTTGTCCTTATCTGCGATGGTGGCAAGGACCGTTCCGTAGTTCTGAAGCTTCATGCCCGACGCCTGCAGTGCCTTATAGAAGGCGCGGTTGAGCTTATCGTCGTATCCGATCGCCTCACCCGTGGACTTCATCTCGGGAGAAAGGTACGCGTCAAGACCGCGGATCTTGTTGAAGGAGAACACGGGCACCTTGACGTACCAGCGCTTCTTTTCCGTGGGATAGATATCAAAGATTCCCTGCTCCTTGAGCGACTTTCCGAGAATGACCTCGGTCGCAATGTCCGCAAGGCTATAG
>SVSZ01000106.1 GCA_015064025.1 Oscillospiraceae bacterium | reverse complement strand
GGGGCTGTCACATTTGACGAGATCGAAAAAGCCCGTGGGAAAAAGAAAAAAGTCTCGTATTTCCTCAAAACGGAAAATGAGACAGTAATCGGTTGAATTCCTTCGGAATTCTCCAAAATATTACGGGCTTTTTCTACCGCCGAATTTGATACCCATCAAGGACTCGAACCTATAAGGTTTTGGGAGGCAAACGATTGTATAAACTGCGTCAAAAAGTCTCGCAATATCTTATATTACGAGACTTTTTTCCTTGTTTCTCCTAACCGTTTGTCCTCTCAAAACTGCATAGCACCCTACAGCGATGCAATTTACGATGGATTTCGGCGGAGCGAGCCGCGGGAAAGTGCGGACTTTTCAAGGTGAGTTACGGCGTAAGACACGGAAATTGCACGCTGTAGGGCTTACAGGTTCGAGCCCTTGATGGGTATGACGTACCTTTGTACGCCTCACGCCCCAAATTCGACGCTTCTCGCCTAAATCTGCCGAGCCCCACAGGGGAGTCTCAAATTTGCAATTTGAGGCTCCTCCCGTCAACGCTTTTTCCGACGGGCGCGGGAGAGGCGCATCGCATACGCATAAGCGCGCAGGGCACTTTTACCGAATACCGCCTTATCAAAGCGGAGAGAAAGCGTCTCGCTCTTTTTCCGAGCCGCGCGCCTCCATTCGGGATTTGCCGCCATGAAGGACAACCCCTTCATAAACTCCTTTGCGTTTGCGTAGGAGAATCCGTTTTCGCCTTCCTTCAAAATATCCGTAAGGCAGGGATCCTTCCGACAAAGCAGAGGAAGTCCGTTTGCCGCCGCCTCGATGTACGTAAGACCTTGGGTTTCACTGGTAGAGGCACAAACGAACACGTCACCCAATTGATAGTAGGTCTGCACAAGTGCGGGATCGACCATTCCCGTAAAGATCACACGCCCGTCGATCCCCAGCTTTGCCGCCCGCTCCTCCAGCTCCTCCTTCGCAGGACCGCCGCCCACGATCAAAAGACGGAGATTGGAATATGTGCGCCGCGCACGGGAAAAGAGGCGAAGCAATTCATCGATATTCTTTTCCTTACCAAGACGCCCAAGGAACACAAGGACAAAATCCTTTTCCCCGATTCCAAGCTCCTCACGCTTTTTCTTGCGGGTCTCGGCACTGATACGCTTGCGGTGCTGAGAAAGAGAAATGCCGCTGGGAATCACGCGGATGGGAGCCTTCAGAGAATAGCTCTCCAAGGCTTTCTTCGTCTTGGTACTGGGGGCTATCAAAAGAGAAACGTTGCGAAGACGCCATTTGGCAATGCTTGAAACCGTATACTTGCTAAAGCGTTCGCTGATGCCGATGTAACCGACGTATTGCTCGTACATGGTATGGAAGGTATGAACGATGGGAGCGCCCGTGCATCTGGAAATACGGTCGGCATACGGCATCGTAGAGATCTCACATTGGCTGTGGATCACATCGGGCTTCCAAAGGATCAATTCTCTGACCAGATCGTTATGGATCGGCAGAGTGATGCGCGCATTGGGGTAAACCAGGGCAGGCATGGAGCAGATGTAATAGATCTTTCCTTCCTTATAGCTGTGCGTAGTATCCGACAGCGTAAGCACCCGCACCTCATGTCCGAGATGCTCGAGCTCGCTTTGCAAATTCTTTACCGAGGTGATCACTCCGTTTGCCGTCAGCTTTCCCTTCGGTCCCGCAGAATACAGATCACTCGTAATCAGAATCTTCATTGTGTGTCATCTCCTTTTTCGGAATGGAATAGAATCGAACATACATCTATATTTTACCATAAAACGTGTGATTTGCCAATACTTTTTACGAAAAAAGTCCAAAAAAGGAAATATGTAAGAAACAAAAGCGATTTTGCTTGACTTTTCAAAAACGATTTGCTATACTGAAGACGTATAAAAATCCCAAGGAGGATACACGGCATGTCATTGAAGGTCCAATTGGAGAAAAGAAAAATTCCCGCGATCGAACGCACAACAAAAGAGGCTTGGGGAGCCGTGCGCGAGAAATACAAGCAATTCTTCTGTGAAAACGTATACGGGCTTCCCGTGCCTGCCCCCACAGAGCTCCGTTTTGAGGAATCAGAGCCGGAAGACCCGCGCTTTTGCGCCGGTCTCGGTATCAGCTATGCAGTCACGGCACATGCAACGCTCTGCGGTACGGAGGTCTCCTTTCCCTTCCGCGTTTGCCTGCCGAAGACGGACCATCCCGTTCCCTTTTTCGTGCTTTCCAACTTCCACCAAGGGGAACCAAACTGTTACCTTCCCATCGCAGAGATCATTGACCGCGGCTTTGGTGTGATCTATACGTATTATAAGGACGTCACGTCGGATGACGGCGATTTCCAAAACGGGATCTCCCGCGCACTCTATCCAAACGGTGGAGAAAACCGTGCCCCCAATTCTACGGGTAAGATACAAATGTGGGCATGGTCAAATATGCGCATGCTGGATTACGCTCTGCAAAATGAACGCTTTGATGCGGAGCATGCCGCAGTGATCGGGCATTCAAGACTCGGAAAAACGGCACTCGTCACGGGAATGATGGATGAACGCTTCCGCTACGTGATCTCCAACAACGCGGGCTGTTCGGGAGATGCCATCACAAAGTGCAAGGAAGGCGAACGCATCGAGGTGATCACAAGAGTCTTCCCCTACTGGTTCTGCCCCAATTACCGTGAGCGTTACTTGGAGCTTGACGGAGAGAGCGGTGTGATGGACTTTGACCAGCATATGCTCCTCGCTACCGTCGCCCCTCGCATTCTGATGGTGGGCAGCGCCGAGCGCGATATCTGGGCAGATCCCGTATCCGAAAAGCTCTGCTGTATCGCGGCAGGGGCTGCATGGGAAAATTTGGGCAAGGTGGGCTTCATCGCTCCCGACGAAGAACCCGTGATCGGAGAAAACGACACCGAGGGCTCTGTCTGCTACCACCACCGTGCAGGAGAGCATTACCTCTCCCGTCGTGATTGGTGCGCTTACATGGATGCCATTGATAAGAAAAGAAAATAAGAAACATATGTAAGATACGTGCCCTCCCAAATCAACGATTTGGGAGGGCACGTATCTTACATGAAGGGGGTTCGCGTTTTTTTAATTTATTTTCCCGCTACGCTCATACCGCGCACCAGCACGTCGGGAGAACCGAAGGCAGTCACTGCGGGAATTCCCCAGTGCACCGTGTCACCAAGGCTTTCGATGCTCTTCAAAAGCTCAAAGAAATTGCCCGCAACGGTAAAGGACTTGACAGGGTATGCAAGCTTTCCGTCCAAAACGCGAAAGCCCGCACTCTCAATGGAAAAATCCCCTGTCACCGCGTCCGCTCCCGCATGAAAGCCCTTTGCCTCGGTGATAAGAATTCCGTCACCCAGCACCTCTGTCTGCGCTTCTCTGGAATATTCTCCCGGAGCCAAGGAGAGATTATAGGGAGAGATCGCCACGGGGGAAGAATACTTCCCTTTCTTTCCGTTGCCCGTAGAGGCACAGCCTGCACGGCGAGCTGTGGTGAGATCGTAAAGAAGCGTCGTCAGAACGCCTCCATCGATCACCGCGCGCTTCTGCGTTGCAACGCCCTCACCGTCAAAAGCAGCTTGCATGGGATTTCCCTCCCGCATCGGGTCATCGATCAGCGTGACGCAGTCGGCGGCGATCACCTCACCCTCCTTACCGCGAAGAAGCGAAAGCCCCTGTTGTGCATTTTTTGCAGAAAAAACAGGAGAGAAAACAGAGAGAAAGTCGCGAAAAACTCTGCCGTCAAAAAGAACGTTGTATTTTCCCGTATCAATCTCGCGCCCCCCAAGCTTGGAAAGCGCACGCGTCACGGCGCGCTCGGAGAGCGCAGACAGTGCCTCCTCCCCATTCTCCTTTGAAAACTCAAATGCCTCCGCCGCTTCATCACCTTTCCTGACGATCGCAGAAGAGTAAGCACCGCTCATACCGACGGTTGAGGAAAGAGAAAGCCCCTTGGAATTGAACAGATGTGTGGTGCGTACGTTGGACACGGCACCGCACTGCGTCCCGTCTCCCACAAGCTCGCTTGCCGCATAGGTGTGCGACATCACAGCAAGCGCCGTTTTTCTGATGCACCCCGCATCAAGAAGTGCGGGTGGCGCAAGCTGAGGCGTCCCGTAATGCTCCGAGCCTTCAAAAATATACGGTGCATCCTCACTGTCAATGCACTCCGCATTTGAACGCGCGCGAAGCACAAGCTCCTCCATAGCGTCCTGTGTCATCAATTCGCTTGAAGCATAGCCCTGCTTACCATCCACAATACAACGGAAGCAGATACCGCCCGAAACGCCCGAGGAAAAGCTGCTGATCTCTCTCTTCAGCGTTTCGGCACTCACGTTCTCCTCTGCCTGATAATAAATTTCATATTCGTCGATCCCCGCGCGCTTTGCGGCGGCAACCAGTACGTTTTTCAGTTCTTCAAATTGCATATCAACGACCTCCCACGGTAATGGATGAAACGCGGATGAGCGGCTGCCCCACGTCGGTGGGAACGCTTCCGCTGGAGGAGCCGCACATTCCCTGTGCGCGTTCGAGATTCTGTCCCACCATATCGATCCGCTCAAGGATATCGCCGCCGTTTCCGACCAGAGAAGCGCCACGCACCGCCTCCGCGATCCGACCGCCACGCACGATATACCCCTCGGCAACGGAGAAGTTGAAATCTCCCGTCAAGGGATTGACCGATCCGCCGCCCATCTTGCGGCAATAAAGTCCGTATTCCATGGAGGCAATGATGTCCTCGTTTTTGTCGGGACCGTCTGCAAGATAGGTATTCGTCATACGCGAGGTCGCTTCATACTCATAGCTTTCGCGTCTGGCATTTCCCGTCATGGGAAGCCCCATGCGACGAGAGCCGAGACGGTCGATCATATAGCTTTTGAGAATTCCGTTTTCGATCAGCACGTTTTTCTGCGTGGGCGTTCCCTCGTCGTCGATATTGACAGAGCCCCACGCTCCCGGGATCGTACCGTCATCGATCGCCGTCACCTTCTCATTGGCAATTTTCTGCCCAAGCTTTCCGCACATTTGAGATGCGCCCACGGAAACGGAGGTGGCTTCCAGAGAGTGCCCGCAAGCCTCGTGGAAGATCACACCGCCAAAGCCGTTTTCAATGGCGACCGTCATATTTCCCGCAGGACAGTAATCCGCGCGCAGATTGACAAGCGCCGAGCGTGATGCCTCTCGTCCGATGCTCTCGGGGGAAACGGTATCAAAGAACTCAAGTCCCATACCCGCGCCGGGGCCGTCAAAGCCCGACTGGTTCACACCGCCCTCACTTGCCACCGAGGAGATCGCCATCCGCGTACGCACGTGGCGGTCGGTGGTATAAAGACCTTCGGTATTGGCAACGAGGATGCTGTGATCCACGCCCAAAAGCACACCGCTGACCTGGGTGATCGCGCTGTCATATTCCTTGGCGGCTGTACAGCCCGCGCGCAAAAGAGAGGCACGCTCCACCGCGTCCACCGAGGTAGGAACCACACGTGCCGGGTGAACGTTCGGGAAAAGGCGCTCGGACAGTCTGACGCACGCTATCTTCTTCGCCTCATCCGTAGCGGCAGCGACCGCACGCGCACATTTGATAAGCCCCTCTCGCGTCGTGTCACTCGTGCTTGCAAACACGGTGCGTGTTCCCAAAAACGCACGAATGCCCACCCCCGAGATCAGCTCATCGGTTGCACTCTCGATCTTACCGTCCAGCATACGCAGGCGGTTGTTACGCGTCACTTCCGCATAGATCTCAACGAAATCCGCACCGCCCGACATGGCGCAAAGGAGAACCTCCTCCGCAATATTTTTTGAAAGCATATCCTTTACCTCACAATATGATTTTCTTCTCTGATACAGGCAGGAAGCTCTGAAAGGCTTCCAAGACGTCGCCAAAGCAAGCGCTCCACGTCCTCGGTGCACGGTTGCATATCGGGGATCATCACCGTGTAAGCACCTGCGGCATATCCTGCCTTGACCCCGTTGTGTGAATCCTCCGCGACTGCGCAAGAGCCGATGGATACGCCCAATTTCTCTGCGGCACGCAAAAAGATCTCGGGGTGCGGCTTTCCGTGCACTACCTCCTCACCCGTAATGATCGCATCAAGATACGGACGGATCGGCAGAGTCTGCAAATATCGCTCGGCGCGCGGACGCGGCGAGGAGGTAGCAAGTGCACACAGGATCCCCATAGAGCGCAACGCTTCAAGGCATTCAAGAGCACCGGGGGAAAGCCGGATCCCTTCCAGCCCCAACGCTTCATCTACGTAAGCGTCGCGCAGGGCTCGCATCGTGTCGTAGTCGTAATCCGCACCGTATTTCCCCTTGAAATAAGCGGTACACCCCTGGAGATTCATTCCCGAAAAGGCGAGCAGATCGGCATCAATGTCTCCCCGAAAATCTGTTTCCCTCGCGGCACGGCGCCAACAGCGGTAGTATACTTTTTCAGTATCCAAAAGCGTCCCGTCCATATCAAACAAAACGGCCTTGATCATTCGCGTTGTCCCTCCAAGACTTTTCTTTTTCGTCCAATCTATATTGTACCATGCTTTCCGCAGAAAAACAACCTTTTCAAAAAAATCATTATTCAAAAAATGTAGTGTTACAATAGATGTGAGACCAAAATTGAAAAAAGAATAGAAAAAGTGATTGAGTTCTGTTAAAATAAAGTCACCACAACCAAATCTAACAGAAAGGA
>SVSZ01000105.1 GCA_015064025.1 Oscillospiraceae bacterium | reverse complement strand
TTGCAAGTAAACTTGACAGCGTAAAGCAAGCACTGGAAAAAGCAGATGCAGACAATAAGGCAGCTCTTGAAGCAAAAGATGCAGAGCTTGCAAAAGCAAATGCAGATAACCGGACCTTTATCATCATCGTATGTGTGATTTCGAGTTTGGCATTCTGCGGATGCGGTACGATTGCACTATTCTACTTTATCATCGACAAAAAGAAGAAAATCTAACAAACACCGAGACTGTAAGTGCAGCCTCCTTATAACTCTAAGCGGTGAGCAGATTTTTCTGCCCACCGCTTTTTCTAAAGAATATTTTTACACTAAAGAAACCGTTTTTTCAAAAAGGGTATTGACTTTTACGCATTTATGTAATATAATAAGGTCAAAGCATATACAAAATCGCGAAAGCGAAAAAGATAGAAAAAAGTACAAGGGAGCGAATATCATGACGCTTTATGAAAAAATCCAGGAGCTTTGCAAGAAAAACGGGATCAACGTCACCATTATGTGCCGTGAATGCGGTGCAAGCCGCGGGGCTCTCGGAGACCTCAAGGCAGGAAGAAAGCAATATCTTTCCACCGATACGCTCAAAAAAATTGCCGATTACTTCTCGGTCTCCATTGATTATCTTTTGGGAAACGGGGGCACTCTGTCCCTTCCCTCCAACGTTCGACCGATCTCTACAAAGAGATTCCCAATGCTTGGAGAGATCTCCTGCGGCACACCCATTTTCGCCACCGAGAATCACGAAACGTACGTAGATGCCAGCGCAGAGATCCAAGCGGATTTTTGCCTCACTGCCAAGGGGGACAGCATGATCGGTGCTCGCATCCACGATGGAGACGTAGTGTTCATCAAATCCATGCCCATGGTGGAAAACGGGCAGATCGCTGCAGTGATCATCGATGATGAAGCAACCCTTAAGCGCTGGTACTACTATCCGGAAAAGGCAAAGCTTGTCCTGACTCCGGAAAACCCTGCCTTTGAGCCTCTCGTATACGTAAACGATGAGCTTGATAACGTCCACTGCTTGGGTCTTGCCGTTTCCTTCATGAGCAAGCTTTGAGCATTTTTTTACTGGGCTGATTCATTCAGATGCAGAAGCCGCGTTCGCGACACTGTAGCCGTACAAAGGTACGGTAAGTGTCGCGAACGCGGCTAAAAAACACACATAAAAATGAAATCCGGAAGGATTTCTTCCTTAAAAAGCCACCCTACAAGCGATACTCACTCACAGGGTGGCTTTGTGGCAATGTAAGAAGCTTGTGTTTCTCGTTTTATTATTCCGTGTGTTTTTGTTCTGCGCTAAATGAATCGCCCCAGTATTTTTTTGCATATACACGGGAATCCTATCATCCAATAAGGATTCAAGGAGATATGCATGAATATATTGCTTTTGACCGATGCGCTGGACAGAGGAGGCGTTGAAACGCACGTTGAGCTTCTCGCACGGGCGCTTCATGCACACGGAGAGGAGGTCACTGTACTTTCTGCAAAGGGCAAGCTCGTGCAGGGACTTGTCGGGAGCGGCATCCGCCACGTCACCATGCCTCTCCCCCGACACACGCTTCAAAGCTTTTTGGCACGCCGCCGCATTCTCTCACGTCTTTTACGTAGTGAACACTTCGACGTGCTTCACGCGCATACCCGACAAACAGCACTTCTCTTGCGCACGTTCTGCCGCACCGCACCGCGTATAGTAACGGTGCATGCAAAATTTTCGGCATCTCCCATCGAACGGCTTCTTTCCTACTGGGGAGAATACACACTCGCCGTCAGTGAGGATCTTGCCGAATATACGGCTGCCGCCTACAGCATTCCGCGTGCCGAAATTCACGTGATTCCAAACGGGATCGATCTTGAAAAATTTGCGCCGCATAAAAGAAATGGCGACAAGGCGGTTCAAATTCTCTTTGCCAGCCGCCTTGACCGGGACTGCTCACAGGGAGCGCACCTGCTCCTTGATATAACACCTCGACTGATCGCACGTGGCTATCGCGTCCATATCACGATCGCAGGCGGTGGGCAGGAGCATTCCGCACTTTCCAAGCGTGCGGAAGACATCAATCGCGCACTGAACCTTGACGTCGTCACCGTGTCAGGACACGTAGAGGACATGCCCTCCCTCCTTTCAAGGCAAGACGTCTTTATCGGTGTCTCCCGCGCAGCTATGGAAGCGGCGGCATGCGGCTGTGCGGTGATCCTCTGCGGAAACGAGGGATACCTTGGCATCTGGAATCGATGGAATCACAGCCAAGCGACGCGTACCAATCTTTGCTGCCGCAGCGCCCCCCTACCCACGGTCGAGGCACTTGAAAAGGATCTGTGCAAGCTTCTTGAGGATCCCGCGCTCCGTGCATCCGCCGCCTCGGAAGCACACACGCTTGTGAGGAAGCAGTTCGACGGCAATGCAATGCTCGCCGCACATCTCGATCTGTACCGCGCGGCAAAGAAGGGACGGCGCGTTCTGTGCATCGGCGGTTATTTCGGTTGTGGGAATCTCGGAGACGATCTGATCCTTGACGGCTTTTTAAGGGGCGTCAAAAAACAGCTTCCTTCGCTTCGCATCATAGCGCTTTCAAAAAGTGCCGGGGAGGACAGTCGCCACTTTGGCATTCGCTGTGTCGGCAGGCGCTCACCCCTTGAGATCCTTCCGACGCTTTCCCGTGCAGACGCATTCCTGTGCGGCGGTGGCTCACTTCTTCAAAACAAAACGGGGAATCTCTCCCTACTCTATTATCTTTCACTTTTAAGGCTTGCAAAAGCGATGCACGCCACGCCCATTCTTTACGCCGCAGGCATCGGTCCGTTGCTTGGAAAACGGGCGTGTCAACGTGCAAAGCACACCTTGGAAAGCTCACCCTATCTCAGTCTCCGCGACCCGGATTCCCTTAGCACCCTTCAGTCGCTTGGAATCCCACAAGAGCGTCTTCATCTCGGCGCCGACGCGACGTTTCTGCTCCCCGTACCGCAAAAACGTGAACGTCAAGGTGCATCCTACGTCTGCATCGTTCTCAAGGGAAACGGTACGCTTCCCTCACCGTTGGTCCCTTGCGCCAAGGAGCTCTCACGGCGCCGTGCCATCTCCCCCGTCCTTGTGCTCTTTGACAGAGTGTCAGACAAAGAAGCCACAAAAAGAGCCGCCCTTTATCTCGGTGTTCCCATCCTATCTCCCACGGATGCAACGGAGACGCTTTCTATTCTCGCCGGAGCCTCGCTTGTCCTTACGGAGCGTCTGCATGCCATGATCCTCTCCCTCTCCGTGGGCACCCCCGCGATCGGCATCGTGCACGATCCGAGAGACAAAAAAATCCCTTCCTTTGCACAACTTTCGGGACAGAGCTGCTTCGTCGGGAAGGAGATCACGCAGGAGGCGCTGATCGATGCCGCCCTACAATTGCTGGAGCACGAGGAGAAATTGCGCCCGATCCTCTCCGAGCGTGCATCCGCCTTGCGAAAAAAAGCCGAAAAAGACCTTGAAAAGATCCTTTCTTTGTTGTATAATGATACTATGTAACAGCGACAAAACGAAAGGACGGCTTTATGAAACACGCACAGCTTGCAGATCTGCTGCGCCCCGAGGACTTTGACGGCATTGTCGGTCAGGAGCATCTTTTCGGAGAGCGCGGTGTGGTGCGCCGTATGCTGGCGGGAGGAAGGATCACAAATATGATCTTCTACGGACCTCCCGGCACGGGAAAGACCACTGCGGCAGGAGTGATCGCCCGCCAATCGGGAATGACCTTCCGCCGACTCAATGCCACCTCCGCAACGCTTTCCGACGTCAAGGACGTCATAAAAGAAACGCAAAACATTTTCGGCTCTAACGGACTCCTTCTTTATCTTGATGAGATCCAATATTTTAACAGAAAGCAACAGCAGTCTCTTCTTGAATATATGGAGGACGGTCGCATCACGCTCATTGCCTCTACGACCGAAAACCCACATTTTTTTGTTTACAACGCCATTCTCTCACGCTCCTCGCTCTTTGAATTCAAGCCCGTGGGAAAGGAGGCGCTTCGCCCCGTCCTTTTGCGCGCTCTTGATTATCTCAACAAGGAAACGGGACTTACCAAAACGGTGGCTACCGAGGTCGCCGATTACGTCGGCCACTGCGCACGCGGCGACGTGCGACACTCGATCGTTCTGTTTGAGAACGCCTATCATGCCGCAGACACGGAGATCCTGCGCGAGCACGTGGACGCCTTTGATACCTCGGTGGGCAATTTCAACGACGATACGCATTACGATCTTCTCTCCTGTCTGCAAAAATCCATTCGCGGCTCCGATCCCGATGCGGCGGTCTTTTATCTCGCAAAGCTTCTTGCCGCAGGTGAATTGATCTCGGTTTGCCGACGCTTGCAGGTCATCGCCTCCGAGGATGTCGGTCTTGCCTACCCCCTCGCGGCAGTCGTCACACGCGCGTGCTGTGAAAGTGCCAAGGAGCTTGGAATGCCCGAGGCACGCATTCCTCTTGCCAATGCAGCCATCCTTCTTGCCACCTCACCAAAATCCAACTCAGCCGACGTTGCTGTGACAACGGCAACAGAATACGCAGAAAAGGGCGCGGGGATCGACCTCCCCACGCACCTGCAAAGTCCCCTTTTCAAGGGCTATAAATATCCGCACGATTACGAAAATCATTACGTAGCACAGGAATACCTCCCACACGACCTTAAGGGAACGGTATTTTACCGTCCCGGTCCCAACAAGACCGAGCAAGCCGCGGCGGAATACTGGAAAAAAATCAAAAAATAACACTGATAACAAAATCGCCTCAAGCGCTTCCGCGTTTGAGGCGATTTTGTTATGATTCAAGGTCTGCCTTCTCCGCACAGGACACGGAGGGCTCCTTTACTCTCAGCTTTTTCTGCATTGCCAGAAGTGCCCCCGTCAAAGCTACGGGAACGGCAACCGCAACGGCGCCAAGCGCAATTCTCAGCTTCTTTTTGAACTGCTTACGGCGGTATGCGGGCATTTCCTCCTGCATCTCCTCCATCACCTCACGGGTAAGCTCATCCAAGGTCCTGGCGGCGATCATATCGGGATCCACGGCGGGATCCTCATCGGGATCCAAGGTATCCGCATCCTTAACGATTTCCCAAGAGTCGCGGATCACGCGTCTGCGCTCGTACACTCTTGTGACGAAATGAAGCACTGCGGCAAGAACGATCAAACCAAGCGCCACGCACCCCACGAGAATAAAATGCCAAGCCTCGGCAACGTAATGTGTATAAACACTCAAAAGCAGCGCAATACCGCTTCCAAGCAAGGCCGCAAACACGGCAAATACCGCAATCGTGTTGGCTACAACGCGGAGCAATCTCGGTCTCATATCCATTCCTCCCAAAAAGAATCTTATACAGTATAATGATACCACGAAAAAGCAAAAATGTCAACAGCCAATATGATTTTTTTATATTTTTTCAGAAGCGGAAGGGAGATGGACCGTCGTGCGCGTCATTGTGGGGGTCAAAGGGGAGATACGGAATCAGACAGCTTGCCGTATTTGCAATGGGCATAGACTGAATATAGACCTTCCCGGGTCCTGTAATACGTGTGTTAAAGAAGCCCTCTCCGCCAAGAAATTTGTTTTTGATTCCCTTGACACTTTCAATATCCATGGTACAACCGTCAGTCATCGCGGCAAGATAACCGGTGTCAACAATGACGGTTTGCCCCACTCCCAGCGTATATTCCTTGCAATATCCGTCAATTTCAAGGAAAACAAGTCCGTCGCCGCTGATGCGTTGCATAATAAAGCCCTCACCGCCGAAAAAGCCGCCTCCCAGCTTTTTTTGGAACCACACCGACAGCTCCATCCCCTTTTCCATAGCAAGGAATCCGCCCTTTTGCACGATGATCCCGTTGCCCGGAGTCACACGGTAAGGAATGATGGAGCCCGGAAAGCTCGACGCAAATGCGATCATTCCCTCAGCGCCCATGGCGGTATACTCATTGAGAAAAATGGATTCCCCCGAAAACAGTCTGCCAAAAGCCTTACGAAAACCACCCGCGCTTGTCTCCATGCGCATATTGGGACTCATCCAGCTCATGGAGCCGCCCTCACAGCAAACCGTTTGCCCTGCCTCGGGATAACAAATAACGACCGGGAGATTCCCGCCCTCGATATTGTACTTGATCATTGAAGATTTTCCTCCTTCGTCTTGGTTACTTTTGCTTCATCGTCGCATTCAGCGCCCATTTCACGCGCCAAATCCTCTTTTTTTACAAGAAATCTGCGTACGGCAAAGAGCCCGGAAATACAGAGAACACAAACAAGATTCCCCCACACGCTGTTATTATCGATCAGAACCTGGCGTGCAAGCGCTACGATCAGCACCTCCAGGATATTGGAGGGCGTCAGATTGATCAGCATACGTACAAACTCCAAGCCGACCACGACGGCAAGAATATTTTGTAAAAACGCATCGCCTGAACCGATGTAGCCCTCTAAGGAAAACATCTTGTACACCTCACTTCCAATGAGGTAGATCAAAACGCAAAGCGTTAAAACAGCAACCACATATTCCAAGATATGTACGGCAACATTGAATATTTTTCGCATCTTTTTTGTCATAACAACCCACCCTTATCTATTCTTATTTTTATTTTACCATAAAAATCAATGTTTGCCAACCGTTTTTGAAAATATTTTTCCACTCAGCGTCCAACGATCCCGCTGATGGGGCTGTCACATTTGACGAGATCGAAAAAGCCCGTGGGAAAAAGAAAAAAGTCTCGTATTTCCTCAAAACGGAAAATGAGACAGTAATCGGTTGAATTCCTTCGGAATTCTCCAAAATATTACGGG
>SVSZ01000104.1 GCA_015064025.1 Oscillospiraceae bacterium | reverse complement strand
GCGTACTGACGGGCATCTCCATTCTTTGGATCCTGATTCCCGGATACATCATCGCACTGGGACTGACCTTCTTCGTCCCCAAGTTTTTCGTCGGTATCGCCTTTGACTCGGGTGGAGTCGCCAGCGGTGCTATGATGAGCGCCTTTGTTCTTCCCATGGCTTGCGGTGCATGCAACACCCTGAGCGGCAACGTAATGACGGATGCCTTCGGCTGTGTTGCCTTCGTCGCGCTCACGCCGATCATCTCTATCCAGATCTGCGGCGTGCTTTACCGCTTGAAATCCAAGCAAGCCGCCAGCCGCTTCATTTCCGAGCAGGAGACCTTCCTTGATTACAGCGAATATTACACGGAGGTGAAACGCTGATGGCAAGAAGAAACGTCAACGACAAGCGTGCCAAGCTCCTTGTCTGCATCATCAAAAAGGGAAACGAGCCGGCGCTCACCGAGGCATGCAACGAATGCTGCCCCACCCTCAGCTTTACGGGAATCGGCTACGGCACGGCGAAGTCGCACTATATGAGTTATCTCGGGCTTGACGAGATAGAAAAACGGGTGGTGTACTCTCTGATCCCCGATTATTGTGAGGGAACCGTTCTGCGTACCATCAACAAGCGCCTCAAGCTCTATCTGATGGGCAACGGGATCGCCTTTACCGTCCCCCTCTCGGGCATTTCAAGCATTATCAGCGGAGCCGTTCTTACAACGCAGAACCGCGATGACGCACCGACAGCCCAAAAACTCAAAAGATTAAAGGAGAAAAGCAAGATGCATGAACTCATCATTGCGGTGGTGAATCAGAAATTCACCGACGCGGTTCTGGATTGCAGCCGTGCGGCGGGTGCGACGGGCGCTACCATATTCCATACGCGTAGCATCAACAACAAGCAGGTAGAGCAGCTTCTCGGCACCTCCATCAAGCAGGAGACCGACACCGTGTTCTTCCTGACCTCTCACGAATACAAGCAGAAGATCATGGAAGCGATCCGCGACTGCGCGGGACTGAAGACCGACGGCGGTGCGATCCTCTTCTCCATCCCCGTGGATTCTCTCGTCGGTCTTGGCAGATTCGAGGCAGACGACAGCTTCGTTCCCGAGGAAGACGAATAAACAAAAAGGCTCCGGCAAAGGCTTATATCGGCACGTACCGGAGCCTTTCCTGTTTTGGATCTTCCCACATGATTCGTCAAAGGAGGTAACCGTAAAGTGACCGATTTTCAAGAAAAAGAAAGCATCCCCTCTCCCCTCTCCCGCGAATCCCTTGAGGTATTTGACGGGATGTGGAGCTATGCAGAGCTCGTATGCGGCGCAGATCTTGATAAAGCAAGCACCGCACGGCAAAAAAAGGCACGGAAGAAGCTGACCGCAGTTTTTTCCGAAAGCCTTGAGGAGCTCCCAAAGGAATCCCGCGCATATCTTGCGGATGCGGCAAGCGACACAGAGTTTTTTACGCGCTTGAACGCCGCCCACCGCGAGGCTGTCAACCGTGCCGAGGAGGAGCTGCACCGCACCGCGGAGGCGGTTGCCGCACTGACCCCCGAGTGGGATGCGGAAATACAGCAGCAGATCACCGCGCTTCTATGCGCAGGTGAGTGGCCCTACGATACGTTTTGGAAAAACGGAGAGTTTCTCTATCCCGTCGAATCCGATTTTATACACGATGTATATCTGGTCTTTTCAAAGGTCAAGGGGCTTCCCAAAAATGCCGAGGGATGTCCCCTTAAGGATCTTGTGCTCCAAAAAAGAAACGGCAGATACCGTATCAAGGGAACACGGAGCAATACCGAGGGCAAGGACGTTCCCTTTGGTTTTTCCTTTTCCGACGTTCGCATAGAAAAAGCACTGTTCGCTGCCGATTGGAACGTTCTGTCCGTCACGCCGTGGGATCGCCTGATCTCACAAAGCGCCGCCATTTGCGCCAAAAAGCACATGTCCCTTCCTTACAACGAAAAGGAGCAGTCACTCTTTCCGCTCCTTGTTGAGTTGGCAAGTCTTGACCCTAATTCATCTCTTGAAGACGAATTGCGCGTATCCGACTTTCCGCTCCTTGCAACGTATCTGGAGGCGCACGCATACCGAAAGCCGAAAAAGCAGCTTGAAGCTCTGAGCGAAAAGGAGCCTCCTTCCCATGCGTTTGCCGTGCGTGCGCAAGCTCTGCGCGCAATGCTCAACCAAAAGGAATATGCACCGCTTTGGGAGGAGCTTTGTCAGCGCATTGCACAGTCGCAGGAGCCGTACGTCTCCACGTCTGAATTTTACCTTTCCGCAGATCAGCTGCTCCCAATACGTGAGAGGATCGAACGCAGGATGCATGCACACGGATATACGGGAAGCTATCCTCACTTTTCCAAGGAGGGTAGCATCAAGGGACTCCACATCCGGGAGTCCTACGGGATCTCCTATCTTATCACGCGTACCAAAAAAGCTTTCTTTTACGTATCCTGTCACGAATCGGCCGGCCTTGATTGCGGCACGTTCAGCTTCCTTTCGGGGACTGTACTGCCGCGGAAGGGCGAAACTCTCCACGGTGTTTCGGACTTCCTTTTCAAAACGAACGGAAAAAGCTTTTTTACAACGAGTGAATGCCAATTGTTTTTCGGGAACGCAGAGGATGCGCTCGAATCGGATGACCTTGACACAGCAGTGGATATCGCCGTGAAAAAAGCGGAAATGAGAAAACTGAGCCGCGAGGAGAAAAGGCAGAACCATATCTCCCCCCTCTCCCACTCCGTTTTCCTGTTTCTTTTTTGCTTTTTGTTTATGGGAGTCTTTTTCGGCTTCTTCATGACGCTTGGCTTTATGCTGCTTGAATTTCTGACCGCCCTCTTTACCGGCAACGTTCACAGCTTTCCGGAATTGTTTACAAGCACCCCGTGGTGGTTGATCGGACTTCTCTCGGGCGGTATGTTCGGTATTGCCATGGCAATCATTGAAGTGATCGCGGATAGAAAAAAATAAAGATGGGGTGAGTCAAATGCGAAAACGCATTTGTACTCACCCCCGTCATTTTCGTCCATTGTTCAGTTATAAATGCAGTATTTGTAAGGCAAGAAGCGTCGAATGTGACAGCCCCATTATTTTTTCGCGTGCTTTTCGATCAGCTTGAATATCTCAAGCGACGCGTCGGGATGCGCGTACTTTTTCTGTGCCGTCCTCATACGGCGTCGCAACCCCTCCGATGCCAGAAGGCGCGATGCACAGTGAAGCTGTCCCTCAATGCTTCCCGCTCCCATCGCGCAAAAACGATCGGTAAAGAACTCATAGTTGTCACTCTCACACCCCGGGATGGGTGCTGTATAGATCATAGGGATCCCGCAAGCGATCGCCTCACTGGTAGAAAGTCCTCCCGGCTTTGTGTAAAGAAGATCGCATGCCGTCATATAAAGAGGCACCTCTCTTGTGAAGCCGACAACGTGCACACGGGATGCCTTTGCAAAGCGGGCTACAAGTGCCTCTCTCAAGGCGCGGTTGTTGCCGCATATGATCACGGTGTGCTCTGTGCGGGGACGCGCGCGGTAGAGTGCCTCCACCAGCTTTTGCATGCTTCCCGCTCCCATACTGCCGCCCATCACAAGGTGGATCGGAGCGTCCTTGGGGAGCCCCAAGCGCTCACGCGCCTCTCTCTTTGTGGGAAGCGAGGCGTAGCGGAGCCCGATCGGAATACCGTAGGGGCAGAGCTTTTCTCTTTTCATGCCGCGCAATACGTACGCGGGGATAAGCTCCTTGTCGGGGATCACGTAATAGTCACACGCCGCAACCTCCTGCCAGAAAGGATAATAGGTATAGTCCGTTGCCACTGCCACCGTTACGGGCAAGGAATAGCCATGCTTTTTGAGGTGCGCAAGTGCTTGCGCGGGCATCAGATGAGTCGCAACGATCCCATCATAGGGACCCGTGCGCTCCAGAAGCATGCGGAGCTGTGCGGAAATGATCGCGCTGTCAAGATAAAGCGGCGAGCGGAAGCGCGGGAAACGGTGGCTCACCCTTGCGGACAGCTTATAAAAGCTACCGAACATCCCGGGAGCGTGCTTGACCATGCCTCCGTAGGAAACGTTGATGGCGTTGCTCAGCTTATCGCTGACAAGGCCGAGAAAATCAACAACGATCCCTTGATGTCCCTCATGCTCGATCCTCTCAAGGATCGCCTTTGCCGCGGCATTGTGCCCCTCCCCTGCCTTGAAGGAAAGAATCAGTATTTTCATGTTTGAAAGCACCTCCTTTGGGGACTTTTCACATCTTAACATAGGATATGCTGTTTTTGAAGAAAATAAAACCGCGTGTCTGCCCTCACAACAAAAATCCACGTATATTGTACCACAATCGACATTTTTTGTCAAGACAGTGGGAGGGAGACCTCAAAAACGCAAACTTTCCATTGACTTTTTGAGCAAAATCCATTATACTATATAGGAATGCTTCATATGACAGGAGATATCTATGATCGCGATCAGCGTAAACGGTCTCTCCCTTGATTTCGGCGACGTTCCGATCCTTGAGAAGGTCTCCTTTTCCCTGGAGGAAAACGACAAGCTCGGTGTGATCGGCGTCAACGGCTGCGGAAAATCCACGCTCTTCAAGCTGATCCTCGGAGAGCTCGAGCCGCGCGAGGGCGAGATCTATTTTTCCAAAGGAAAGACCGTCGGCATTCTGACGCAGGACGGTGCCTTTGACTGTGAAAACGAAAACATGACCGTGCTTGAGCGGATGTACTCTGCCTTCCCGACTCTGCTTTCCATGGAGAAGCGGCTTTCCGAGCTGGAAGCCACGCTGGAGGGAGCGCAGGATCACGTGATCCGCGAGTATTCCGAGCTGCACGAAAAATTTGTCGGTAACGGCGGACTGGAATTCCGAGGAAGATGCGCCGCGATCCTCTCAAGGCTCGGCTTTGATAAGATCGCACAGTCGCTTCCCGTCTCCGTTCTCAGCGGCGGTCAGCGCACGCGCCTCGCCCTTGCCACAGAGCTTTTGCGCGAGCCCGACATTCTGATGCTGGACGAGCCGACCAACCACCTTGACATTGAAACGCTTGCGTGGCTTGAGAGCTTTCTTGTCTCCTATCCGAAATGCGTTATGATCATCTCGCACGACCGCTATTTTCTGGATAAGGTCACAAACAAAACGCTTTCCATCGAGCACAGGCGCGCCAAGCTCTACAACGGCGGTTACACCAAGAGCATGGAGCAACGCCGCATCGACCGTGAGATCGCCGAACGTCACTGGAAAAATCAGCAAAAGGAGATCGCGCGGCAGGAGGCGTATATCGCGCAGCAGCGTGCATGGAACCGCGAACGAAACATCATTGCCGCCGAGAGCCGCCTCAAGCTTCTTGAAAAAATGGAACGCGTGGAGCGCCCCGAAAACGACCCTCGCTCCATCCGTATGCGCTTTGGTGAGGCGATCGCCTCGGGCAACGACGTGCTGAACGTCCGTTCCCTTTCCATGAGCTTTTCCGAGCGTGTCCTCTTTCGTGATATTTCCTTCCTTGTCCGTCGCGGCGAGCGTGTGATGATCATCGGCCCCAACGGGTGCGGAAAATCCACGCTCATCAAGCTGATCCTCTCCCGTCTCACCCCCACCGCGGGAGTGATCGAGGAGGGCTATAACGTGCAGATCGGATACTATGACCAGGAGAACCAGAATCTCACACCCGAGAACACCGTGCTGGACGAGCTGTGGAATGCCTACCCTCAAAAAACGGAGACCGAGATCCGCAACACCCTGGCGCTCTTCCGTTTTACGGGCGAGGACGTATTCAAGACGGTTTCCGTCCTCAGCGGTGGAGAGCGTGCACGCCTGACCTTCGCAAAGCTCATGCTCTCGCGCATGAACCTTTTGGTGCTGGACGAGCCGACCAACCATCTTGACATCGATTCCCGCGAGGCTCTTGAGAGCGCGTTGGAGCAGTTTGACGGTACGATCGTCACCGTCTCTCACGACCGTTATCTGATCGAAAAGCTTGCCACCCGCATTCTTGAGATCCACCCGGGCGCATGCTTCGAGGGAGATCTTCTTGACTACGAAGTCACCCATCCGGGCACCTCCTATACGGAGTTCCGCGCGTACAAGACGTTGCGGGAGGAGCGTGCCGCAGAAGAGGGATGCGCGCCTCCCCGTACCGTGAGCGCGGGCAAGGAGCAGTATCTGAAAGCGAAGCAGGCAAACGCCGAGGCAAGACGCAAGCGGGCACAGCTTGACCGTTTGAAAAAGGAATGCGAGGAGCTGGAGAGTGAGCTTTCCCGTATCGAGGAGGAGCTGTTCGGCTCTGCCGCCTCGGATTATCTGCGTGCTGCGGAGCTGGATACGCGCAAAAATGAGATCGAAGAGCGCCTTATGGAGATCTACGAGGCGCTGGAAAACGAAGATAAGGAGTAAATCTCATGAAGCAAGAGAACCGTAAAAAGTCAGCGGGCTCGTATATTCGCCGCTTTCTTCCCTATTATAAAAAATATCGTGCCACCATGGCGCTGGATCTCTTTTGCGCGGCGTTGACGACCGTCTGTGAGCTGGTGCTTCCCATGATCGTCCGTGAGATCACGGGCGCGGCATCCTCCGAGGATCCCGCCTCGGCGCTTACGTGGGAGCTCATCCTTTGGTGCGGAGGCATCTATATCCTTTTGCGCATCATCGACACCGCCGCAAACTATTATATGACCTCAGTCGGTCACATCATGGGCACACGGATCGAGAACGACATGCGCAGAGATCTGTTTTCTCACCTGCAAAAGCTCTCCTTCTCCTACTACGACAATACCAAGGTGGGGACACTGATGTCCCGTATCACCTCAGATCTGTTCGACGTCACCGAGTTCGCTCATCACTGCCCCGAGGAATTCTTCATCGCGGGCGTCAAGATCATCGGTGCCTTCATCATCCTTTGTACGATCAACGTGCCCCTGACGCTCACCGTCTTCGCGGTCATCCCCGTCATCCTCGCGGCATCCATCTACTTCCGCCGCAGAATGCGAAACAACTTCAGAGAAGGCAGAAAGCAGATCGGCGAGCTCAACGCGCAGATCGAGGACAGTCTCCTCGGCATCCGCGTCACCAAGGCGTTTGCCAACGAGGACCTGGAAAAGGAAAAATTCGAAAAGGGCAACTGCGAATATATGAGGATCAA
>SVSZ01000103.1 GCA_015064025.1 Oscillospiraceae bacterium | reverse complement strand
GAGGGACACCTCTTTGTCCTTGGAAAAATTGCGGTTGTCACCAAGGACAAAGAGGTGTCCCTCGGGGACGGTAAAGGACATCGTTTGTGTTCGGGGGTCGAAATTGTGTCCCGGATAATTGCTGTAAAGGTTGTAATAATCTACGATCGTCTCATTGTCGGACCCCTTGAGAACAGCATGCGTATCCTCATACAGAACACCGTCCACGTGAATCTCGCGCAAAGCGAAATTGACAACGACGGACTGACCGCCCGTTGCAACGACGCGCTTGACAAGAGTTTTTTCGAGATATACCTCAGGTTTTGTCATGTGAAAGACGATGATGTCATCTTGTATAGGGGTGTAACCCGCACTGTAAACAAGGAGATTTTCATTCTCATAAAGCGTGTTTTCCATAGAGGTGCCGTCTACGCGGCAAAGTCTTACTCCGAATGTGAATATGATAAACACAACAAAGAGAGACCATGCGAACATTTCGAGAATATCGAACAGAAAAGAGAAGGGGGAGGAATCCTCTTTTTCATCGGTAGGCTGAAGAATCGGTTCTTCGTTCATTTCAAGCTTCCTTTCGGAGAAGGTTATTTGATCAGTTGATCAAGAAGCGTGTATCCGTTTTCAACGTAATTACCCGTTGCCGCCGCGCTTTCCTCGGAGTAGACGGAAACGCCGTCTGCTTCCTTTTCCGAGTCGTAGATAAAGAAGGGCACGGGAAGGATGGTGTGTGTGCGCAGACGTACGGGGGTGGGATGGTCGGGAAGCACCATGATGCGGAAGGGCTCACCCGTTGCCAAAAGATAATTGTAAACGGGAAGAAGGATCTTTTCATCGATCTGCTCGATGGCGCGTACCTTGTTTTCAACTTCTGCGCGATGACCGCATTCATCGGGGCCCTCTACGTGGATGTAGACAAAATCGTTTCCGCTTTCAAACGCCTCGATCGCCGCGTTTGCCTTGCCCGTGTAGTTGGTGTGCACGTTGCCCGTAGCTCCTTCTACGTCGATGGAGCGCATGCCCGCGCAAAGTCCGATGCCCTTTATCAGATCAACCGCAGAGATCACGGCACCGTCAAGTCCCCACTTTTTCTTGAAATTGGGAAGCTGCGGCTTCTTTCCGGGACTCCAGAACCATGCGGAGTTTGCCGGCTTAAGACCACGTGCGCGTCGTGCCTCGTTGACGGGATGGTGATCAAGAATCTCAAAGCTCTTTCTCATCATGTTGTAAAACTCCTCACCACCGTTGTCGGTGCGGGGAAGATAGTCTCCGATACGCTTTCCGAGAATATCGTGCGGGCGCATGAAGGGATAGGTGTCGTTCCCGTTTTTCATAATGAGACAGTGACGGTAGCTGACGCCTGTGTAGAAGGTGCGCGCTTCGTTTCCGAATGCGGCTTGCAGTGCCTTGATAAGCTCGTCTGCCTCGGGTGTGGTGATTTCATCGGCGCTGTGATCGAGAATGATCTTGTCGTCATAATCACCCTCCTCCGAGAGGGTAACGACGTTGCAACGGTATGCCGTCTCGTCAGCCTGCATCTCGATGCCCATGCTTACCGCTTCAAGAGGTGAACGTCCCTTGGAATAGGTTTTGGGATCAAAGGAGAGGATTGCCATGTTGGCGGTATCGCTTTCGGGAACCATGCCTTCGGGCACGTTTGAAACGGTGCCGACAAGTGATTTGGCGGCAAGAGCATCCATGGTGGGCTTTTTTGCCGCTTGCATAGGAGTCATATCTCCGAGAGCTTCTATTTTTTCGTCTGCCATTCCATCGGGGATCAGCACAAGGTATTTCATTTTGGGAACGCATCCTTTCGTATAAGAATTCAGAATATATTATAACATAAAAGGCGTGGAAGTACAATAGACAAAAGGTATATTTTTCAGCGTTTTGCGTCATTTTTTTTGAAAAAGCCGTACATTTTCAAAAAAAATATTTCATACGTCTTGAAAAGGACATAGGGATATGGTAAAATAACGTGATTGATCGGCAAAGGAGCGTCGTATGAGCGTTGATGAAAAAAAAGAAAGATATACACAGCTTCTCGAGAAAAACAAGCGCTTGAAAAAGAAGATGGTAACGGCTTTGGCTGTCCTTCTCTGTGTAGTGCTTCTGTTGATCGGGATTTTGCTGGTTCTGTATTTTGTCACTCTCCCGCCGGAAGAAGAAACGGAAGCTCCCGATATCGAGTTTTCCCCCACTTACGACGGGAATATCTTCGAATTTGACGAGTATCTTGCATACGATCGGAATGTGTACTACTTCGACGGTCGCGTACGCATTTCCGTTGACGGAGAGCACATGGAGAACTATGACGGAAACGTAAGATTCCTCTATGCGTTCCTTGAGAGCATGACAAAAGGGGATGCAAAGACCTACAATGCCTGCTTTACAGAGCCTGCGGGGGTGTCTTCCTTTTCACAGCAGATGATCTACGAGGCAGAGATCGGTTATCTCGGCAATACCTTGGAGCAGGATGGTGACAGAGTCTATACCTACAGTCTCAAATATAAGATCCATCGCAATGACGGAAGCCTGCGGCGAGATGTGGGAAGCGACGTTATGATCCCTCAGTACGTGGTTTTGCGTGCGACTCCCGAGGGGAGAATTTCTATTGATCGGCTTTATACAGAGTCTGACGGCTGAGTAGGGAGGTTATATGAACGCAAAGGCATTTTTTCTGCGCTTCGACGTGATACGCAAGGTGTGCCGCTCATTGTTGGTCCTTCTCATGATCGTTTTGTTTTTTGCGCGCTCATGGTCGCTCGGTGTTGTCGGAATCGTCTTTTTCTCCGTTGCATTGGTTGCTTCGACGATCGGGTCCGTTCTGCACACCGTAAAGGATTACAAGCTTTCGGAGTTTATTTCGGAGGCGCGGCACGTTTTTGAAACCGAGGTAAAAAAAGAGAATAAAAGCTTTCGGCACGGCGAGCCTGCGTTGTTTTATGCCTACAGCCGGGAGAAGGAAAATTTTGCGCGGGCGCTGGGAAGACGTCTAATCTATCCCGTATGCCTGAATATGATGTTTTTGCGTCACGGGAACGGAGGAACGCTCATTGTAGGACGCCTGTCCTTATGGAACAAAGAAAGACCGACGAAGGAAAAATTCAAATTCAAGGAGCTGACGGTCTCCTTCCTGCGATTGGAGGGAGATGCCGAGATTTTGTCCGTTGCCTTTTTGGAGGGCGACGAGGAAAAGCTCAGATTTTACGTCAGAGACGATCATTTCTGGCGCGCATTTGTTGATTATGCAAAAGAAAACTGCCGTGTTCTCGAAGAGGTAGCATAAGATGCTGCATTTTCTTGATTTTGCTCGATTTTCCGATACTTACACCGTTTTTTTCGAGAGAAAAAGCCAACACTTTTATCGAATGCTTTGATAAAAGGAGTTGGCAAAATGAAAAAAACGGTGTCTTTTTTATTGACTTTTTTTACGGTCGTTCTCTGCTTCATGCTTCCCGTATCCGCGACGCGTACAGGTGTCGACTGGTACTGTGCGCACGTTAAGGGGCACGTTCAACCGACTGTTGGGCGAGACATTGCATTTGCTGAGGAGGAGGGGGCTTACTTTATCGACCGATCTCATACGGAGCCCGACTCCGAGGACAAGGTTCTCTATCTTACGTTTGACGCAGGGTATGAAAACGGAAACGTGGAAAAAATTCTGGACGTTCTTAAGGAGCAGGAGGTGCCTGCCGCATTCTTTATTCTTGGAAACCTGGTCACTAAAAACGCTTCTCTTGTCAAGCGTATGGCAGAAGAAGGGCACACTGTTTGTAATCATACGGTATCCCATAAGGATATGTCGAGGGTAAGTGATAAGGAGCTTCTTGAAGAGCTTCATGCATTGGAGTCGCTTTACGAAACGCACGTGGGAGGAACGCTTTCACGCTTTTATCGCCCACCCGAAGGGAGATTCAGCAGAGAAAATCTGATTTGTGCCAGAGAAAACGGATATATCACGGTCTTTTGGAGCTTTGCGTATCCTGATTGGGACAACCAAAGACAAATGTCTGCGGACAAAGCGAAGAAGATCATTATGGAAAACGTTCACAATGGGGAGATCATGCTTTTGCATCCCACCTCAGAAACCAATGCCGCCATTCTTCGGGATGTGATCGTAGATTTGAAGGCGCAGGGATATCGCTTCGGGACTCTTGATGAGCTGACCGCACAGGGAGAATGATGCTATGCAAAGGCAAAGAAAAAGACGCTTTTTCGGCGCTCTTGCCGCACTGCTTGTCATTGCTTTCATTTTTGTTCCGTGTGCCGCGGAGACCCCTGTTTACCGTTCTGTTCAAACGAACACAAAGAGGATCGCGCTGACCTTTGATGACGGTCCTCACCCTTATCTGACCCCTAAAATTCTTGAGATCCTTAAAAAGAACGGAGTAGCGGCAACCTTTTTTATGGTGGGAGAAAACGTTGTGAATTATCCGGAGGCAGCACGTGCGGTATTGCGTGAGGGGCATGAGATCGGAAACCATACCTTTTCTCACAGGCACCTGTCAACGCTGGACGAAGCAGGGGTTCGACACGAATTGGAGCTTTGTGAGGAGGCTCTTCGCACGCTGTGTGAATATCGTCCGCATCTGTTCCGTCCTCCTGAGGGAGCTGTAACGAGATCTGTTGAAGACTGCACGGAGCATGAGGACTATTCATTGGTTCTGTGGAGTCTCGATACAAGGGATTGGGAGAGCAAAAGTGTGGATCGGATCGTGAATACCGTCATTAACAATATTCAACCGGGAGACATCATTCTTATGCATGACTATATCGGTGTGAAAAGTAAAACGCCGGAGGCTCTGGAAATTTTACTTCCGGAGCTTCTCCGACGTGGGTATGAGCCTGTAACGGTCAGTCAGCTTTTGGGCTTGGGATAGCATCGAGATAAAGGATCCTGTCGGCAAGTTTTCGGGCGTCGTCCTGCTGATGCGTGACAAGAATCGCGGATGCGTTCTTCTTTTTGAAAAAACTCTTCAAAAGCTCGGAAAGCGTATCTCTGAGCTCTTCATCAAGTGCGGAAAACGGCTCGTCCAGAAGATAAAGATCGCCGTCGAAAAGCATTGCTCTGGCAAGAGAAACGCGACTTTTCATGCCCCCTGACAGCTCGTGCGGGTAAAGGTGGGCAGAGTCCTGTAGTCCGACCGTGTCAAGCACGCTTTTTATCTCCGCCGCCTTTTCTTGCGGTGCTTCCAGTACGGCCTCAAGGTTTTCCTTAACCGTCAGCCAAGGGAAAAGGCGCGGCTCCTGAAACACGTAAGCGATTTTTTCAAAGGTAGAGGTTATACTGCCTTCCTTCGGCTTTTTCAGCCCTGCCGCCAAGGAGAGCAACGTTGTTTTTCCGCATCCGGAGGGGCCCATAACAGCAAGGATCTCGCCATCGGCAACAGACATTGAGAAATCGCGGAAGATCTCTTTTTTGCCGTACGCAAAGGTGACGCTGTGAAATTCAAGCATTTTCTATCCCTCCTTTTTGCGGTGTGTCTGCTCTTTTCAGAATTGCCATCAGACCAAACTCCATGGCAAGACTCAAAAGGATCACGGTCAACGTCCAGGCGAACATTTCGGGGGTCATGATGTAAAGCTTGGCGGTTGCGATCTCCGTGCCTATGGTGCTTGGAGGCATGGTTAGAATTTCCGCAGCGATTCCTGCTTTCCATGAAAGACCGAGAGATGTGCGGCAAGCGGAAATAAAATAAGGCTTTGTTGTCGGAAGGATCAAAAGACGCAGACGCTTCATAGGAGAAAATCCGTATACGCGGGCTACCTCTGAAAGCTGAGGATCCACCTTGGAAAGTCCTTCGTCAAGATTGGTCCATATGACAGGAAAAACGATCAGCTCCGCAATAAACACAGGAACGTCGGAAGCACCGATAAAGATCCATGCCAGCATAATAAAGGAGGCAACGGGCGTGGCCTTGATCACAGACATCAAAGGAAGGATCAGCGCGCGTAGAAGGGGAATTTTGCTTGTGATCACTGCGGTAATGCATGCGGAGGAAACAGCAATGGCGAGCCCCTTAAGAATGTTTAACAGAGAATTTAGCGTGGTTATATAAAACTCCGGTGTTTGCACAAGGCGAAAAAGCGTTTGCAGAACAAGAAGGGGGGATGGGAAGAGAAGCTCGTTCCCGAAGGCGATGGAAAGAAGCGCCCACACACATATCCAAAATGCCGCGATCAGAAGAACGCGGCATATTTTTTTGAGATGTTTCATTTTTGCTTTACGGGACATAGTAGAAATCGTCTGCGGGGAGCTTGTTTCCGACAGCGGCAGGATTGATGCCGAAAAGAACCGTCAGATAATCCTTCATAGCAGCTTTCATTTCTTCACCGTCCATATAGCAGACGTTGCATTTCGGGATCGCTGCCTTTGCGACCGCGGCATTTTCGAAGATGCCGCAATCGACGATCATCTGAGATGCTTCTTCAAGATTGGTTTCAAGATAATTGATGGAAGCTTCATAAGCGGTAAGGAAGTCCTTTACTGCCTCGGGATGTGCCTCCAAAAACTCATTTCTGACAACGATACAACCTTGAACCAGAGTATCCTTCTCTGCAACACGGTTCCACTCCTCGGTCAGATCCAGTGCATTGGTGATCGTAGCGGTGCCCGCCTTTTTCGCAGCGTTGGTCGCAACGGTCACCATCGGCTCGGGAAGGACAGCAATGCTTACCAAACCTGTCGCAACGGCATCCTTAAGTGCCGCAGGAGCAGCGTAGGACGTGGAATCGATGATAACATCCTTACCGACGGTCAAGCCGTTTTTCTCACAAAGATACTTAAGAATGAACGTGGGGTTCTGCGCAGGGGCATACACCGTCTTTCCTTCAAGATCCGCAAAGGATTCTACCGTCTCGTTTTGGTTGGTGAGCAGATAGAGGCATCCCAATGTGTTCACCGCAAGAACGCTGACTGCGCCGTTTGTTTTGTTGTACACGTTTGATGCTGCATTGGTGGGAAGTGCGGCGATGTCGGCATCTCCGTTGATCAGTGCCGAGGTCACATCGGAGGCATCTGTTTTCACTTGGAATTTGTAATGAGCAAGAGACTCATCCTCTTTTGCGTCTGACATCAGCTTTGCCATGCCAAAGCCCGTGGTGCCGTTGAGCGTGTAGATGATCATCTCTGTGGTTTCCTCGGGAGCGCTGCAAGCAGCAAAGGGGAGGACGAGTGTGAGCGCAA
>SVSZ01000102.1 GCA_015064025.1 Oscillospiraceae bacterium | reverse complement strand
ACGATCAAACGGTAAAACACCGTCTCCGCAAAAAGAGACAGTGCCTCGATCTTCTCATTCTGACAGATCCCACTTTTTAAAATCCTGTTTCCCATCCGCTCTCCTTTACGTCCATGCGTTATTGTGCCCTTATTATACCACATTTTTACGTAAATTTCAAGATTGGATTTCGTTTCTGAGTAATTTTATGAACATTTGACAATTCGAGCGATCTTTTTTTTGTGGCTTTTTAAGGTTTTCACGGAACGTTCAAAGGCGCAGCCGATCGAAGGAACCTATCATCCGAAACACCGCATGCCTTCCACCTTCCCTCCGAGCTTTGCAAAAACGTATTTTGCAAGCTTCCGAAGCTTTGTATTCCAATGACCGCGGCGGCATGCGAACGGAGGAAGGCTTGTGAAAGCATATAGAAAGCGAGGCTCCAAAACGTTTTTGCGTTTTGGAGCCTCGCTTTTTATATCAGAGCAGCGTCCTCATCAGATCCTCGCGGGAAAGAGGCGACAGGTATGCGGGCGGCACGTCAAAGACGGTCTTGGCGCCCGACTGCCCCTCACGAAAGAGGTGCACAACGGCACGTGCGTACGCCACGATCACGGAAGCGGTAAACTCGGGATTGGAATCCAAGGCGAGATTGTACTCGATCACCTGCGTGTGCTCCCCGTTCTTGCCTGTTTTTCCTACGCGGATGACACAGCCTCCGTGCGGAAGCTCCGAATGCTCCCTTTTCATTTCCTCCTCGCCGATAAAATGCACGGTGGTATCATAATCTGCAAAATAGTTCGGCATTTCCTTGATCTCTTTTTCAATACGGGAAAGGTCTGCGCCCTCCGCTGCCACGACAAAGCATTCTCTCGTATGCTTTTCCCTTGTGGTGAGCGTCGGCATCTGCCCGCCTCTGACCGCGTCGATCGCGCTCTGCACAGGCACGGTGTACTGACGTGCATCCAGCACGCCTTCAATGCGGCGCACCGCATCCGAATGCCCTTGACTCACGCCCTTGCCCCAGAAGGTGTAGTCCATCCCCTCGGGAAGGATGGCTCCCGCCAGCATGCGGTTGAGGGAAAACATCCCGGGATCCCAGCCGACCGAGATCATGGCAACGTGCCCACCCTCGCGAGCGGCGGCATCCGTGCTTTCAAAATGCGCGGGAATGCGCGCGTGGGTGTCAAAGCTGTCGATCACGTTGAAGTGGCGCGCAAGCGCGGGGGTCTGGGTGGGAAGATCCGTAGCACTTCCGCCGCATATGATCATCACGTCGATAAAATCCTTATATTTCTCCACGTCGCTCACGCTGACGACCTCGACGCCCTGCGTCGCAATGGACAGCGTTTTGGGATCGCGGCGGGTAAAGACCGCGACAAGCCGCATGTCCTTGTTCTGTCTGATGGCGTTTTCCACGCCCCTGCCGAGATTTCCGTAGCCGTATATACCGATTCTGATCTGCATAAATTCACCCTCTTTTCTTGGAAACAGGAACATTGTATCACATTCGCGCCGCTCTTGCAATACCTGCGAAAAAATTTTTCTCAATTTTTTTACATTTTGGAACGGTTGCGAAAATCGCGCGGCGACATCCCTGTCACGCGCCCAAAGACGCGTCGAAAATAGGAGGCGGAGCAAAAATTCAGTCGGGAGGCGATCTCCTCAACCGACAGATCGGTGCATTCCAAAAGCTCCGCCGCACGCGCAGTGCGGATGCGGTGCCACATCTCCACGGGCGTACAGCCCCGCACCTTACGAAAGGCAGCATACAGCCCCGACTCGCTCACGCCGCAATGCCTTGCCATCGCGGGCACCGAAAGGCTCGTGCATTCCTGCATATATGCAACCGCCGTCTCGACCGTGCGTTGCGCGCTCCCCGTACTTTCGGTCTTCATATGCGGCAGCATCGCATCCAGAAGCAGATAAAGGTTTCCGATCGCGCGGCAGTCGCTCGCGCGGTGCGCTGCCAGAGCCTCCAGAGCCGCCATGACAGCCCCGTCCGTCTCCACGCGCTGAAGCGGATACGGCGCCTCGGTGGGGCGAGGAAAATAAGAAAAGCCGTAGGAATCGAACACAATATCGGGAGAGCCCCTCCAGAAGGACTCGTAGGAGAAGTCCTTGGGAATGTAGAATAGTTCCCCCTCCCGGAGCATAAGCTCGCGTCCCTCTCCCACGATGCGCGCGCTTCCGCGACGCAGAAAGCCGATATAGTGACAGCTGTTCCCCCGCCTTGCGTCATTATAGTGGTGTTCTCGCAAGGATACCAGACGAAACACGAAATGCTGTGAGAAATCCGCAGTGTACATATCTATCCTCCGTTTTTTGTAGGATCATGACCGTTTTTTTGTATGATAGCATATTTTTTTTACAATGTCAAGATGCTACAATAGAGCTGTCAAACAATTTGCGCGAAAGGATTTCTGCCATGGAAAACAAACAGATCATCTTTACAGCCCCCGGCATTGCCGAGCTTCAGGACGTAGCACTGCCCACACCGCGTGAGCATGAGGTGCTTGTAAAGACCGCCGTCTCCACCGTCTCCGCGGGAACCGAAAGATCCATTGTCACGGGCGACCCCAACGTCAGCATTTATTCCACCTCCGAGGAGGTACACTTTCCCCGTCAGTCGGGCTACAGCTCCTCAGGCACCGTTGTCGCCGTCGGAAGCGCCGTCACAAGCGTTGGTGTCGGTGACCGCGTCGCCGTTTATTGGGGCTGTCACGCGCTCTACCAGTGTGTGGACGAAAGCCGCGCTGTCCCCCTGCCCGACGGTGTCTCTTTGGAAAGCGCCGCGCTCTGTCACATCGGGTGCTTCCCTATGGCGGCGATCCGCAAGTGCCGCCTGGAGCTCGGTGAGTCGATGCTCATCATGGGACTTGGCGTCCTTGGGATGCTGGCACTGCGCGAAGCGCGCGCCGCAGGCGCCGTTCCGATCATTGCCGCCGATCCTGTCCCCGAGAAGCGCGCACAGGCACTTCTCTACGGCGCGGATTTTGCGCTCGATCCTCTCGCCCCCGATTTTGCCGAACGCGTCAAGGAGATCACGGGCGGCGGTGTCAACGTTGCCATTGAGGTCACGGGCGTCGGCTCGGCTCTGGAAACGACGCTCGACTGCATGAAAAAATTCGGGCGCGTATCCCTCCTTGGCTGTACGCGCGACCGCAATTTCACCATCGATTACTACCGCAAGGTGCACGGTCCCGGGATCACCCTTGTGGGGGCGCACACCAACGCGCGTCCCGAAACGGAATCCTCGCCGGGGCTTTGGACCACGCGCGACGACCTCCTGGCAATGTTACGACTTCTCTCGGGAGGACGGCTTGAGCTTTCCTCCATGATCGAGGAAACACACAGCCCCGAAAACGCTCCCGCAGTCTACGCGCGTCTTGCCGCGGAAAAATTCTTCCCCCTCGTGCAATTCGATTGGGGCAGACTTCAGAACACGTAAAAGGAGATGAAAGGTATGAAAAAGATCAGAATCGGACACATCGGCATTGCGCACGACCACGCAGCACCCGTGCTTAAGTGCGTGTTGAGCTACCCCGAGCTTTTTGAGTTTATCGGTTGGGCGGAGGAAAATCCCGCGAACTATGCAAAAAAGATCGTCACCGACCCATTTTACGATACGCTTCCCCGTAAAAGTGCGCAGGAGCTGATCGACGCACGCCCCGACGCCATGCTGATCGAGGGCTACGAGCTTGACAATCTTGAAATGGCACTCCTCTGCGTGCAAAACGGCATCCATATTCATATGGACAAGCCCGCAGGCGCCGACCTTCCCCTCTTTGGCCGTGTCCTTGAAGAAGCAAAAAAGCACGGCGTATGCGTCCATATGGGATACATGTACCGCTACAATCACGCGGTGCGCTACGCGCTCGACCGCATCAAGGACGGCACTCTTGGCGAGATCTTCCAGGTGGACGCCTTCATGGACACCTGCCACGATCCCGAGAAAAGAGAATGGATGCGCGACTTCCCCGGGGGGGATATGTTCTATCTCGGATGCCACATGGTGGACTTCGTCTATATGATGATGGGAAAAGCACCTCAAGCGGTACACCCCTTCAACCGCCGCTCGCACATCGACGGCACGGACGTTGTGGATCAGGGCTGTGCTGTGATGGATTACGGCACAAGCGTGTGCACCGTCCGCGCAGGCTCGACGCAGGTCAACGGCTTTGGAAGACGCCAGCTCGTCATCTGCGGTACCAAGGGCACCATCGAGATCAAGCCCCTTGAGATCAAAACAGCGGGAACGGATATGCTCAAAACGAAGCTCTTCCTTTGCACAAAGGAAATGACGGGCGGAGAAGCCTACGACAACTTTTTCCGTGAGATCGAGATCGAACCCATGAAGGGCAGATACGATGACATGATGCTGGAATTCGCCGCCATCGTCCACGGAGAGATCGAAAATCCATATTCCTATGAATACGAATACGAGCTGCAACGTCTGGTGCTCGAAGCGTGCGGCGAGAGGTAAACGGATAAATCGAGAAAAAGAATCGGGAAAAGGATCGCGGAAAAGGATCGCGGAAAAGGATCGCGGAAAAGGATCGCGGAAAAGGATCGCGGAAAAGGATCGCGGAAAAGGATCGCGGAAACCTTTTTGCAAAAAGGTTTCCGCACCTTCCAAAAACCTTCGCAGACGGAGAGGGTTGCCTCTCCCTTTGGGAGAGGTGGCAGCCGCAGGCTGACGGAGAGGCTAGGCTCTCCCTCTGGGAGAGCTGTCGCCGTAAGGCGACTGAGAGGGTACCCCTCTGGGGGAGGTGGCAGCCACAGGCTGACGGAGAGGGTAGCCTCCCTCTCTGAGGCGAGCTTGCAAAGTACCCTCTCAGTCTCGCATTCGCTCGACAGCTCCCCCAAAGGGGGAGCCTCTTGCGATAGTGACCGAAAGCCGAACGTTGAGGTGAGCTTTTTGCGCAGCAAAAAGACGGAAGGAGTAATAGCCTCCCTCTCTGAGGGAGGGGGACCACGAAGTGGTGGAAGGAGTCCTTTTTACCGTTTGAGTGTAGCGCATTTTCGGCGGGCGTTCGCAGAACGCCCCTACGGGTATCATTGCCCTCCGCTCGTACACGCACACTCCTCCCCGCACCGCAGGGCGGTATCCCCCCATCGTTCGCTTCACTCACTACGAAAACTTGCCCACAAGTTTTCCTCCTCTCGGAGGAGGACTATAGAACATAATTAGAAAAAATGCCGCCATACAAACGTAATCACGCAGCGGTGCCCCGGATGCGAAACGCATCCGGGGCACCGCTGCGGTTTTATTTCTATTCGGCTAACCGACCTTAGTTCACTGATTCCTCCGTACGGATCCAGTAGTACTCAACGTACGTGTTTTTAAGCAGATCCTTAGCCGTTGTCTTGTCGGAAAGCTCGGACGGAACGATCGCCACGGCGCTCGTTTCCTCAAGCGAATACTTCACCTGCCAGCCCTCTGTCTCCCCAAAGGTGACCTCGCTCAAAAGACCGCCGCCTATAAATGCCTGATATCCGATCTGCACGACGCTTGCGGGAATCGTAATGCTTTCAATGGAATAACAGTTTGCAAAGGCACCGTCTCCGATCACCCTGAGGGCACTGTCCTCGCCGAACGTCACGCTTGCAAGCAGCGTGCAGTCCTGAAATGCGTTATCACCGATCGCCTCAACGCTTGCGGGGATCGCGACCGCCGCAAGGTTCCCACAGTTATAGAACGCCGTTTTCCCAACTGTTTTAAGGAGACTTCCGTTACCGAACGTCACGTTCACAAGGTCGGAGCAGGCACTGAACGCGCCCTCGCCGATCTCTTCAACGCTTGCGGGGATCGCAATGGCAGTAAGCTCCTTTACGCTGTTAAACGCACATTCGCCAATGATCTCTACCTGTCCGTCGGTGGGGATCACGGAAGTCTTGCAGCCCCTTATCAGAGTGTGGGATGCGAGCTCGATCAAGCAGTGATCCACCGCACGGTAAGCCGTGTTCCCTGCCCCGACCGTGATCTCCTCCACGGAGGAGCAGCCGTAAAACGACGTTCCGTCAACAGCTCTGACGCTTGCGGGAAGCGCGATCTTCTCAAGGGCAGTGCAAGCCGCAAAGGCATAGGCGCCAATCTTGTCAAGCGTGCTCTGCGCGGCAAAGGTCACCTCGGCAAGCTTGCAGCACTCGGAAAATGCCGAATCTCCAATGCTTACAACGCTTGCGGGAATGGCAATGGACTCCAGCTCTTCGCAGTAACCGAAGGCGTTCTCACCGATGCTCGCAACCCCCGACGGGATCACGAAGGAATCCAAAAGACCGCAGCCGGAAAACGTGAAGCGCTCAATGCACTCCAACGTGCATCCGTCGGCAAACGTCACCGCTGTCAGCACGTTACATCCCTGGAAGGCACTTTCACCGATCGAGCGAAGACTTGCGGGGAAGGAGATCTCGCCAAGCTTTCTGCAAGCGATAAACGCCTCGTTTCCGACGTGTCTGAGAGCGCTTTGTGTACCGACCGTCACCGTCTCCAGCTCCCAGCAAGCCGAAAATGCCGAATCCGCGACACCGACCGTGTTCGCACGCAGAATCACGTTCACAGCGTCGTCCGCGCAATCGACCGCCCAACGGTCCGAATAGTAAACGCCGCCGTCGTACTTGAGCTGATTGGTGCAGCCGTAAAACGCATCCTCACCGATGCTCTCAACACTCTCGGGGATCTCAAGTCCCGAAAGATTCACACACCTGTAAAACGCCATCTTTTCAATGCGCTCAATGCCCTCGGGAAGCTTGACGGAGGTCAAGGGATAGTACTGGTAAAAAAGTCGGTAGCCGATCCCCGTAACCCTGTCCCCGTCGGGAGAAACCGCAGGGATGATCACGTCGGTATCCGTGCAGGAGCCAAGATCCGTTACCGTACAGGTGCCGTCTCCCGCAGAGGTATATACCAAGCCCTCACTCGGTTGCGGCGCCTCACACCACTTGCACGCCTTGTCCACGTATGCGTGTGCAACGGTCGGCAATTCCACGTAGGTCGTATACGTACAGCCATCTCTCTTGCAGGTCACGTAAGCATTCCAGCCGACGTCCTTACAGGTAGGCTCCTTTGCCTCGTGTGATTCCTCGTCGTGGGAGGGCGCGATGACTCTTGTATCCACAACCTTTCCGCAGGAGCACTTCAGCTCCTCCTTCCCCTCCGTCGTGCATCCCGCCGCCAGGGAAACGACCCAGCTCTCGCCCTCACAGGTATGGGGGTCGGGGTCTTCCTCACCGCCATCATTCGTGCTTCCGCTCT
>SVSZ01000101.1 GCA_015064025.1 Oscillospiraceae bacterium | reverse complement strand
TGTGCGGAGTACGGAAAAAGATGCGGGAAGCGTTGTCTCCGTTCCCGTTGAAGGCAGGAGGGAGAGTGGCAGATTGAGCGCGTATGCGTCCGATTTGACGTGGGAGTCGTTGAGCGTTCCCACGTGCGGTGCGAGCGCATAGGTGAAGGTGTGAGTTCCTCTGTCGGCTTCCGGATTGGGGTAGGTGGGGGAGCGCAGAAGCGAGAGCTGAATGACACCGTCATGGATATCATGACCGTATTTGCAGTCGTTGAGCAACGCGACACCGTAGGAGCCGTCGGAAATATCGGCAAACTTATGTGCGCATACCTCGAATTTTGCCGTATCCCAGGAGGTGTTGAAATGTGTGGGACGCTCCACCGTGCCGAATTGCACGTCGTAGGTCGCACGTTCTGTGTTGATATCGGTGGGGAAGGCTGTCTTGAGCATGACGTGCCGCTCCTGCCAATCGACCGTCGTTTCGAAGTCGATGCGCTCCTCTCTGTCATAGAACCATACGGTTTGTGAAATGGTGGAGGAACGGTAGGGGCGCAGGATACGGATGCCGCGACGGATACCGTCCTCAAGTGTTTCCACGCTTGTGACGGAGGTGATGGGGGTGTATTCCTCACGGGAATACGCCTGCCATTCCCATCCATCGTAGGTGTCGGGATGGTCGGCATAGACGCGCAGCTCGTTTCCGACCTCGCCCGGACGGATCAGCTCGCGCTCCACTCTCTTATCGATGAGGGAGAGGATCTGCCAGTCGTCATCAAAGGTGACGCGGTAAAGCTCCGTTTCCACGGTCTGTCCGTCGATGCGGACGTGATTTCCATGCGTGAACTCGTTGCAAACGGTGTAGCCTGTGGGGACGACATGTTCTGCGTAAACGCTCTCTCCGTCAAGACGCACGATGCCGCGTCCCGCATTCGACGTGGGATTGAAGACGACGTAGCCCGCATCCTTCGAGATCCCTGCGGTGATGGCAGAGCTTGAAGCAGAGAGCGCCGCCTCGCCGCGCGCGCGGATATCCGCATAATCGATCTGGCACTGATCGTAGACCTCCTTGATGGAGGAACCGGGAATGATGTCGTGGAACTGATTGGTAAGGATCATTTCCCAACCGTCGTGAAGAGACTTTTTTGGGAAGGGAAGCCCCGAAAGCTTCTCGGCGACCGTGCCGAACAGCTCGGCGCTCTGGTAAAGATATTCGCACTTGCGGTTGTTCTTTTTGTTGTCTGCCATCGTGGTGTAGGTGCCGCGATGAAATTCAAGGTACAGTTCACCCTGCCAACGGGGAAGGAGGCGGTTGCCGTCGATCTTTTCCTCAAGTCTGCGCAGATAATCTCCCGCGAAGTCGATCTTGACGTTGGGAACGCCGGGGACACCGTAAACGCCGCGGCGGGCAAGCTCCAGATGCTCCGCGGTGGGACCGCCGCCTCCGTCACCGAAGCCGAAGGTGAGGAGCGCCTCATCGTTCAATTGCTTTTGGCTGTAGCGCTTCCAAGCACCCGAGATCATGGCGGGGTGAGTGTTGGAGACGTAGGTGGTTTGGTTGACGCTTTCCTCCCCCTTGTCCGTTTGCGCAGTGAGGAAATGGGTGTTGATCTCGGTGCCGTCAATACCGCGCCAGAGGAAGGTGTCGTAGGGCATACGGTTGATGTCGTTCCAGCTGATCTTGGAGGTGACGAACCAATCCACGCCGCACTTTTTCAGAATCTGTGGGAGCGCTGCGGAATATCCGAATACGTCGGGGAGCCAGAGCACGCGGTTGTCCACGCCGAACTCCTGCTTGAAGAAGCGCTTTCCGTAGAGCACCTGACGTACAAGGCTTTCGCCCGAGGAGAGGTTACAGTCTGCCTCTACCCACATAGCACCCTCACATTCCCATCTCCCCTCGCGGATGCGCTCGCGCACCTCCTCGTAAAGCGCGGGAGCCTCCTCCTTGAGGTTTTTGTAAAGGAGTGCCTGTGAGGACATGAATTTGTATTCCGGATAGCGGCGCATGAGCTCAAGAACGGTTGCGAAGGAGCGCTGCACCTTTTCTCTTGTCTGACGGAGCGTCCAGAGCCACGCACAGTCGATGTGCGTGTGCCCGATGCAGACCGTGGTCTTTTCCTGCGTGTTGCAGTACTTGCCGTAAAACTCCGTGTCCATATAGTTGCCTGCAACCTTTACCGATGCGAGGAAATCGGCGGAGGAGAGGTCATAGAGCGAGAGCATGGAGACTGCCGTGTGCAGATGATACAGCGTCATTGCATATTCGCGGCTTTCCTTGTCGAGAAATTCAAGGCTTTCAAGCGGGAAGAGCAGGTCATAGTAAAGCTTATCCACGTCTGTGTCCAGCACGCGTGTGTCGGCAAAGAGAGATGCGCTTTCGGCTTCACTGCCGATATAGGCGTAAAGATAGACGTCGCAGGGCTTTCCCGCCTCCAGGAGCACCTCATGGTGGTTGGTATCAAGTCCCTGAACGATCTTCCCGTCAAGATAGACGAGAAACTGAGGATTTTTCGCGTCCCATCCGTCGCGTTCCGTTTTTACGCAAAGATAGGTGTTCTCAGCGGCGACGGGCAGTGTGAAATGAAACCATGCGTGGGTGTCGAAGCCCTCGCCCCAACGACTGCCGTGCGCGAATGGCTTGAAAAGTGAGGGAGAGGGAAGCGTATTGTCCTTTTTGTAGTCGGTGGGAAGGATCCCGATCTCCTGTACGGGCGTGATCTCTTTCCAACGGCGCTGTGCAAGAAGCTTTACGTATTGCTTGACCTTTCTATGCTGTGTTTGCATATCGTTGTGTCTCCTTAAAGAATATTTTTGGAAAATTACTTGAAAGATCGTTGGTTATATGATATACTTTTACAGTACAAGAGTATTCTAACATACTTCGCTCGCTTTTTCAAGTACCGTGTATCAAGATGACGGAAAAAGTCTGAATCGCGCGTGTTTTTGCTAATATGGGAGGTTCCTTTGTCATGGATATGAATTTTACAATTCCCGTCAACGAGGCGTTTGAGGCATCTGCCGCCGATCCTGCGTGCGGTTGTCCGCTTTGTGCGCTTTACAGAAAGCTGGAGGAGGATGAGCTGGAGCTGATCCTCGGTGCTTCCATGATGGAGCCGGATATCCGCATCAAGACGAATGAAAGCGGCTTTTGCCGTACGCATTACGATCTGATGTTTGTCCGCAAGAATCGCCTCGGCATGGCGTTGACGCTTGAGAGCCATCTGGACGAGCTTTCCCGTGAGATCCGCGACACGGGCTTTGGCGGCGGTATGGGAGGTAAGCCCATCAAGCGCATCGATGCCCTGGAGAAGAGCTGTTACGTCTGCCGCCGTATCGAAAACAATTTCGAGCATATGGCGGATACTGCGGTCTGGCTTTGGGAGACGGACGAGGCATTTGCTCCAAAGCTCAAGGCACAGCCCTATTTCTGTCTGCCGCACTATCGCATGCTTCTTTCCTACGGGCAAAAGCGCCTTGGAAAAAAGAAACAGCCCGAATTTGCCCGTCAGTGCGCCGAGGTGGTCGAATCGTATCTTTCGACGCTTCGCGAGGACGTGAGCTGGTTCTGCAAAAAATTTGATTACCGTTACAAGGACGAGCCGTGGAACAATTCCAAGGATGCAGTCGAGCGCGCGATCAAGTTTTTGCGCTCGGATCTTCATAACAGGTAAGGAGAGAAAATATGATCGATCTTTTGAAGCTGCATAAGCACTTTATTCTGACCCATCTTCACGAGGGGGACGTTGCCGTGGATTTTACCATGGGCAACGGATATGACACCGAATTCCTTTCCAAGACCGTTGGCGAGAGCGGACGCGTCTATGCCTTTGACGTACAGGCACAGGCTCTGGAATCTACTGAAAGGCACCTTGAGGAGACGGGCTGCCCCAAAAATTATACGCTGATCCACGATTCCCATCACAACGTAAAAAATTACGTCAAGGAGCCCTTCCGCGCGGGTATGTTCAATTTAGGGTGGCTTCCCGGCGGAGACAAGTCGATCACCACGTTGCGTGAAACGACGCTTCCTGCGATCGAAGCGGCGATCGATCTGATGGATGCCGACGCGATCCTCAACGTCGCGGTCTACCCGGGACATGAGGAGGGGGATCTGGAAGGAAAGATGATCTGCGAGTATCTTGCGGGGATCAGCCGTCACAAGGTTTGTGCGACGAAGGTCAACATTCTCAATTCCCCCTCGTCTCCGTATTTTATCGTGATCGAGACCAAGCCCCTTGTCAGGGTTCCGTACGGGAGATCGCATGAGAAGAAATAAGACCTCTCTGCTTCTTTTGTTGGCTCTCTCCCTCTTGTTTGGCGGCTGCGTGACGCCGCTTGAGAAAACGGACACGGAAACGAGCAACTCCCAAGGCTTTGAGAGTGTTGCGCAAAGCAAGGAGGAAAGCTCCTCCGATACTTCTCCTGTGTTTGGGGAGGTGGCGGAATATACCTATGACGCAGACGTCAACGAGGCTGTTCTCACAACGGGGTACGACGCAAGATATTTGATCCTTGTCAACAAGGAAAAGCCGCTCTCCCGTGATGATGAGCCGGCGGAGCGTGTCCTTCTTTCCTGTAACACGACGTATGATATGGAGCTGGAGTCCCGTGCCGCGGCGGCGCTTTATGAAATGCTTCGCGAAATGGCGGCAGACGGGCTTGACGTGGATAACGATGCGGACGACGGCGCGCGCGGCTATGACGTTGCCGTCACAAGTGCTTACCGCTCATATACTCTCCAGGAGGAGCTGTTTGCGGAGTATATTGAAACGGAGATGAATTACCCCGGCGGATTTTCTCCCGATGCCTATCGGGCACTCGGCTATTACTACATCCAAAAGGAATATAAGGACAAGGGGATCACACGCCTGACTGCTGCCGACGCGCGGCGCGTGGCGAAATCCTATTCTGCCGAGGCGGGAAAAAGCGAGCATCAAACGGGGCTTTGTGTGGATTTTATCACGGAGGACATGAACAACAGCCTTACCACCGTGTTTGAAGAAAAGCCCGCGTTTGCATGGCTTTCGGAAAACGCCCATGCGTTTGGCTTCATTCTCCGCTATCCCAAAGGGAAAGAGGAGATCACGGGATACACGTACGAGCCGTGGCATTACCGCTTTGTAGGACGCGAGGTGGCAACGGAGATCTACCTTGAAGGACTTACGCTTGAGGAATATCTGCAAAAATAACAGAGGAAAAGCACGCCCATCGCGAATGCAGTGACGCATTCGCGATGGGCGTGCTGTTATTTTTTCATAATTTTTCAGCGACGTGCGTATAGTGAAAGGGAAAATAACGTTCACGGGAGGCTGGCGTGAGGTACACACAAAAAGAGGAAGCATGCGCATCGGGGCTTGACGAGGCGGCTGTCGCGCGCTCACGTAGGGAGCACGGTGCGAATATCATTACCGAAAAAAAGCAAAAAAGCTTTTTTGCTCAGTTTGTTTCCAATCTGAACGACCCCGTGATCAAAATTCTGCTCGGTGCACTGATCATCAATCTGCTTCTTTCCTTCAAGGATGCGGATTGGATCGAAACCGTCGGGATCGGCGTGGCTGTTTTGCTTGCGGCTTTGATCTCAACCCTCTCCGAATATCGCTCGGCGCGTGCCTTTGAAAGGCTGTCGGCAGAAAACAGAGGTGGCGTTTGCCGCGTGCGTCGCAAGGGAGGGATCCGAGAGCTTGCCGTTACGGAGCTTGTCGTGGGAGACAGGGTGCTTCTTTCCGCAGGTGAGCAGATCCCCGCGGACGGGAGACTTTTGTCGGGGGCGCTTTCCTCGGATCAATCGGCAATGACAGGGGAAGGGCGAGAGGTCAAAAAGCGTCCGGACGGTGCATATCGGCACGAGCCGTCCTCCGTGTCGGCACTCTTCCGCGGCTGCAGTGTGACTGCGGGGCAGGGAGAGATGGAGGTCTTGGAGGTTGGCGACAGGACACTTCTCGGAAAGATCTCGCACGAGATACAGGAGGAGCATCGGGAAAGCCCCTTGAAGCTGCGCCTTTCAAAGCTTGCGCGGCAGATCAGTCTTGTGGGATACGGCGCGGCGATCCTTGTGATGCTTGCCTATCTTTTCAACGTGATCATTCTTGACAGCGGGCTTGAACGCGAGGTGATCCTTTTCAAGCTTTCGGACGTTCGTTATCTTCTGACGCAATTCTTACGTGCCTTTACGCTGGGACTGACGGTGCTTGTGGTGGCGGTACCCGAGGGACTTCCCATGATGATCGCGGTCGTGCTTTCTTCAAATATGCGACGGATGGTGCGCGACCGTGTTCTTGTGCGCCGTCCGATGGGACTTGAGGCGGCGGGGAGCATGAACCTTCTCTTCACAGACAAAACGGGGACCTTGACCGAGGGGAGGATGCATCTGTCCGAGCTTCTTACCTCTGAGGGGGCGCGGGACGCGCGCGAGGTGTTCCGCGGGGGCGGGGCAAGAGCCTTACATCTGATGCTCGCCTTTCGCTATTGCAACGATGCAACCGTCGGAGAGGACGGGAAGGGGAAGCGTCGGGCGCTTGGGGGGAATGCGACGTCGCGAGCGCTTCTTGATGCAGTGCTTTCCTATCCCGTACCGCGCGGTGTTTCGGTGCTGTCAAGACTTCCCTTTGACAGCGAGCGGAAATATGCCGCCGTGACACTTGGCGGGCGCGAGCGACTGACGCTTGTCGTCGGAGCACCGGAGAAAATTTTTCCTTATGTCACAAAGCAAATGCAGGTTGAAGGGGAGACGGCTTCTTTCGCGCGCGGAGAAGCCGAAAACGAGATCAAAAGGAAAACCGTGACGGGGGCGCGCGTGCTTGCCGTGGCGATCTCGGCGGATGGGGTGGACGCGGGACGCTTTGCGTCGGGAATCACCGGGAATCTGATCTATCTCGGTGCCGCGGTGCTCTCCGATCCTCTCCGAAAAAGCGCCGCGGGCTCGGTGTCAAAGCTTCACGGAGCGGGCATCGGAGTCGTCATGATCACAGGGGACGGAAGGGAGACGGCGGAAAGCATTGCCCGCGGTTGCGGGATCATGGGAGGAGAGCGACAGCGTCTTGTGACGGGGGAGGAGCTTTCCCGTATGTCGGACCGAGAGGTCAAGGCGATCCTTCCGTCCCTTGCCGTTGTGGCGCGCGCGCTTCCGAGTGATAAAAGTCGCCTTGTGCGTCTGTCGCAGGAGATGGGACTTGTGGTGGGCATGACCGGGGATGGGATCAACGATTCTCCTGCGCTCAGAGCCTCCGACGTCGGTTTTTCGATGGGGAGCGGAACACAGGTTGCAAAGGATGCGGGAGACGTGATCATTCTGGATGACGACCTGGCATCTGTCGTTCGTGCCGTGCTTTACGGACGCGGCATTTACGACAGATG
>SVSZ01000100.1 GCA_015064025.1 Oscillospiraceae bacterium | reverse complement strand
CCAGATGCCATGCTTGCCGTGGAAAAAGCGGCTCCGGATGGAAATTTCAAGGTGATCTACGGTATTGAAGCCTATTTTGTCAACAATACAGCAAGCGCTATTGCAGGAAACTATGATCCCGAGTTTGGCGCGGAATGTGTTGTTTTCGATATTGAGACCACGGGACTTTCGGTGCAAAACTGCAAGATCACCGAGATCGGTGCCGTGAAAATCAAGGGCGGTCGTGTCCTTGATCGGTTTAATACCTTTGTGAATCCCGAATGTCCGATCCCCGCTGAGATCGTGAAGCTGACAGGGATTACGGATGAGATGGTGGCGGGAGCACCCAAGTACCCCGATGCTCTCAAGAGCTTTTTCAATTTCATCGGTGAGGGGGACGGCGTGCATAAGCCGCTTCTTATTGCTCATAACGCTAACTTTGATATCGGCTTTATTCGCCACTTTGCCAAGGAGGCAGGGCTTCCGTTTGAAAATCCCTACCTTGATACGGTAGCGCTTTCAAGACACATCAATCCCGAGCTGAAAAAGCATACGCTGGATTCGATTGCCGACGCTTACCGCTTGGGCGAATTTAACCATCACCGTGCATGCGACGACGCAGAGATGCTTGCCATGATCTATTTCAAGATGATCGAGATCATGGAAAAATCGGATCTGCGTAATCTCAAGGCGCTTCAGCAGGAGATGACCGAAAAGGCAGATCCCTTAAAGCTCAAGCCCTATCATCAGATTATCCTGGTGGAGAACCAAACGGGACTTAAAAACCTTTACAAGCTCATTTCAATGAGCTATCTTGATTATTATAAACGATTTCCGAGAATTCCGAAAACGGCACTTGAAAAGCACCGCGAGGGCTTGATCATCGGTTCTGCCTGCGAGGCGGGCGAGCTCTTTCGGGCAATCCTCGAAAACAGACCTGAATCCGAAATTGAGGAGATCGTAAACTTTTACGATTATCTTGAAATTCAGCCGATCTGCAATAACCGATTTCTGATTGCAGAGGGGTCCGTTGCCGATGACGAGGGCTTGCGTGAATTGAATCGCCGTATTGTTGCCTTGGGCGAAAAATACAACAAGCCCGTCTGTGCGACGTGTGACGCACACTTCCTAAATCGCGAGGATGAACTTTACCGCAAGATTCTTTTGGCAGGGCAAAAGTTCAAGGATTTTGATAAGGATGTAGGGATTTATTTGCGCACAACGGATGAGATGTTGGAGGAGTTTTCCTATCTCGGAGAGGACAAGGCGTACGAGGTCGTTGTCACCAATACCAATATGATCGCAGATCGTATTCAATCGGTGCGTCCGATTCCCAAGGGGAACTATACGCCCGAAATGGAGGGCGCAGAGCAGGAACTTCAGGACATGTGCTGGGAAAGAGCTAAAAGCATGTATGGAGATCCGCTTCCCGAGCTTGTTTCCGCTCGCCTTGAAAAGGAACTGACCTCCATTATCAAAAACGGATTCGCCGTATTGTATCTGATTGCGCAGCGTCTTGTGCACTACAGCGAGGAGCAGGGATATCTGGTTGGGTCGCGAGGCTCCGTAGGTTCCTCTTTTGTCGCTACCATGGCGGGTATTTCGGAGGTGAATCCTCTGCCTCCTCATTATTACTGTCCCAATCCCGAATGTAAGCATAATGAATTTTTTACGGACGGATCCGTTGGCTCCGGATTTGATCTTCCCGATAAAATGTGTCCCAAGTGCGGAACCAAGTATAAAGCAGACGGGCACGATATTATGTTCGAGACCTTTCTTGGATTCTACGGGGATAAGTCTCCCGATATCGATTTGAACTTCTCGGGAGACGTGCAGGGGCGCGTACATAAATATACAGAGGAGCTTTTCGGTGAGGGACACGTCTTCCGTGCGGGAACGCTTGGAACCCTTGCAGACAAAACGGCTTACGGATACGTTGCAAAATACGTGGAGCAAAAGGGCATCAGCCTGCCGCGAGCAGAGATGAACCGACTTGTGATGAACTGTCTTGGTGTTAAAAAAACGACGGGACAGCACCCGGGAGGAATCATTGTTGTTCCTCAGCAGTACGACGTTTACGATTTTACTCCCGTACAGCACCCTGCGGATGACCCGAACTCGGACATCGTCACTACTCACTTTGCCTTTTCCTATCTGCACGATACGATTCTGAAGCTTGACGAGCTTGGACACGATATGCCTACAAAGTATAAGTGGCTTGAAACATTTACGGACACCTCTGTGCTTGACGTTGCCATGAACGACCGTTCCGTATATGAGCTTTTTGAATCTACGGCTCCTCTCGGAATTCGACCCGAGGATATCGAGGGCTGTACCATCGGCACCTACGGTCTTCCCGAGCTTGGAACGCCTTTTATTCAGCAGGTGCTTCTTGATGCGAAGCCTCGAAACTTTGCCGACCTTCTACAGATCTCCGGCTTGACGCACGGAACCAATGTGTGGCTCGGCAATGCACAGGATCTGATCAAGGAGGGGATTTGCGATATTTCCCGTGTCATAGGTACGCGTGACGGTATCATGCTGGATATGATTCGTTACGGACTTGAAAATGCTATGGCCTTCAAGATCATGGAGGCTGTCAGAAAGGGAAAGGGATTGACTCCCGAATGGGAGGCGGCAATGGTGGAGCACGGAGTTCCCGAATGGTATATCCTTTCCTGTAAAAAGATCAAATATCTCTTTCCGAAGGCGCACGCAGCGGCATACGTCATGTCCGCGATTCGTCTGGCTTGGTACAAGGTACACAAGCCCGTGGAGTTTTACTGTACGATGTTTACCGTGGCGCCCAACGGCTTTGACGCACAGATCGTTATGGGGGGAAAATCCAACGTGGTAGCCGTGATGAGAGATATTCAAAAGCGAGGTAAGGAAGCCTCTCCCAAGGAGCAGGCAAGCGTTACCGTGCTTCAACTGATCAACGAAGCCATGGCAAGAGGGGTTCGCTTTTTGCCTGTAGATCTTCAAAAATCACATTCTTACGCATTTCTTCCCGAGAACGGAGCCATTCGAATGCCGTTTTCTTCCTTGCCGGGACTTGGTGAAAACGCCGCGCAGAACATCATTTCGGCGCGCGAGGAGGAGCCATTCTTCTCTGTGGAGGATCTGCAGATCAGAGCAAAAATCAGCAAATCCGTCATTGAAATGCTACGCTCCAACGGAGTGCTTGATAACGTCAGTGAGACGGATCAGCTGACGATGACCTTTTAATGAACGAAAAAGGGCTGATTCATTTAGCGCAGAACAAAAACACACGGAATAAGAAAACAAGAAACACAGGCTCTTACATTGCCGCAAAGCCACCCTACAAGCGATTCACGCTCATAGGGTGGCTTTTTAAGGAAGAAATCCTTGCGGATTTCATTTTTATGTGTGTTTTTTAGCCACGATCACACTAACCAAATGTACCTTTGTACGCCTACAGTGTCGTGATCGTGGCTTCTGCATCTGAAGGAATCAGCACCTTCTTAAATCAATGTACCAAGCTGGTGTATTGCATTTTCTTCGCATATGACCTTACCGTGCTCACGAAGATAAAGCTTTAGTATGGCAGTGTTTTCTATACTTCCGTACTCTACGATGAAGTTCAGCTCTTCGGGAGTTGTAAAGGGAGATGAGGAGAGAAATGAGATGAAAAGAAAGTAATATCCACGCTCATCACTGTAAGCACTGTTGGTGCCTATGTAAGTAATTCCCCGTAGTCTTTGACAGGTATGCAACAGGGAGGTGAGCGTGGAAAAACGATAAGCGACCTCTCTGTGAAAGCCTCTTTCCGCATGCCCCTTCTGAAGACACAGTGAGGTAGTTACGGGAAAAGCGGACGGCGCCTCCGACTCCGTGTCTCCCATAGGGCTTGAGAGATGACTGATGAACATTTCACATCCTCCCTCGCGGGAGGGGAAGTATTGAACAGAAAAACGTTGATCGTCTGCGTCGAAATCCGTTCTCTTTTTTATTTCCTCTAACAGAAGGCGAAAGGTACGGTGCATTTCTGCACTGTCTTCACCAAACGTATCGGCGTTCAGCTCAAACTGTTGCATATCCGACGGAGTCAGCATAATTTTTAATTTGCGGTCACTGATACGAATCAGCTCCATAGCGTGTCACTCCTTTCGGTTTATTGCTCTTATGTATATTATAAGCGAGAAGGGGCCAAAAGGGAACCCCTAAAAATATGGTAATTCCTTGACAGGGGGGCGGGGTTGTGATAAAATAGAAGAAAAACAGAGAAGAAAAAAGAGAGAAATATTTATGATACCGATCACAGACGTAAAGACCATGAGGAAGAGTGATGCCGATACGATCAAGGGCGGCGTTCACGCAAGAGAGCTGATGGTGCGTGCGGGGCGCGGAATTTTTGAAAGCTATCGCTGGCAGGGACCTGTTGCAATCGTATGCGGCTGTGGAAACAACGCAGGCGACGGATACGTCCTTGCCTTGGAGCTTGCCGAGGTTGGGGTCAAGTGCACGCTGGTACTTCTTGAAGAGCGCTTTTCCGAGGATGGGAAATATTATTACGAGTGCTGTACGAAAAAGGATATTCCATCACTTGTGTACACCTCGGATTTTTCCTTTTCTCCATACACTGAAATTGCGGACTGCATCTTCGGTACGGGCTTTTCGGGGGATGTGACGGGATTGGCAGCTGAGGTGATCGAGCGGATCAACACAAGCGGAAAAAAAGTGATCTCTGCCGATATCAATTCCGGACTGAACGGTGACAGCGGAATCGGAACGCGATGCGTGAAAAGTGATCTGACCGTATCGGTCGGCTCCTATAAGACGGGACATTTTCTGGGGGATGCGAAGGATGTGATCGGGCGGCTTGTCAATATCGATATAGGTATCAAGGTGCCGTGCGGAAACGCATATCTTTGCGAGCCGACGGATTTTTCCGATGTTTTGAAGCCTCGTCGTCAGAATTCCCACAAAGGTACTTACGGTTACGTTACGGTGCTTGGCGGATGCCCCGAATACGCGGGTGCTGTCAAGCTTGCCAATATGAGTGCATCCGCTTTGCGCGCGGGGTGCGGTGTGGCACAGCTGGCAGTCCCTGACGCGATTGCTCACAGTGTGTCTCCGTATCTTTTGGAAAGCACATTGTTGCCAATCCCCTCTGACAGTACGGGACATATGAAGCACGAGCCTGCGATTCTCGATTCTCTTTTGTCTCGCATGGCAGCGATCGCCGTTGGAATGGGGTGGGGCACGGCAGAGGCAAACTGTGAGATCCTTGCACATCTTCTCAGCCGCGGTGCCTGTTCTCTCGTCATTGATGCGGATGGATTGAATACGCTTTCAAAAATGGATCTTACACTCCTCAAAAACACCTCCTGTCGCGTGGTCATCACACCCCATCTTAAGGAATTTGAGCGCCTTTGCGGAGTTCCCATGCACGAGATCCTTGACTCGCCCATTCTCCATGCACAACGCTTTGCGCGTGAGTACGGCGTTTGTGTGCTTTTAAAGGGGTGCACTACCGTTGTGACAGACGGAGAGACTGTATATCTCGTGGATCGTGGATGCGCGGGGATGGCGACCGCAGGAAGCGGTGACGTTCTTTCGGGGATCCTTGCAGGACTTTTGGGATATGCACCGATGACAGCGAAAACGATTGCCTGCGGCGCGTATATCGCAGGACTTGCGGGAGAGCTTGCCGAGAGGGACAGCAATCCCATTTCCATGCTCTCCTCGGACACAGTGGCGCATATTCCCGCCGCGATTTCCGAAATGATAAAACAGTCGTGATCGCGGCACAGTCTGTGGGATTCGTAATAAAATAAAAGCTGTACGGAGTGCTTTCTCCGTACAGCTTTTATGAAAACTAAAACATTGCCCCGTCTACGTTATCCAGGGAATCGAAGATAAAATCGGGACGGTCGGCTTCCTCCGCCTTTTCTACGTCCTCCGGCTGTGTTTCACCGGAATAGACGAGAACAGCGGTGATCCCATGGTGCTTGCCGACGGCGATGTCGGTATAAAGGCGGTCGCCGAAAATGCACATTTTGTCTTTGTCAACGCCGGTTGCTTCACAGATCATTTCCACCGTCTGACGGTAGGGTTTTCCGAAATAGGTGGGAGAGACACCAGTCGAGGCAGTTACGAAGGCTGCAATGGCACCGCTGTCCGGAATGGGCCCGTTTTTGGTGGGGCAGTTAAAGTCGGGATGCGTGGACAGATATTCCGCTCCTCCGCGGATCAGTCTGCATGCGTTCATCATTTTATGATAGGTCAGCGTAGTGTCAAAACTTGTGATGACGATATCGGCACGCTCCTCATCGCCGTCAAGCAAGTGGATGCCGCGATTTTTAAAATTGCTTGCAAGGTCTTCGGTTCCCAGAAGATAGACCGTTTTCTGCGGACGGTGGCGCAGAAGAAATTCTGCAGTGACGTCTCCTGAGGTCATGATCTCCGCCTTGGTGGGAGAGAAGCCGAGACGCGTCAGCTTTTCAATGTAAAACTCATGCGAGTGAGAGGCGTTGTTCGTAAAGAATAGGACCTTTTTTCCGGCAACACGGAGATTTTTGATAAAACGGATCGCAAAAGGGAAGACCTCGTCGTCCAGATAGATCGTTCCATCCATATCAAAGATGTAAAGCTCTTTGTTCATCAGAACGGAAATGTCGGGGTTTTGAAAATTCATATTCATTCTCCTTCGGAATACTTCCGGAGTATATTGTACCATAAAAACGGAATTACATCAATAGATTACGCAAAAAAAGACAAATCTTCATCTTCCGTGCGGTAAAGAGCTTCAAAAAATCAGAAGGAACGAAAAAAGAATAAAAAAATATCAAAAAAGTATTGCATTTTGGAAGGATTTATGCTAAAATAATGAAAATGATGATTTGCGTCGAGCCTTTCGACGTTAAAACAAGGAATATTTTGGAGGTTATCATGATTTCTTCTCTTATTAACGTTGCCGCTTTGACCGAGACGGCGACCCATCCTGCTGTGGTTCTTCAATACGTTCTCGGCAGTGTGCTGATCTTTCTTTCCGTTGTTCTGACCACCGTAATTTTGTTCCAGTCCGCAAAGGATAAGCGCCTCTCCGGTGCGATCGCAGGTGGAACCGAGTCCTTCTTCGGTAAGTCCAAGGCAAAGACCACGGATAGAATTCTTTCTAAGGTTACAGTTGTTGTTTCTATCCTCGTAGTGCTTGTTACCGTTGCACTTGTCGTCATCATCAACTGCGTTCCCACAACCTGATGAGCATAAAAAATCGCGAAGCTTTAGAGTTGCGCTCTAAAGGACAGTTTTGCATGAATACGGTATATCTCGAAAGAGGTATGCCGTATTTTGCATTAATGCCTTTAGGCAGTTGAGCACGAAGTGCGAAACAGACAACCACCCGCTATGCGGGTGGGCAACAAAGGTTATACCAAAAAATCTCCTAATGTGG
>SVSZ01000099.1 GCA_015064025.1 Oscillospiraceae bacterium | reverse complement strand
ATCTTGGGCGTATTGGTCTTGATCTCCATTCCCTCGGTACAGGGATATACGCAAGCGGTTACCATGCGCCAGGGACCAAGTGCGGGACCACGCATTTCAGCGATCTCAACAAGGCAGAGACGGCAAGCGCCAATCTCGTTGATGTCCTTCAGGTAGCAGAGCGTAGGAATATCAATGTGCGCTGCTTTTGCGGCTTCCAGAACCGTGGAACCCTTGGCAACAGAATATTCTTTGCCATTAATTTTTACTTTAATCATATCCATTGTCCACAATTCCCCTTTCTTACTGTTTCGAAATAGCTTTGAACTTACACGTAGGCAGACAAGCGCCGCACTTCACGCACTTCGCGGGATCGATCGCAAAGGAAGCAAGCTTGTGATTGGGAGCGATGTAATCGGTTCTCGCGATTGCAGAAGCCGGGCACTGCTTAGCACACATACCGCAACCGATACACTTATCGGCGTCAATCGTGAACTGCAGAAGCTTCTTACATACGCCTGCGGGGCACTTCTTGTCAACAATGTGAGCGATATATTCCTCGCGGAAGTAACGAAGAGTAGAAAGAACGGGGTTAGGAGCTGTCTGTCCGAGACCGCAAAGGGATGCGGACTTAATGTAGTTTGCAAGTTCTTCCATTCTGTCGAGGTCCTCAAGCTCACCGTTACCGGAAATGATCTTGTCAAGGATCTCAAGCAGTCGCTTGGTACCTACACGGCAAGGTGTACACTTACCGCAGGATTCATCCACCGTGAAATCAAGGAAGAAGCGTGCGATATCAACCATACAGTTGTCCTCGTCCATAACGATCAATCCACCGGAACCCATCATGGAACCGATCTCAAGAAGGTTATCGTAGTCGATGGGGGTATCGATCAGATGAGCCGGGATACAACCGCCGGAAGGTCCACCGGTCTGTGCAGCCTTAAACTTCTTGCCACCGGGAATACCGCCACCGATCTCCTCGATGATGTGACGGAGCGTCGTTCCCATGGGAACCTCGACAAGACCCGTGTTCTTGATCTTACCGCCAAGTGCAAAGACCTTAGTACCCTTGGACTTCTCTGTACCGATCTGACGGAACCAATCGGAGCCCTTGAGGATGATCTGAGGAATGTTTGCATAGGTCTCAACGTTGTTCAATACAGTAGGACGATCGAAAAGGCCCTTCACTGCAGGGAACGGAGGACGGGGACGAGGCTCACCTCTCTTGCCCTCGATGGAGGTCATAAGAGCGGTCTCCTCACCGCAGACGAACGCGCCCGCACCGAGACGGATGTCGAGATCGAATTCGAAATCGGTTCCGAAGATGTTCTTGCCAAGCAGACCGTATTCCTTTGCCTGATCGATAGCAATCTGCAAACGGTTAACGGCAATCGGGTACTCAGCGCGAACGTATACGTAACCCTGATTAGCACCGATCGCATAGCCTGCAATCGCCATAGCCTCGATCAGAGCATGGGGGTCGCCCTCGAGAATGGAACGGTCCATGAATGCACCGGGGTCACCCTCGTCTGCGTTACAGCACACGTACTTCTGCACGTTGCCGCGGTTTCCGGAGGCAAATTTCCACTTCATACCTGTCGGGAAGCCCGCACCGCCGCGTCCGCGCAAGCCGGAATCGAGAATGGTCTGAATAACGTCATCGGGCGTCATTTCAGTCAACACCTTACCAAGAGCTGCATATCCGTCCATAGCGATGTATTCCTCGATGTTTTCGGGATTGATAACACCACAGTTGCGGAGAGCGAGACGGTGCTGAGACTTGTAGAAAATGGTATCGTTCAGAGAGGAATGTGCCTTCTCCACATTCTCTGCTGCGGCACCCGTATCGTTGTAGACCAATCTTTCAACGACACGACCCTTAAGAAGATGCTCGCTGACAATCTCTGCAACGTCCTCTTCGGTTACATTGCTGTAGAAGGTTCCGTCGGGATAAATGATAACAACGGGACCGAGCGCGCAAAGACCGAAGCATCCGGTCTGTACGACCTTGATTTCCTCAGCAAGACCCTGCTTCTGAATTTCAGCCTCGAAGGCTGCCTGGATTTTGGGGCTTCCGGAAGATGTACATCCCGTACCGCCGCAACACAATACATGAGCGCGAATCATAAATTCAATACCTCCAAATTATGCATTCTTGGTGTCGCTGATCGTGTATTCCTGTACGACCTTGCCACCCTTGATGTGCTCTTTGAGTACCTTTTCAGCCTTTTCGGGAGTCATTTTGACATAGGTAACCTTCTCCTTGCCGGGTTCCATGACCTCCACAACAGGCTCATACTGGCAAATACCGATGCATCCCGTTTGAGAAACGATCGCCTTGCCACCGAGGCCTTCCTTTTCAACGCCCTCAACAAATGCATTGAGAACAGGACGCGCACCTGCCGCGATACCGCAGGTTGCCATGCCGACAACGATGCGAATGGAGGCGTCTCCGCCTTCGCGAAGCACGATCTTGTCCTTCATTTTCTCTCTGATTGCCGCAAGCTCTGCCAAAGATTTCATAATACAGTTCCTTTCTTTTATTGATAATAAATTTAATACTGATCGTTAAGATATTGAGCGATCCAAGTAAGTATTTCGGGATCGTTCAACGGAATGTCGGCACCTAAGATCTCTCGCATCTGCCTCGTATCGAGAAGCACGTTGAAATCTTGGCTATCGTGCCGAAATTCAAAATCGATTTCCGGGTGTCCTTGAATCAAGGTAGTCACCGTAGAAACGATGTCCCCCATGGGAGTAAAATCAATATGTTGCTTGTAAAAACGCGCAAGAACATCGGTGCCGTGAGTGGTCGGAAATTCGGATTCATGCCGTGACGCAATCGAAATATTGCCTCCCGTTTGCTCGGCAGCCAGCTTCAAAAGCGGAATTCCAAGACCCACGTTTCGTGTAGTTCTTGTGGTATAGAAGGGATCGATCACACCACGAAGGATCTCCTCACGCATTCCGCAACCATTATCGGAAATCTTGATCGTAAGAAGCGTTTCATCTTCCGTGATATGAATGAGAACGAGTGTAGCTCCTGCCTTTACGGAATTTTCCGTGATGTCAAGAACGTTTAATGATAACTCCTTCAAGACAGCTCTCCTTTCAGCATGCGAAACATCTCGCGGCGAACACGGTCTGAGGAATACGGCTCGTCATCAAGCTCAAAATAATGCTTCTTGTCACGGATATCCCAAAGATAGTGAGCATCGGAGCTTATGACAATGCGCATCTCATTCAACTTCGGGTGAAGTTTACGGTAAGCTTCTACCTTGTCCTCGTCGTGAAATTCGGAAACTCCGAAAACAGGTGAGATCGGAAAGGTTCCGAGTGTTGCGATCAATCCGTTGGCTTCTCTGTCCACGTGCGCGGGATAGCAGATACCGGAATGCTTATGTACCAAGGGTGGTACGTCGTCAAGAGTCAGCGTTGTCGCGTTTGAAAGAAGATCTGCCTCGGATGCCACGACAGAATCGTTCTCATCCATGATCCACTGATCTCCGAAAATATCTACGCGATTCGGAATTCTCACCCTTTTTGTATCAATCACGTCATTGAATGCCAAGGCATCTGTCAAGGATTCAAAGAGACAAACGATATGAATGTCCTCTGCAGTGGTGAGCTCCATTCCGGCGATCGGAATGATCCCTTGCTTTTTTGCCGCCGCAAAGAATGCGGGACAGTTTCTCGACGAGTTATGGTCCGTCAAAGCAACAATGTTAAGTCCTGCCAGTGCCGCCATACCCGCGATATTATTCGGAGTCATGTCATTGTCAGCACAGGGGGATAGGCAGGAATGAAGGTGCAGGTCGTAATAGTAGCGGTTCACAGATCCAGAAGTGCGAGCTCAGCTGCGATCTCGTATGCTGTTTTTTCGGTGGTGAAAACGTTGATTCCTTTTTGCTCCGCCGTCGTGCGTACGTTTTCCTCCAACGTAACGCCCTCCGCAAGAACAATACATGCAACGTCTGCCAAGGATGCAACCGCAACGATGTTGATGTTTGACATGATCGTGATCCATACGTTGTCACACGAAGCACGTCCCATCACCCAGCTCAGCAAATCTCCAATGTAAACACCGGAGCACTCGCGCTCCTCGTCTGATACGGAAAGAGGACGCAACGCGAGCTTTTCCGCCAAATCATGAACCGTCATCTGTTTCCCCCTGCATCTGTGATATTTTTTCATCGATCATCCGTCCCTTTTCCACCACGCAACCATCTCTTGATGCAATGCCCTTGACGATATCCTCGGCAAAAGCACGGCAACTGGGAGCGCCGCAGGCACCGCAATCGATGCCGGGAAGCTCGGTACGGATCTTTTGGATATCAGACATCATGCGCAACGATTCGGCGAAATTTTCGCTGAGCCGCTGTATCGGTCGATAAGTAGGAATTTCCTCAAAGAAATATCCTGCGGGAATGTATTCCCTTTCTTTTGTCGTTAAAACGTTTTGGGATACGGGAAGGTATCTTCTCAGTGTCTGCAGTCTCGCTTTGGCAACAAACGGATTTTCCACTGCCATTACACCGCCCACGCAACCGCCGGGACATGCGTTCAGCTCAATGAACTCAACAGAGGAGATGTTTCCGTTTTCCAGCTGATCCAGAACACGGTTGACGTTTTCTATGCCGTCGGCAGCAAGATACTTGTCATTGAAGATTGCCGAGGATTCCCCACCGGAGGTTGCCCAGCCGATTCCGATCATTCCCGATTTTGAGAAGGATCGTGGTGTTTCCCCACGTCGCATAACGTTCAAAAGATTGAAATAGATGTCACTGACCGATAAAACCTCGTCAACCTCACTCTTGTAATCCCCGAAACCGTTTCTAACGTAAGAAACCTTTGCAGGACACGGAGATATAAAGCAAACGCAAATATCATCATCCGTCAACTCGGGGTGCTCTTCCTTGGCTTTTTTGCGAGCCATTTTTGCCGCAATCTCCATGGGAGGCAGCATTTGCATGATATGCTCACGCAACATCGGATAGCGCAAAGAAATCAAGCGAAGAACAACCGGACATGCGGAGCTGATAACGGGTTTTGAGATTCCTTCGTTTTTCAAGTAGAGACGTGTGTAAGCGGAAACCAATTCCGCGGCTTGAGCGACCTCTACAACGTCGTCAAAGCCAATGTCCAGCAAGCCTTGAAGAACGTAATCCACATCCTCAAGCTCTTCAAACTGACCGTAAAGCGTGGGCGCGGGAAGCGCGATTTTCCATTTATGCTTCATAACGGCATCAAGCTTACTGTAGTTTGCTTTTTTGGCATGATTGGGACAATAGCGGATACAAACGCCACAGTCGATACATCTGTTCGGATCGATCTGTGCATGACCGTCATGAATCCGTATTGCCTCAGTCGGACAACGCTTCAAGCACATGGTGCATCCCGTGCATCTTGAAACATCCAACGAAACCGAATGCTCATAGGTATTCATAATGTGATCATGGCTCCTTAGTGTTTTTTTCTGACCGTGGAAGAGACTCACAAATTGACAGTCATCAAAATGGTGGTGCCTCTGCCAACCTCAGAATCTATTTTTATGGAGTCCGAGTAGCGTTTCATGTTCGGCAATCCCATCCCCGCTCCAAAACCGAGAGAGCGGATATTGTCCGGGGCTGTGGAAAAGCCCTCCTGCATGGCAAGCTCGATATTGGCAATTCCGGGGCCATGATCGGCCAATATGATCTCAATACGGTTCTCGTATATCAATACATCTGCCTCACCGCCGCCGGCATGAATCACCATGTTGATCTCGCCCTCGTACATTGCGATAGACACCTTGCGGATAATCTCGGGAGAGATCCCAAGCTGACGCAAGCTTTTCTTTACCTGAACGGATGCCTGCCCTGCTGAGGTAAAATCGTCTCCGTCTACGCGGAAATGAAACTTTACGGCCTCATTCATGTTGCAGCTCCGTTTCCGCCAAGGCCTCCCGCATAGAGCCTTCCGCAAGCCTCATACATTCTTTTTCTTGTTTTCAGCAGTACCATACCGCTTTCACGAGCCAGGGAAACCATTTCCTCCGTGGGGGATTTTGAGCGAACAAATACGATGCACACCATATCCATCATCTCTGCCGTGCGAACGACCTGAGTATTGACAAGACCCGTCAACAGGACTGCCTGATCCTTCACGTAAGCCAAGACGTCGCTCATCATGTCGCTTCCGCAAGCGGCATAAACCTCTCTGTCGAGCATGTCCTCGCCGCAAACGACCTCTGCGTCGAGCAATGCTTTGATCTCCGAAATTTTCATACGATCGGTACCCGCCTTTCAGATGTAAGGTGAATTACTTGTATTTTGCGAGGATAGAATCAACGTCATCCACGGTCAGTCTTCCGTATACCTCACCGTTGACAGTCAAAACGGGAGCAAGTCCGCAAGCGCCGATGCAACGGGTAGCCTCAATGGAATACTTTCCGTCGGGAGAGGTGCTTCCGATGGCAACTCCGAGCTTTTCGGAAATCGCATTGATGATATCACCGGATCCCTTTACATAGCATGCGGTGCCGAGGCAAACAGCAATTGCATACTGACCGTCGGGATTGAGCTTGAACTGTGCATAGAAGGAAACGATACCGAAGATCTCCTCAAGGGAAACACCGGTCTTTGCCGCGATGATCTCCTGCACCTCAATGGGCAGATATCCGTAGATCCCCTGAGCCTCCTGAAGAATGGGCATCATAGCCCCCTTCTCGCCGGCATGCTTTGCGATGACGGCAAGCAATTTTTCTTCTTGCTCTTTTGTCCCGTGAAAATCGACCGTAGTCAATTTCTTTTTCATAATTCCAAAACCTCCTGAAATATTTTGTTATGGCAGAACGCTTTTTGCGCCTTTGCGGTTAAATCACGGTTCCTGCAACCGAGTCACCTTGCAAGGACAAGCCGCGTTCACATAATTGGACATCTTATTATACTATACTTTTAAAAAAAAATCTATAGTTTTTCGAAAAAAAGTTATTTTTTTGTCAATATTTTTGAGAAATCGTTTTGCCGTTTCCATAAAATGCCAAAAGGAGCATTTGTTTCCACAAACAAATGCTCCTTTAAAGAAAAAATCAATGCCTGAGTAAGAATTTTACGGATTCCGCAACCCAACCGCAGCAGTCAAGCGGATGTTCTACCGTATGATGGCTTTTGGTAACATAATTGCCGAGACAAACCCCGTGTCCACCGTTTTCCCAGATGCGCATTTCAAAGGGAATCCCGTTTTGATAAAGCGCCATTCCAAACATAAGTGAACACGCAACAGGGACGGCTTTATCATCGGAATTGTGCCAAAGGAAGGTAGGAGGAGTATCCTTTGTGACCTGTTTTTCAAGTGACAGCAGATCGATCACCTCTTCGGTCAACGCCTCTTCCTTTTTTTCAAAGAGATTGAGGTAGGACCCACGGTGCAAGGGATTGATGACGGGATATGACAAAACCATTGTGTTCGGCTTATATGGTGTCCGATCTCCCGAAAGGTATTCGTCAAGACACGAATGATTCCAAAGTGTTCCCGTGCATGCCGCGAGATGCCCGCCTGCAGAAAAACCGC
>SVSZ01000098.1 GCA_015064025.1 Oscillospiraceae bacterium | reverse complement strand
TTATTGATTCTGAATATTGTTTTTGCCCTTTTCTGTTTCCCATACAAAAAACCTCCTGTAGTAGATATATCTATTCTACTACAAGAGGCTTTTTTATTCAATGTCCGTTTTTACGGGTTCAGTTCAAGAGCAGTGCTTTTCTTTTTGGAAATGAAGCGCACCTACGGTGTATGAAAAATGAAGCAGGGCCTCCGCTTTGCAATTTGATAGTTGACTTGTTGTCCCGGGGTGTGCTATAATAAAACTATGTTATAACAACTCAACAGGGGAGTGGTGCTGATATGAAAAACAAGGTCATTTTAATTTCCATCGACGGGATGCGTTCCGATGGTTTGAAGACTTGCGGCAATCCATACGTGGAGGAGCTGGAGCGGAGCTGTGCTTATACGTATTCTGCTACGTCGATGAATCCGTCGGTCACTTTTCCGTGTCACTTTTCCATGACGCATTCCGTTACTCCTCAAAGGCACGGTATCCTTACCAATACGTACGTTCCGCAGGTGCGCCCCGTGCTTGGGATTTTTGAGAAAATAAAGGCGTGCGGAGGGGTTTCCTCTATGTTTTACGGCTGGGAGCCTCTGCGTGATATCGCATCTCCGGGGTGTTTGCGATTTTCGACGTATATCAACGCCTATATGAAGGAAAGCAGTGATACGGTGCTGACGGATGAGGCACTTCGCAATATCGAAGAAAATCATCCCGATTTTGTGTTTTTATATATGGTGGAAACCGACGAAAAGGGCGGGCACGACAACGGCTGGATGAGTGAAGAATATTTGCGCCGTATCTCGATTGCCATAGACAACGCAAAAAGAGTTGTGGAGAGGTTTGGGGAAGAATATTCCGTGATCATCATGGCGGACCACGGCGGGCACGACCGCTCTCACGGCAGTGATATGCCGGAGGATATGACGATACCGCTTTTCTTTTACGGCAAGAGTTTCCGAGCCGGAGAGATTACAGGCGCGCTGTCTCTTTTGGATATTGCACCTACGATTGCAAAAATTATGGAGATAGATCCCGAACCGGAGTGGGAGGGTCGCTCGGTGATATAAATTCAGTTACCGTAATATTCGATCCAAAGGAGGATGAAACCGTGAAGTTGAAATTTGACGTGACCGGGAAATTTCAGGCAGACCCCTTCATCTTTGAGGACGGGGATAAGCTGTATCTGTACGTGACGGCCCAAAATGGCGTAGAGGCATATTCTGCCGAGGACCTGTTTGGAACCTGGCACTATGAAGGTGTGGTTGCCTCGTTTGTCGGGAGAAAGGATTTTTGGGCACCGTCCGTTATCAAATTCGACGGTCGCTATTACATTTATTTTTCTTGCTCGTCGGGTGATGAATTTGGACAATTGATGCATGCGGCGGTTGCCGATTCTCCCCTTGGACCGTTCACGAATCCGACGTGCTTTTACGATCGGTTTTCCATTGATTCCCACGTGGTGCAAACCGATTGCGGACTGTTCCTTTGGTATGCAGAGGACAACGTTCACTGTGACCGAATCGGTACGCGGATCTACGTAGATCGCTTGATCGATCCCTTGACACCCGCCAATCATCCAAAGGAGGTCATCGTTCCTACCTTCGACGAGGAGATCTATCAGCGAAACCGATTTGGGGACGGCAGAGATTGGCACACGCTTGAGGGTCCCTTTTGGTTCCGTGAGGGGGAGTGGCAATACGTGATGTACAGCGGTGCGTGCTATCAGAATGATTCGTATCACATCGGCTATGCCGCGGCACGCTCGTGCGAGTCGGACCTGACGCGAGTGGAGTTTTTCAAGCACACGAATCACGGCGCATTTGATCCTGTTCTTATCAGAAACGAATTTGAGGAGGGCACGGGTCACCATAGCGTGATCAAGTACAAGGGACAATATTATGCGGTCTACCACGGCCGCGACCGGGACGAGACGCGCGATGATTTTTCCGAAGCGAGAACCGCAAGGGTATGTAAGCTTCACGTGGAAGGCGGTATCATTACTGCCGAGCGATACTCGGATCACATATGAAAGACGTTGACAGGAGAGGGGACGATTATGAGGTATAAAAATCCGATTCTGCCGGGCTTCCATCCCGATCCGAGCATCTGCCGCGTGGGAGATGACTTTTATCTTGTGACCTCCACGTTTGAGTTTTTTCCGGGTGTCCCCATTTATCATAGTAAAAACCTTATCAACTGGGAGCTGATAGGTCATTGTCTGACAAGAGATTCTCAGCTTCCCTTACAGGGCGCAGCCGTATCAAAGGGCATCTATGCTCCAACCTTAAGATACCACGACGGGGTCTTCTTTATGACGACCACAAACGTCAGCGCAAAGGGGAATTTTATCGTGCACACAAGGGATATCCGCGGAACGTGGAGCGAGCCTGCGTGGGTAAGCCAAGGCGGTATTGATCCCTCATTATTCTGGGATGATGACGGTAAGTGCTATTTTCTCTCCACCGCGCTGGATACAGATGGGAGAAACAGTATTTTTATGAGTGAGATCGATCCGCTTACGGGAGAGCTGTTGTCTTCCGCGGAGCGGATCTCGCGTGGCTGTGGGGGGAGGTTTGCGGAAGCGCCTCACCTCTACAAGCGAGGCGATTGGTATTATCTGATGCTTGCCGAGGGCGGCACGGAATATGGGCATATGGAAACGATACAGCGCGCAAGGCGCATCTGTGGTCCTTACGATCCTTGCCCTCGCAACCCGATCCTCTCACACCGTGATCACCCCTCAAGACTCCAAGCCACGGGACACGCAGATCTCGTCGAGGATCAAAACGGTCGATGGTGGTTGGTTTGTCTTGCAATTCGAACGATCCCCTCTGCAAAGCTCCATCATCTCGGAAGAGAAACGTTTTTGTCTCCTCTTTTCTGGAATGCTGACGAATGGCCGACGGTGGGGGAGCACGGGCAGATCGCGTTTGAAATGGAGGGGGAGCTTCCGGGGCCGCCTCCCGATCCCGTCAGCCTTGATTTTGAGGATCGCTTTGACGGAGAGACCTTGGATCTGCGCTGGAATTTCGTTCGCAATCCCAACAAGGCAAGCTATCGTCTCGAAGACGGAAGGATGACCTTGGTTGGCGACGGCGACGATCTGTCCACGCCCTTGGGGCGTCCTACGATGATCGCCATGCGCCAACAGGCGTTTTGCATGGAGGTTCTTGCGAGTATGGAGGGAGCACCCGTGGAAGGACAAAGCGCGGGGTTGACGGCGTTTTATAACAGTGACTATCACTACGATATTTTTGTGACGAGAGAGGGGGAGCAGTGCTTTGTATGCCTTCGCAAGCGAGTTGCAGATATCGATATCGTGGTGGCGCGGCATCCCATCGACTGTAAAAATTCGATCCGCTTAAAGATCGAGAGCACGGAGGAGTGGTACACCTTTTATTACGAAAGTGACGGCGCATTTGTGGAGCTGGGGCGTGGAAAAACGGCGCTTTTATGCTCCGAGGCAACGCATCCGACCACGTTTACGGGAACGTATTGGGGTGTCTTTTGCGAGCGCGGAGAAATCGGACTTTCCCGCTTTTCGGTGAGAGGATCCAAATAATTTTATTTGTTGCACTCGGTTCGGCACCGCTTTGTGTGGTTTTCTTCCACATTTTTTTGTAAAAAAACACCGATTCCATATTTACAAACCCATATATATCTGTTATAATGGATATAAACGTGGAAAAGAATGACAAAATCAGCATGGCACGTTTTTACAAAGGAGGGTTATTATGAACGATTTTGAACGCATTCGAGAGCTTGCGAAACAGACAAGAGAGTTTGCACTCAGCCCCGAAATGGAGCGCAGACGCAAGCTGTGGACGGACCACAACAGTCTGAGCTTTACAAGACCTCCGATCTATATTCGATCTGTCCCCTTCAAGGAGTATTTGAAGCCGGGAGATCTGCAATGCCAGAATCCCTCTCTTCGCAGCCTTGAATATAAGCTTTTGCTCAACCAATATTTTACGCAGATGTGCGACGACACGATCATCGAGCCCTTTATCTCCGTGCGTGCCTTTGTTGACATTGACCCTGCGGGTGTTTACGGATTGCCTGCTGAAATGGCAGAGAAGACAGAGGGCGTGCTTGCTGCAGCATACAAGCCTGCGATCGTCGAGGAGGAGGACGTGAAAAAGCTTCACGTACGTCCTTATGCGGTAGACGAGGAAAAGACCAAGCAACGCCTGGAATGGCACCAGAATGCTTTGGACGGAATTTTGGATGTTGTGGTTGACCGCCAAGCACCTCTGTGTGCGATGTGGGGCAACGATATTTCCACGCTTCTTGCAAAGCTGCGCGGACTTGAGCAGATCATGTGGGATGCATACGACAGCCCCGAGTGGCTCCTGGAGCTGATCGGTTGGATGCGCGACAGAATTATCGAGCACATCGACGCAACCGAGGCAAAGAACGGCTTCCGCCTTTGCAACCATCAGAACCAGGCAATGCCCTACTGCCGTGAGCTGCAAGCTCCCTCTGCAAGTGATGCACCCGTTTCCTCCAAGCAGCTGTGGGTACACATGGCGGCGCAGGAATTTACGACCTGGGGACCGGAGATGTTCGACGAGTTTATGCTGACCTTCCAAGAGCCGATCATGGAGCGCTACGGCCTTGTGGCATACGGCTGCTGTGAGGATCTTACCAAGAAGATCCCGCTTCTCAAGCGCATCAAAAACCTCAGACGTATTGCTGTCTCTCCCTTTGCCGACACGGCAAAATGTGCCGAGCAGATCGGCGGCGACTACGTGCTGTCCTGGCGTCCGAACCCCTCGACCGCTTGCTCTCGCGGTGTGGATGAGGATTTCGTGCGGAAGGATCTTCGCCGTGCGATGGATATCTTCGATGCAAACGGATGCGTATGGGACGTCACGCTTAAGGATCTGGAAACCACGGGCGGAGACCCGACTGCGATCGTTCGCTGGACGGCGATCATTCGCGAGGAGCTGGAAAAGCGTTACGGTTGATCCTTATATTCAACACAATACCAATCACCTTCAACGGGGAAGCGACTTGCAAAGGGCAGGTCGCTTCTCTTTTTTGGAAAGTGCTTGACTTTTTTTGTGGAATATGATAGAATGCGTGTGGGGCACGTTTTTTACAAAATAGCCTAAAACAAAGGAGTTTTGACGTTATGTATTCCATTTTGAGTGAGCTTCTTGAGGACAAAAAGGACGGGGCTGTGTTTACTTGCTTCGGCCTTACGCATTGGATCTTTATTTTTCTCGTGTTGGGCGCGATCGCGCTGTCCGTGGTGCTTTTGCGCGAAAAGGGACAAGACACGCGTGACCGCGTTGCGCGTTGCTTTGGAAATGCGGCGTTTTTTCTGTACGTCGCCGATTTCTTTCTGATGCCGTTTGCCTATGGTGAGATCGATATTGATAAGCTGCCCTTCCACGCCTGCACGGGAATGTGTGTGATGTGCTTTTTGAGCAATCACAATCGCTTTTTGTCAAAATACCGCCTCAATTTCACGCTTTTGGGTTTGATGGCAAATCTTTGCTATCTGGCATACCCTGCGGGGGTGATGTGGTATGAGATCGGGCCGCTCTCCTATCGTGTTTTGCAAACGATGACCTTCCACTCTTGTATGGCGGTGTACGGTATTCTCACGGTAACGTATCACTACCGTGAAATGACACTGAAAAGCAGTTTTCGCAATCTGCCCGTTCTTCTGTTGATGACCGCTTGGGCATTTCTCGGAAACACCCTTTACAGCGGAGAGCGCGGAGACTATTCCCACGATTTCAACTGGTTTTTTATCAAGCAGGATCCGTTCTATTTGTTGCCTGCGGATATCGCGCCCTACCTCGCCCCTGTGTTGAATTACATTGCGTTTTTTGCAATGGAGCTTTTGGTCTATCTGATCTGCCATACGGTTGCCAAGTGCGTGGGAGAAAGGCGGATCAACAAGATTGCGTGAGCTTGTTTTGTTCAATATCACCGGAATCCTCGCGTTTTTTGGGTTTTCTTTGTTTCTGTTGCGAAATTTTTAAAAAAATGAAAAAAGGTATTGCTTTTTGCATTTTTTTGTTGTATAATGTCGTCATTCCGGTTGAAGCATTCGGGAAATTGTGGTCTCACAGCCGAAGGAGTAACGCTCTCAGGTGTCCTGTAAGGGATGGGGACCGAATGCTGACGGAGCTTTGGAGACACCCATTGGGTTGGGGGCCGAAGGTGCAAGCGTGTTACACGCCAAACTCTCAGGCAAAAGGACAAAGCGCATCTTTCTTTTGACGTTTTTTCGTTACTTGACGGGGTGTGCTTTTCACACCCCGTCAATTTTTTTTCTTTCAGGAGGGCAAAATGGAAGGATTTTTGCAAAAGGTTGCCGAGATCAACGGCAGCATCAACGGCGTGGTATGGGGAATTTTCGGACTCGCGCTCCTCATAGGCACGGGTATCATCGTCACACTTTGCACCAAGGTGTTCCAGGTATCGCACATTGGGCTTTGGTGGAAGAATACCATCGGTAGCTTGTTTACGAAGAACGTAATGAAGCACCGCAAGGAAAAGGGAGTGATCTCTCCCTTCCAGGCACTTTGTACGGCACTTGCCGCGACCGTAGGTACGGGTAACATCGCAGGTGTTGCCGCTGCGATCTGCATCGGTGGTGCGGGTGCGGTGTTCTGGATGTGGGTTGCTGCATTCTTCGGAATGATGACGAACTACGCAGAAAACGTTCTCGGTATCTATTTCAGACGCAAGAACAGCGAGGGCGAATGGTCCGGCGGTGCGATGTACTATCTGCAGGACGGCGTTGGCAGCTATTCCTACAAGGACAAGCACGGCGAAGCAACGCTGAAAAAGCCCGGTAAGATCCTGGCAGTTCTTTTCTGTATCTTTACGATGCTTGCTTCCTTTGGTATCGGAAGCATGGGTCAGGTCAACAAGATCGTTGCAAACGTTGCTTCTGCTTTCGACGTTGAGGCGCTCTCCAGCATCGCGGTTTTTGAGGGCGTGTCGCTCTATAATATCCTCCTCGGTGTCGTGATCATGATCCTCACGGCGGTCATCACGCTCGGCGGTGTTAAGAGAATTGCAAACGTTGCCGAAAAGATCGTTCCCTTTATGGTCGTGCTTTTCGTTGCGGGAAGCGTTGTGATCATCGGTGTGAACTATCAGGCGATCATTCCTGCATTCCAGGCGATCTTCGCAAATGCATTTGCACCCGAGGCATTCGTCGGCGGCGGTATCGGTGGCGTGATCGTTGCTATGACCAACGGCTTCAAGCGCGGTGTGTTCTCCAATGAGGCAGGTCTCGGTTCTTCCGTGATGGTGCACTCCAACTCCAGTGTGAAGGAGCCCGTCAAGCAGGGTATGTGGGGTATCTTTGAGGTGTTTGCCGACACGATGATCGTTTGTACGATGACGGCGCTCGTGGTGCTCACCTCGGGTGGACTCAACGGCGGTGTCTTCAATGCACAGACGGGAGCCATTGCGGCAGGTTACACCGATGCGACGCTGGTTGGCGGCGCATTCAACGAGGTGTTCAGCTGGGGCGATATCGGTAGCAAGTTCGTTGCGATCGCAATGTTCCTCTTTGAATGCGCCGCCAACCAGCGTCGCATCGG